>DASTIX010000146.1:0-32398 GCA_035717165.1 Candidatus Dormiibacterota bacterium
ACATCTGCGAAATGGACGGACCCCAGTACGACTCGTCTCACCAGCCCGCGATCACTCGCTACACCTACGACGTCTTCGGCCAGAAGATTTCCACGCTGACCGCACTCGCTGTGGCTCGCAGTTCGACAGCGCAGTACACCTATACGTACTACCAAGACACTGATCTCGAGCTCTCGGGGAACCTCTCCGCGGGCGGCTGGCTGAAAGGGATCACCGATCCGAACGGTAATTTCGTCGCCTTCGGCTACGACAGAGCGGGCAACGTGGCACGTACCTGGGATCGAAACGCTACATCGGCTTCAGGAGTAGCGCTCACAAGCTTCCCGGGAACTCTCGCGTCGCCATCAAGTTCGGCGTACGTGGAAGTGGTTCGGGGCAGTTACTCCGCCCCATGGCGTTGGGTCACTTCACAACGGGATCAGCTGGGCGACACCACGACTTTGGTTTCGATCGACCCGAACGGCAATGTCCTCACGATGCGCCCGCCCAGAGGAAACCAAGCTGGCAACAGCTCGTTCGACGTCACCTTCACCTACGACTCTGGAGACAACCAACTCACACAGCAAATGCCTGCCGAGGCGGCAGCTGGCGCGGCTACTCATTACGCCTACGACGCATTTGGCAACCTAACTGCGATCACCAACCCGAATGGCAATGTGATCACGACGCAATATGACGCGGTCAACCGCGCGGTCGGAACGGAGTTCACGCGTGGGGTTTGGCCCACCGATGGTTCGCAGCCGACTTCTTGCCGCCAGTCGACTAGCTCGGATGCGCCAATCCCCGCGGGCCGAATCCTGTGTTCGACATCCGTCAGCTACGACGGTGTCGACAACAAGCTCTCCGTATCTGATGCCAACCAGCAGACTGCGACTCTTACATATGACGGTTTTCACCGGCTGATCCGCCAACAGGTGCCGCGAAATGACGGCACCTATACGACGTTGCGGACCGACACGAACTACGACGCAGACGGCAACGTCCTGGATGTCTGTCCACCGCGGGAATTTTCCGAGGGCGGCAGCACCACTTGCGCGGTCAGCGGAGCCTATTCTCAGCACTGGACATACGATTCGTCGGACCGAGTCTCGTCCTTCGCGACGTACCGGGCGCCCTCGACGAGCGCAAACACCGTCACGTACGCCTATGACGCCGACGGGAACCGCATCACCGAAAACGATCCAAACGGCGGTGTGACCACGAGCGTCTACGACCTCCTTGATCGCAAGACGAGCAACACGGTCAAGCGCGATGCGAGTACGAACGTCACGACCAGCTGGGTTTATGACGCCACTGGAAACACGACGGCGATGATCCAGCCCGCCACCTCGACCACCAATCGCGTCACTGCCTACAGTTTTGACGCTGCGAACCGGCCCATAGACACGGTCGTGGGAGCCAGCAACCAGACCGCAAGCCAGGCCGGCTTGGTCGATTCCAGCGGCGGATCAAACGTCAGAACTCGCCTCGCCTACGACGCTGACGGCAACATCGTCGCCAGCTTCCTGCCTTCGGCATTCGCGGCGTCAACGACCACGCCCGATCCGACTTTCATGCAGCGGACCGATTACGACGTGGATGGCCGTGTCATCGCTACATGGGTCCCTCGATACGACAGCTCAGCCCACTCAGATGTTGGGTTGGGTTCGACCACACAGACGACGCAATGCCCGGTCAATGCGGCGCCGAAATCCGTGCCTGGGGTTCCGGGTTACCCGGCGACCGTTGGGGTTTGTGTAACCAAGTCGGTCTACGACTACGCCGGCAATCGTACGGAAGTGATTCTTCCGACCTCGAACGGCAGCGACAACCGTTATGTGAATTACTTCTACACGGATGACGGCCTCGTGGCCTCGGTCACTTCGCCCTCGCCTGCGACGGCGGGAGCACGCGTCACGTCGATCAGCTCGATCTACGACGCCGATGGCCAGCTAGTGAAAGGAACCGACGCACTAGGGATTCAGGGCACCCGCACGTACACGAGCGATGGCCTCGTCGCTCAGATCACAAATCCGCCCAGCGGGAGCCTGACACACGTCCAGACCTTCGGGTATGACGCCAATGGCAATCAACTTTCGGCCATGCCGGTAGCAAGTGAGAAGTGGACGTACACCTACTACGCCGACAACCTTCGTAAGACGGCGGTCGACCCGGCTGGCGACACTACGCAGTACACCTACGACCAGGTCGGACATGCGACCCAGGTCTACTCGCCCTCGGCGATTGCCAAGGATGCCAACAACACTTCCGGCACCCCCACCACCAACGCCTATACCCTCGACGGACTACTGAGCTCGGTCACGACGCCGGTCTCTGCCGATGGAACTCAAACTCGGCTCACGTCCTATAGCTACGACCTTGGCGGAAGAAAGACCAGCCAGTCCGTCAGCTTCAATGGCGGCGCGGCGAACACAAAGCAGTTCGCTTATTTTGCTGACGATCGTCTCCAGACCCAGACCGGAAGCGATGGCAAGACCATTTCGAATACCTATGACCCGGCTGGCGACCTCCTAAGCACGACGGATAGCTCGAGTAGCTCGACCGTCACGTCTACCTATTACCTGGACGGGCGATTGCGAACATCCGATGACGGTTCCCGGACCTCGCTCGTCGCCTACGACGCGATGGGGCAGCGGACAGCCCGTGCCGATAACACCGACGGAGGAACCACAAGCTACAAGACGACTTACTCATACAACGATGCCGAGCTCTTGTCGGCAGTCTCCTCAGACCTACTCAACAGTTACTGCTGCGCCAATCCGCCAGGGGTCTTGACCAACAGTTATGCGTACGACGCTGATGGAAGAGTCGCGACCCAAAACGAACTGAGCAGTACGTCTACTACAGCAACCTGGACCTGGAATCCGGACGGAACTCTGGCTGAACGCAATGTCAATCCAGCGCAAGGGATCAATCCCGCCATGACGGACTGGACTTACACGTACGACTCGAGCTATCGGATGACGCACGCGGGCTTTCAGGGGCTGGATGTGAACACGCCCGGTGTCTCTACGTCACACAGCCTCGACTATGCATACGACGGAGCCGGTCGAGTTACCAGCTTCAACAACGGATCAGGCGCGAAGACTGCCACCTATGACCACGACAGCAACCGTCTCACGTACGGCACCCAAAGCTTCGCGTATAACGCTGATGACAGTACAAACAAATCGGGTTACGTGTACCTCGGATTCGGTGGCCTGCAGACGGACGGATGCACGAACTACACCTACGATGGCTTCGATCGGCTGCACTCTGTGGCATCGACGAACGGATCGGGCTGCCCGGCGCTGACGGCCATCAGTTATACGTATGACGGTCTCGACCGACAGAAGACAATCGCCAGTTCGTCCGCAACGACGACACTCCACTACGACGGTCTCTCGCAAACCGTTTCGGTCGAATCATCGACCGCTAGTACGGACTTGCCCTACGTCCTCGGTCCGCGCGACGAGCGACTAGCTCTCCACTACTGGGTGAGCGGTTTCGACAATTCGCAGATATTGGAGGGCGATGGCAGGGGCAACATCTCAACGGTCTGGGAAGCAACTTCCTCTGGACCCGCTCCGGATTGCCAGGTCTTCTTCGATCCTTGGGGCACCCCATCGACAAACAGCCCCTCGGGTCCGTGCTTTGAGGGCAGTACCTACAACAGCTACTTCTATCACGGTGCTCGCTTGGACTCAGCTACTGGTGACTACCAGCTTGGGTCTCGCACGTACGACCCGACGAAGGCAGCGTTTCTTACGCCAGACACATACAGAGCCTCTCAGCCGGCGGCCGACGTCAGCGTGGGTACAGATCCCCTCACGCGAAACCGCTACGCCTACGTGAACGGTGATCCAGTCAACCTGATCGATCCCACCGGGCACGACGGCTGCAGCATCTGGAACCCGGGGGCATGTGTCCAACAGGTGACTAGCACGGTGAGCTCGTGGGCGAGCAACACTGCAAACACAGTGTCATCGGACGTTACGAGCTTTGCTCAGAGTGCCGGAACCGACATCTCAAACGCCGCTACATCGGCTTACAACTCATTCGAGAGCTACGTCTCGAGCCAATTCGACCAGATGTCGAGCGACGTAATCGCGCTGTACAACGCGACGAACGCGGCAATCAATGCGGCGGACAGCATCATCGTCCCGACTCTCGTGACGGTCTTGGGTACGAACGGAACCGACAACGGGTCAAATGACCCGCTCAGCCAGCTCCAGCGCACGGCTAGACATGACGTCATCAACGCCGCATACACCGGCGAGGTTCTGGAAACGCAAGCACGTCCCGCAGCAGTAGCCGCACTTCAGGCTACATCCGACACTGTTACTTCAGCGGTCAACAGCTGCCAACAGGCGACACAGTCCATTGGCAACGCTGCGACCTGCGGTCTGGATGCCCTGCAGATTGCATCGACGGTTGTTCTACCTGAAGGCGGCGAGGCTGTTGATCTAACGATCCAAGGGGTGCAGCGCGGCGCTCCTGAGGCGATTCAGGTCGCCGAGGATGGGGGTCGGGCGCTCGAAACCCTGCCAGCTGGAGAGGCACCCTATCAGCTCAAGCTGTTCCCCGATCAAGCCTACGATCGCGTTGCGCAGTACGGACACACCCCAACAGCGGCTCAACGAGCATCGGTGCCACCGGGTATGGAGTTTGACCACAACCCGACGCTCGTCCAGCATTGGTACGAGGGCCCCGGGAATGGACGGCTTGCAGGATTTAATCTCACCCAGGCTGAGCGTGTGGCATACGCGAGTCGACTCGATGTCGGTGGCGCCGCGAGTGCGGCGGCCCAGCGCGCACAGGGTGCGTGGGCTGCTGCATACTCGAAGGCTATGAAGGCGATGTGGGGGCTGTGAGAACCGCTTTAGAGCTTCTAGGACACGTTTCAAGTGAAGGTGGTCCCCTACTGATTATTGATTTCAGCGCAGCACGAAACTGGACGGGAGTATTTGGGGATAAGCAAGACTACCAACGATTGTGCGATCGACTTGAAGCGAGCGTTGAAAATCACGGTGCGTCGGTCGAGGTGGGCGGCCAATCCGCTGTGGCGTGGGACATGCCGACCGGGACAGCCGATATCTGGCGCCGGTCAGAAGGATCAGTTGTTCTATGCCGTGTATGGCAGCCGGTGGCGGTCGATCGGTCAGAGTACTTTGCCGCATTACCCCAAAGATCCGACGCCAAGAGGCTCGGCAAAGTCGCGATCACAGGGGGTTGGCTGGTGATTCTTTGGGCCGCAGAGAGCGGTGCCGAAATCAACACTGAGCCGAAAAATGGGAAGGCATTGGATTTGTCGGTTGGTGGCGCCGGTCTGGTTGCTGCGATGCCACGTGGCGATTACGTCTGTTATCACGACGAAATTGTCGAGGGGCAGCAAAGTGCACAACGTTGTTTCGTCACCCGACAGAATTGATCGCTGCCAGGTTGACCTTCGGCCTGCGGCGTTCAATAAATCGATCGGCCTCTCGTGTCAGTTCGCGTCCGGAAGGGTGAGGGTCTAAGAGCTTGACCAGGTGTGATTCCGCGCTGGCGTGTCGTTCTATGGTGGCCTTCGTGCCAGCGAACTTAACGACTCGCTTGTGTGCCGCTGGCTTTGGCTGCTCGAGCGCTTGGACCAGGGCCGGACGGCCTAGTCCGTGACGGTGAGCCGATCTCTCGGAAACTATCTTTCGGTCAGACGGTGCTATCGATAACCGCCTGTTACCGCGCTCCAGACCACTCGAATACTCAACCCCGGCGCTTCGCTTAGGAATCGGCAGTCAGTCTCCCGCAACATAGACTGACGGCTGGAACGTTGGGTAACCGGCAAGTCGAACGACCAAGCTCAATCACAATCCGCCGAGCTATGGCCGTCACATTGGCGGAAATCAATGCCCAGACCGTAGTTCTGCGTGAACTGTCATCTGGCGAAGGCGACGGTATCGATTTCCAGCGCGCTCTTAGCTTTGATGATCAGGACCGAAGACTTGGCCAAGACACGTATGCCATAACGACACCGTCGGGCCGCGCGTTCTATGGTGGCCTGCGTGGTGTCGAACTCGAGGGTTCGGTTCTGTGCCTTTGGCTGACGGATGAAGCGGCGAGCACTTTGGGGCTCGATGGACATTTCGTGATCAGACTCGACATCACAGCTGAGGAACTGAAGGCTGTCAGAGATGCTCTGCCCGATGTACTCGGACCAGAGGCGAACGGTCTATTCCGGATCGTCGAATAGGGCGACGTCACGGTTGCCGGCTAATTGCTCACCATAATCCCGCCCTATCGCTAGCTTGCGCGCCCGAAGCTGATTGTGGTACCCGCGCGCGCACGCGCGTCCTCTTATAAGAGCGACACAAGAAGGAAAGGCACTAGATAGACCGCTTTCGGTTACCTAGTCGTTGGTAATCATCAGGTCGGACGTCGGGGCCGTGCTCACTGCCAAGGCGCTCAGCCTTCAGAGCTGGGTGGGGGCGTCCGACCTCGAAACGGTTCTTCGCACGATCGAGCGGCTTCCTCCCTCGGCCTATGGTGGATCGTGGCTTCGTGCCTCACGTTCGGCCTGGCCGCGGGCTTGGCGGCGACACTGGAGTGGCTTTTCTCGGGAGCCCGCACCGGAATGACTGGGACCAATGACTACCTCATGCAGATGTTCAATGGGTGCTGTCGGCGGACCATTTGTGATCGGAGGAGTCAACGGAATCGCTCTGATGCTTCTGCTCCGCAACGAAGAGTGCCCGCATCGACGGGGCTCAGGGATTGACCTGGCGACGCCTCAGCGTGCAACAGCCTTGAGGTCGGTCGACTGGGCTTGGTCAACTTTGGGATCGCGTCGAGACAGAGCAACGAGCGCAATGCCGGTTACCGCCGCATAAAGCGCGCCGAAGAACGCCGTTGGCAGTAGAAGATCGACGAGTGTTTGATTGGTTTGGTTGGAGGCGAGGTTGTTTCGGATTTCGCTGACGATCCAGACGACAACCGCGGCGGCCAGGTTCGCTATGAACCACAGCCTGGCCGCTGATTTTGCCACGTACATCCTTGCCAAGACCAGGCCTTGTGCAAGACCGAGAGCAGCCTGACGGGCACACATATTCGTCGGTGGGTTGGCTACCCCTAGTCGCTGTAGCTAACCGATAGGATCGCCGTCCGGATGCTGTTCGCCTTCGTCTATATGGTCGTGCGCCTCCTCCTCGACATCGTCGATGTGCGCATACGTGTGCGCGACCCTGAGGCGGAGCTGCTGCTGCTACGCCATCAACTCCGCGTGGTCAGGCGGCAGGTCAAGAGGCCGCACCTTGACCGCACGGATCGGGCGATCATGGCCGCACTCAGCCGGCGAGTGAGCCGGGCCGCGTTGGTGGGGATGTTGGTCAAGCCAGAAACGGTTCTCGGCTGGCACCGCGAGCTGGTGAAAAGGAAATGGGCAGCCTTCGGTCGCCGGCGTGGACCCGGACGGCCAGGTCTCGATAGCGAGCTCCAGAACTTGATCCTGAAGATGGCGAAGGAGAACCCCAAATGGGGCTGCGTCCGCGTCCGCGGTGAGCTGATCAAGCTCGGTCATGTGGTCTCGGCGAGCGCAATTCGCAAGTTGCTGCGGCGGAACCGCATCGGTCCAGCTCCGTTTCGTTCGCGGCAGACCTGGAAGGGGGTTCTTGCGAGCCCAGGCCGGGGCGATCGTGCTCACCGACTTCCTGAGCGTCGACACAGTGCTTCTGAAGCGTCTCTACGTCCTGTTGTATATGGAGCTCGCCACCCGAAAGGTGATCTGGTTTGCGGTCACCGAACGGCCGGGCGCGGACTGGGTCAGCCAGCAGGCGAGGAACCTCTGCTGGGAACTCGCCGAGATCGGAGTAGATGCGCGGTTCCTGATCCACGATCACGACGCCAAGTTCGGCGGCGGCTCGGATCTCGTGTTCAGGTCCGAAGGCATCGAAGTGATCCGGACGCCGGTTGCGGCCCCCAAGTCAAATGCGCACATGGAGCGGCAGATTGGTTCGACTCGGCGCGAGTGTCTGGACTGGATCCTGATCCTCAACCGACGCCACCTCGAGCGCGTCCTGGTCGAGTGGTTCGATCATTACAACGCCGCTCGGCCGCACCGAGCGCTGGGGTTGCAGCCGCCAATCGCGCGTTCCGATCCGGTGCCGACAACAGGGTCTGTAGTCTGCAGGCAGCGACTCGGCGGCTTGTTGCGCGAGTACTCGAGGGAGAGGATTCCGGCTGCGGCTTGATCTGGTAAGCAGCAGTAGCCCGCAGCTAGGCCAGAATTAGGGATATGCCGGTAACACTTGCCGAGGTTCGAGCGAAGCGAGCAGCCATCCGAAACCTGCTCGAGGCCAGCGGGGCCGCGAATCCGCGGGTCTTCGGATCGCTTGCGCGCGAGGAAGCCGACGAGAAAAGCGATGTCGACATCGTGGTTGATTTTCGTGAGCCCGCACCGGAGGGTTTCGCCTACTTTGGCGCTCTCGATCTGTTGCAGCGCGAACTCGGCCATCTCCTGGGAACTCGGGTCCACGTCACCGTAGTCGATCCAACGTCTGCGATCGGCAGGGAAATTCTGGGCGAGGCGCTGCCCCTCTGAACGAGGATCGCGACAAGCGCGTGCTGGCCTACATGCGCGAGCGCATCGACCGTATTCACCGAGCTCTAATTGAAGACCCACTTGCGCTCCAGAAGGAGGGCCGACTCGCCGGCGACGCGATCCTGTGGAACCTAATGGCCTTGACCGACTCGACCTCGAGACTCTCTGACGCAGTGAAGAAACGCCACCCGAATATCCAGTGGGAGCAGGTGCGCGGCTTTCGCAATGTTGCCACTCATGCCTACGATCGAATTCAGCTCACGCAAGTAGCCAACGTCGTGGCCAACGACCTACCGGTGCTGCGCCAAGCGATCGATATGGAGCTCGGTCCGAGAGACCGCGGTTCCGAGCTCGAGCGCTAAGCGGTCACGCGGAGATGAATCCTATCTGGACGAAATTTGTGTGCCCCTCAACTTGATTCCATGGGTTCCTCTCGCTATTTGGCCAGGGGGTTCGTTGACGACGCCTTCAGCACTGGGTTGGAACCGCAGCAGCGCTGCAACCCCATGCGCACGCGCCATCTCTTTCCAACGCAATGTCAAGAAGACCTACTCGGGGCGGCGTCTGAGGCCATACGAGCTTCCGTCCACGACGGAAGAAGGCATGTCAGCTGGCTTGTTGAGCCTTTCGTTCCCCTGGCTCGATTCCCGCGCGGGCGAGCCTTTCGAGCCACTCCACCGCACACTGATAGGCAGTGCTGGGATCGGGATGTTGATGCCCACAAGACCAGAGCGAGGCGGCATACGGATCTGAGTCGTCGATGAACTCGGCTGAATAGATCAGGCGTCGTATGGGTGCTTGGGCACGAAGGCGTGTGGCGAGCAGGCGAATCCGGCCGGCCATCTCCACAGGCTATCCAAGTCTGACCGCCCTATCGTCGTTCAATTGGACGAGTTTCTACAGCTAAAGCCCGAGCGCCAACCGCTATCGTTGAGCCCGCCGTGCCTGAAGCTGGTTACCGAGCCCTTCGTCGTATCGAGAGTGCGGATGGCAACGCGTTCTTTCATCTGCTCCGCGAGGGTGCAGAGGCGTCCCTATGCGGGATTCCCTCCGCACAACTCGGACCGGGCACACCGGAACACGAACTGGTTTGCCCGGCTTGCATCGATTGGCTTCGCAGGCGTCTGGCCGTAACCGCTGCTTTTCCGAAGCTTACCCGCAGTCTGTAGCGAAGTTGAAGGACGGGCCCTAAGCGCCCGCCTCGTTCGGTGCTCCAGAGGACCATATCGACATTGTTCGGCGCCATGATCCGGGCGCGGACATCACCCGCCGAGAGCAGAGCCAGCGGGTTTCGGCGAGACTAGGTGACCGTCGAAAGTCAAAAGCTGCGCCAAGACGTTGTCTTCTTGAGGCAGCGGGGCTGACCCGCTCGGCCACGCTGCCTATCTGGGCTGCCCCGAAGGCGCCCTTCCCGGACATGACGTGTCCTACCGGGAGCCGTTAGGTTTCGGTAACCAGTACCTATCCGTAGCTTGCGGGGCCGGCACCGATTGTGGTATTCGCGCGCGCACGCGCGTCCTTTGAGAACGTCAACCCCAGCGGATCCTTACCCCACCGGCGACGCACCGGTCGGTAGCTTGAGGCTTGCCGTTCCTATGCCTCTGCGCAGCTTAGGGGGCGCGATTCTCTCTGGCTGCTGCTCATGAAAATCGCGTTACGTAGCTAGGTCTTGGGTGCCCAGGCATAGACTCGACCGGGGTGCCTCGTTTTGGTTTTGCGTTTCTGAGGCCGCCGGCGGATCATCGCGGTGGGATTGATGCCGACGTAGCTGTGCTCGCAAGGCGTCTATGGTCATGCCCCGAATGCGGTCTCCAGTGGGTATGCGAGGGCCTCAACCCCCGCATCGTTATTGTCGGGGTTCGCGGCCGCCGACCCGGTGATCCTCAGCGGACAGAGATCGTCTGCCTCAATTGCAACTGCCTCATCGACGCGCGGGGAAAGCCAATCGGCTTCGCACCCAGGCATCGCGCAAACGACCGTGACTTAGATCCAACTGATCCCATGTGAGCTGTTCCTTCGTATTGGTTCTTGCACTGAGGAGCGTTGCTTATGTCGGCGCGATGGCCGGCCAGTGGTGGGCCTTGATTGGCGAGAAGAGCTTGTTCACACGTCGCGCCATCTGCGGATCCTTAGCACGGGACAGATACAGCGAGGAGGGGCGGGGAGCCCGAGCTTGCTCTCAATAATCCAGCCCTATCGAGCTCGTGCGGCCGAGGCACGCCCAACAGCCGGAAGCACAACCGGAGTGGCCGGCTGATCAGGCCAGTTTGGGCGCAGTAACTCCCGTGAGGGATGGAGCGGCAGTCGACATTCGATTTGACCCGTTTCCGGCGCCTACGTGACGGAGGTGTTGGCGTCCTCCAGCGCTGACTGCGTAGGCTGATGTCAGATGAGACGCCCGCTCATCCGAGACTCCGCGCGGTCGAGCGGCGAGAAGATGAGACAGCCCACCTGGTCGTCCCGGCGCAGCAACCAGTTGGAGACGGCCAGCGTCTCGCAACCTCCATAACCACGCACCGCCGCGATCAGCAGCGACGCTCCAAGGAACACGAGCGTAACGTCGCGAGTCGCAGGAATGGTGAGGAGGCCGAGCAGCGCCACGCAGTTGATGACGCTCGCTAATCCGCCGGTTTCATAAAGCTGCTCTTCCGTGGACACCAGCCTCAGCGCCTGGATGGCAATGGCGGCGGCGGGAAGTGCCAACAGTCCGAGCAGGATCTGGCGCCAATCGAGCAGATGCCGGACAGGAGGCAACCCCACGATCGCTAGGGCCAGCAACAGGACGCCGACCACAACCCGCCCCCCTGCACCGAGCCAACCGATTCGTCGTGATGGGATGTTCATGCGCCGAGGCTAAGGTCTACCCCTGGGGGTAAGGTCAAGCCCCTTTTTGGGCACGCCGTTGATCGGCGGCGACGAGACGGCCGATCTCTCCCGCCGCGACCTTCTTGCGAAATTCATGCACCCGTCGCCTCGCTTGGGTCAGGTTCTCGATCCGATCGGCCAAGCGCCGATCCGCGCGGTCCAGAAAATCCGAAACGTGCGGTTCGATCGGTTCTCCGGGCCGGCCGAGATATACGCCTGCCAGTTGCTCAATCTCCTTGATCGTCAAACTCAGCTGGCGCAGCGTGCTAATCACCTGCAGGCACATCAACGCCGAATCGTCATAGAGCCGATAGTTCGCGTGACTGCGCCCGGCCGAATAGACCAGTCCCCGAGCCTCGTACCGGCGAATCGCCTTCGCCGAGAAACCAGTGCGAGCGGACAGCTCGCCGATCGTCATCAAGCCGGAGGTTCTCTGCCCGCTCCTCACTCGTTCATCAGACCACGGATGATCGGCTGGTTTTCGTCGCTGACCGGGCGTGCACTATCTGTTTGTCGGCGCACGGATCGGGTCCGTGCGTCGCATCTTTCGAGTGCATGTCCTCTCATCCCAAACGGATGCCGTGAGACTGCCTACGGGCTGCCGCCCATCGCGTCGGTCACTGTGTCGCGGGAAATGCCGTGCCGGTCACCGAATTCTTGAAGCTGCTCGAGGTCAAATTCTTCGGGCATTTCGCGCAATGCGTCCTCAGCCGCCTCCGCGTAGCCGAGGCGACGGAGAAGGTCAACCAGCCATCGCTTGGTGTACGCCAAGATGGTGCGCTCCTGATCACGGAACGGTTGCTCATGGTCAGACGTCCGGCGTGCACTGCCTTTCATCGTGTTCGAGGCTGCGATCGGTTCATTGAGCCGAACGCCGCGCGGAGCTCGGACGAGAAGAGCTCCGGCTCCTCCCAGGCTGCGAAGTGGCCGCCCTTGTCTACCTCGTGGAAGTAGACGACGTTCGGGTAGCTCGCCTCGACCCAGCTTTGCGGAGTCCGCCAGATCTCGCCTGGAAAGGCCGTGAAGGCGAACGGGATCGTCGGCGGCGGCAGAGGCTGCCGGCGCGCGGCTGGTGCATCAGGTCCGTAGGCCTCCCAGTACGACCGGGCCGCGGACGCGCCGGTGCCCGTCAGCCAGTAGAGCGTGATGTTGTCGAGGATGTGGTCGCGGGTGAGGTTGCCGGAGGGCTGCCCCTCGACGAAGGCGCGAGCGATCTTGTAGTAGGCATCGGTGTCGTGGTCGATCATCCAGGCCGCCAGAGCGAGAGGGGAGTCGAGCAGGGCGTAGCCGATCGTCTGCGGACGTGTCGCCATCTCGATGAAGTAGCCCTCCCCGGACTTCCGGAAGGTACCGATCTGCGCGGCCGCATTGCGCTCATCATCGGTGTTCATCGGCATGGTTCCGCTCAGCGCGGGCACGAGCAGATTCGTGTGGATGCCGATCAGTCCCCTCGGTGCCTGGCGAGCCATAGCATCGGTGACCCCGGCGCCAACATCGCCGCCCTGGGCGACGTAGCTGGTATATCCGAGGCGGTTCATGAGCTCTGCCCAGGCCCGCGCGGTCCGACCCAGGTCCCAGCCGATCTCGGCCGGCTCGGCCGAGAAGCCGTACCCGGGCAGCGAGGGCAATACGAGGTGGAAGGCATCCTCGGCACGGCCTCCGTGGGCGGTGGGGTCGGTCAGCGGTCCGATTGTCTCGAGGAGCTCGATGACTGAGCCAGGCCAGCCGTGCGTCATGATCAGTGGCCGCGCGTTCTTGTGGCGCGACTCCACATGGATGAAGTGGAGCTCGACCCCGTCGATCTCGGTCTTGAACTGCGGCAGCGCCTTCAGCTTCGCTTCGCATTTGCGCCAGTCGTATTCGCTGGTCCAGTAGCGGGCGAGCGCCTGGATTGTCGCTAGCTGCACCCCCTGCGAGCGATCGGCGACCAGTTCCATGCTGGGCCAGCGTGTCGCCGCGATACGCCGCCGAAGATCGGTGAGGGCGTCGTCCGGAAAATCGACAGTGAACGGACGGATTGCGGAAGCAACTGTGGGGGTGCTCATCGGCATCGTTCCTCCCTTTCAGAACAACGTGCGAACCCTCTCTCAGCCAATGACCAGTGCACGACGCCGCCGAGCGGTTGTCAATAGAAATCCCGGATTCGATGACCTGCCGCGTGTCTTAGCGCGTCCCGGAGCCAGCTCTCGTCAATCGTCAGGTGCTGACGTCCGTGACACGCTGGACGTGACCGCGTAACGTCTCATCGCATTTGGGTGCTCTCATCGGAGTCGACATCGGGACAGGCGGTGTTCGTTGTCTCGCGATCGATGAAGAAGGACAAGTCCTCGCAGCTGCCGACGAAACGTATCCATCGCATTCTCCGCGACCAGGGTGGTCAGAACAGGAGCCGGAACATTGGTGGAAGGCCACCCGCAATGTCATCAAGAGGACCGCCGCTCAGGTCTCGGGCGATGTCGCAGCAGTCGGCCTTGCGGGTCAGATGCATGGCGCGGTTTTCCTCGACCGCAACGACGATGTCATCCGCCCGGCATTGCTGTGGAACGACCAGCGCACCGCCGCACAATGCGCGGCGATCACTGAGCTTGTTGGAGCCGACCGCCTCAAGGAGATCACGGGTAACCCAGCACTCACTGGGTTCCAGGCGCCCAAGATCCTGTGGCTCAGAGAGGCCGAACCCGAGTGCTACGCGCGCGTCGCCAGCGTCCTCCTACCCAAAGACTTCGTGCGCCTTCGCCTTACCGGCGATCATGCGACGGACGTGTCGGATGCATCGGGCACGTTGCTTATGGACCTGCGGCGACGTTCCTGGTCCAGCGTGATCCTCGAGGCACTCGACATCCAATCGGCCTGGATGCCACCAGTCTTCGAGAGCCCCCAACCTACGGGGGCCATCTCGGTGCAGCATTCAGAAGAGCTCGGTCTCGCCGCTGGGACGCCGGTCGCAGCGGGGGCCGGTGACAACGCCGCGGCCGCGGTCGGCATGGGCGTTGTCGCTCCCGGGCTTGCGAGCTGCTCGATCGGCACGAGCGGTGTGATGTTTGCGCACGCGGACGCGCCGCAAGCGGACCCGTCGGGCCGCATCCACACGTTTTGCCACGCGGTGCCCGGCCGCTATCACCACATGGGTGTGACCCTGTCCGCCGGCGCCGCGCTGCGATGGTGGCGCGACGTCGCCGAAAGCACTGACTTCGACGCGCTGATGAGGCTTGCCGGGAACGTGTCACCGGGCGCTGAAGGTCTTCTGTTCCTGCCTTATCTCAGCGGTGAGCGCACCCCACATCTCGACCCTCGGGCGCGGGCTGCGTTCGTCGGTCTGACGACCCGGCACGGCCTGGCGCACATGACGCGCGCAGTGGTCGAGGGCGTTGCGTTCAGCCTCCGCGAATCGCTCGACATCATGGTTAGCCTCGGCATAGACGTGCGCGAGATCCGCGCGACCGGTGGTGGCGCGCGCAGCACGTTGTGGAGGCAGGTCCTCGCCGACGTCCTCGGGCGGCCGATCGTACGCACCGCGGTTGACGAGGGCCCGGCGTACGGCGCCGCGCTTCTCGCCGGTGTGACCGTAGGGACGTTCGATAACGTCGAGCAGGCATGCAGTGTCGTGAAAGTAAATCCGGAAATGAGCGCTCCTGACCCCGTCCGGGCTCGCCTTTACGACGAGCACTACAGCGTCTATCGCAGCCTGTACCCAGCGACCGCGCCGGCGATGCACCAGCTCTCGATGCTTGCTAGCCCGGAACGAGCTCCCTCTTCCGGGGCGGATCAGCCCCCGCGCGAGCGACGGTGAGCGCCGCTGCGAGGCACGCGTACTCGAGGCTGGAGCGCAGTTGCTCCTCCGACATATTCAAGGAAGAGCCGACCAGCCCATGGTCGTGGAGCCAAGCCAGCACCGCCGCGCCGAACGCGTCGCCGGCGCCGATCGTGTCCACGAGCTTGACCGGCGTTGCCGGGACGCGGATCCTGAGGTCTCGGTGTGCGCCAAACGCGCCCGCGTCGCCGAGGGTGACGACTACCAGACTGACATTCTTCGCAAGCAGATCCTCGGACGCTGCCACATAGTCGCGGTCCGGATACAGCCAGCCCAGGTCGGAATCGCTCGCCTTCACCACAGTGCACACTTCCAGGAGCGAGGCGAGTCGCTCTCGATAGGCGTCGTCGACGAGGCTACGCCTGATGTTCGGGTCGATCATGAGGAGGCGGCCCTCGTGCTCACGGACGGCCATTTCGGTGAGCGTTGAAGCCATCGGCTCCAGCACCAATCCCAGCGTGCCGAGGTGCAGGGCGCTGACGTCGCCAAGGTGCGGCGGGATCATCTCAGGCGTCAGGTTGGGCGCCGACGTGCCCTCGATCTCGAAGGTGTACTCGGCCAGGCCCTCGGCGTCGAGGTCCGCCATCGCAATCGTGGTCGGCTCCGGCCCGGTCGAGACTAGCTCCAGGCTTACACCGTCGGCCGCCAGCAGCCGGGCCAGGTCCTGTCCGAACGCGTCGGAGGAGAGATGACCCAGGAAGGCGCATTTCACGCCCAGGCGGGCCAGCGCACGCGCTGTGTTGAAGGGCCCGCCGCCAGGAGTTGCACGCTGGGTGCCATCAGGGTTTCGGACGACGTCGACAAGGGCCTCACCACAGACGAGGATCAAGGCAACTTCACGGTCGAATCTCGCCTGAGCCCCGAGTGATCATGCGTGTGCGCACCGTATATACCTGGGGCGGCGACTGGTCGCCGTCGAGGCGGCGAAACAGGACGCCGGCGGCCGTGCGGCCGATCGCGGCCGGGTCCTGCGCAATGACGGTGATTCCCGGCTCGAGAAGGTCGGCGAGCACGAAGTCGTCGAAACCGACGAGCGCGACCTTGAAGTGCATGTCGAGGCGCCGAAGCGCCCTGAAGGCGCCGATGGTGATCAGGTTCTGACCGGCGACGAGAGCGGTCGGAGGATGCGGCGAAGTCAGGAGTGCGAACGCCGCCGCCTCGGCTTTTTCGATTCCGCGGAGGTCAAGCCGCACCAGCGATTCGTCAACCGGAACTCTGCGCTCGGTCAATTCTTCGACGTAGCCGCGGTGCCGCTCGACCGCGGTCGCGATCGCGTACAGGTCTCCGAGGTAACCGATCCGCGAGTGGCCGTGGTCCATCAGGTGACGCACCGCGCGACGGATTCCCTGTGTGTTGTCGGTCACCACTGCGTCAGCATCGAACGCCGCCGGCGGCCGGTCGACGAAGACGACCGCGGTTCCGGCACGACGCTCCGCGGCAAGGTAGCCATGGTCGCGAGACGACGGCTGGATGATCAGCCCGTCGACGCGTCGGGCGGCGAAGGCGGTGACCAACTCTCGCTCGCGCGATTCGTCCTCGTCCGACGAGCCGGCAAGCACGAGCACGTGGCGCTCCACGGCGACGTCCTCAATCGCTCGGTGCAGTGTGGACGCGAACGGGTTAGCAACGTCCTCGAGGACGACGCCTATGGTCAGGCTCCGGCCGTCGGCCCGGCGAAGGGCGGAAGCCGTGAGGTTGTGGCGGTAGGACAGCCGCTGGCTGGCCGACATCACCCTGCGCGCCAGGCGCGGTGACACGCCCGGCTCGCCGTTGACCACCCGGGAGACCGTCTTGAGGCTGACTTTGGCCAGCGCCGCCACGTCGCGCATGGTGGGACGCGTCGAGCCGCCAGACTTCGCCGTCAAGTCGCCTCCCAAATTCTCCTGTTGAAGTCTAAGTCGGTCTGTGTTAAAACTGACAACGTTGTCTTTCTGACAACGTTGTCATAATGTTCGCGCCTGCCTTAGGCGTGCCTGTTTGGGGAGAGGTGACGCGATGAACGACGGACAGCGTGGTTCTCCGGTTCTCAGAAGTCGCTGGCTCGGGTTGAGCGCCATCGGGCTGGTCGTCGCGGTGGCGGCTGCCTGTTCGGGTGCCGGCGGTGGCGGAGGGGGTGCAGGCACGACGACGATCACGCTTGCGGCGGTGGACAACCCGTCGATGGCGGACCTGAAAAAGCTCCTTCCCGAATTCGAGAGCTCGCACACGACCATCAAGGTCAACATCGTGACCCTACCCGAGGATCAGCTCCGGCAGCAGGTAACCCAGGACGTGGCGGCGAAGAGCGGTCGCTACGACCTCTTCACGATCGGCACGTACGAGGTGCCGCTATGGGCCAAGAAGGGATGGATTGAGAACCTCAGCCCGTTCATCGCAAAGAGTTCGGACTACGACGCGGGCGACCTGATCCCCGGGATCAGTGGGGCGCTGAGCTACAAGAGCAACCTCTACGCGGTGCCCTTCTATGGCGAGTCGTCGATGCTCATGTACCGCAAGGATCTTCTCGCCGCCAAGGGCGTGACCATGCCAGATCACCCGACGTGGGACCAGGTCGCGGCGGCCGCGAGGGCGGTCAACAGTGCGAGCGTCAGCGGAATCTGCTTGCGCGGCCTGCCTGGTTGGGGCGAGCAACTCGCTCCATTGACCACGGTCGTCAACACCTTTGGCGGGCGCTGGTATGACGAGAAGTGGAACGCTCAGCTGACCTCGCCGCAATGGAAGGATGCGGTGACGTTCTACACGAGCCTGCTCAAATCAGCAGGCGAGCCCGGGGCGGCCAATGCCGGGTTCACCGAGTGCCTCAACGCCTACAACGCCGGCAAGGTGGCGATGTGGTACGACGCCACCGTTGCAGCGAGCTTCTTCACCGGCGACGCGGCCAAGAACTCGGGCTACGCCTACGCTCCGACCAAGGTCAAGGACTGGTCGGGTTGGCTCTGGGCATGGGCGCTTGGTATGCCGTCCACCAGTACGAAGAAGGACGCCGCGTGGACGTTCGCGGACTGGGCGACCAACAAGGACTACACGAAGCTGGTCGGGACCAAGTTGGGCTGGGCCCGCGTGTCGCCAGGAACGCGCACATCGACATACGCGATCCCCGAGTACAAGGCGGCGGCTGGCGCTTTCGCCCAGGTGACGCTTGATTCAATCGCACATGCAGACGTCAATCACCCGACTGTGGACCCTGTTCCCTACGTTGGTGTCCAGTACGTCGACATCGACGAGTTCCAACAGCTTGGCGACCAGGTTTCACAGGAGTTCGCCAAAGTGATCACCGGAGGTCAGACGGTCGATCAAGCACTGGCGAAAGCGCAGTCGCTCGCACAGGCGGTCGGCAAGGTTTATCAGTAAGAGCTAGCGTTGCAAATCAGCGCAGCGGCTGAGATGGGAGGCGTGCCGGGACAATCGGCCGCCTCCTTCCGCCGTGAAGCCTGGCTGCGCCGACTGCCGCTGCTGCCGGCCTTCATCTACGTAATCCTCATCACCCAGATCCCGTTTGCGCTCACGGTCTACTACAGCTTCTTTTCGTGGAACCTGCTCAAAGAGGACAGCTTCAAGTTCGTAGGACTCGAGAACTACGCAGAGCTCGTGACCGACGAGAGCTTCCGCAACGCGCTGTGGAACACCTTGCTGCTGACGATCTCTGTCATTGCGATCTCGGTAATCCTCGGCTTGGCCGTCGCCATGCTCCTGAACTCCGAAGTCTTCGGAAAGGGCTTCATGAGAACGCTGATGATCGCGCCCTTTCTCATCATGCCGACAGCCGGCGCCCTGATCTGGAAAGACACGCTCCTCAACCCGCTTTTCGGTCTCTTGCCCTACCTGTTGACCCCATTCGGCCTCGGTCGGGTGGACTGGGTGAATCAGTATCCGATGGTGTCAGTGGTGACCGTCGAGGTCTGGCGCTGGACGCCGTTCATGATGCTGATCATCCTGGCGGGGCTTCAGTCGCAGAACCCAGAGGTGCTGGAGGCCGCCCGCGTCGACGGCGCCGGCGCGCTGCAGGCTTTCCGCCACATCACCCTGCCGCTGGTCCGGCCTTTCATAGAGCTGGGTGCGCTGCTTGGATCGCTTTTCGTCGTGCAGACCTTTGACACGATTTTCATGCTGACCCACGGCGGCCCAGGTGAAGACACGACCAACCTTCCGTTCTTGCTCTACCTCGTGGCCTTCCAGGGGTTCAACATCGGGCAGGCGTCCGCGATCGGGGTGGTCGCGGTCATCCTAACCACGATCGTTGCGACCGTCGCGCTCCGCACGCTGTTCTCGATCTTCCAGGTGGAGGCCAGGCGATGAGCGCCAACGAGATGCGAGCAAACCCCAGCGGCGGCTTCCCGGCTTCGAAGGTCCTCTGGACGGTGGTCGGTTGGCTGGTGGTATTCATCTTCTTCTTCCCTGTTCTGTGGATGTGGCTCGAAGCTTTGAAGACGGAACCGCAGGCGGCCAGCTCGCCGCCAACGGTCTTCTTCGCACCCACCCTGCAGGAATTCCAGGAGGTGATGTCCGGCGACTTTCCGCCGTTCTTCATCAACTCCGCAACGGCGAGCCTCGGGTCTACGTTCTTGGTCCTTGTCCTCGGACTGCCCGCCGCATACGCATTGGCCATCCGGCCGGTCAAGCGGACGCAGGACGTGCTGTTCTTCTTCATCTCGACTCGATTCCTCCCCTTCGCTGCCAGCCTGGTGCCCCTCTATCTGCTGGCACGCGACCTCAATCTGCTGGACAACATCTTTGCCTTGACCCTGATCTACACCACAATCAACCTGCCGCTCGGGGTCTGGCTCCTGCGCTCGTTCCTACTCGAGATCCCACATGACCTGTTCGAAGCCGCGCGCGTGGATGGCGCGTCGTTTTTCACCGAGCTCGTGCGAATCGTGGTGCCGCTGATCGCGCCCGGAATCGCTGCCACTTCCTTGATCTGCCTGATCTTCAGCTGGAACGAGTTCTTCTACGCGGTCAACCTCACATCCTCAACCGCGGCGACAGTGCCCGTCTTCCTGGTCGGGTTCATCAGCGGCCGCGGCCTGTTTTACGCGAAGCTGGCGGCAGCGGCCACGCTGGCGAGCCTGCCGGTGCTGCTCGCGGGGTGGATCGCACAGAAGCAGCTCATCCGCGGCCTCACCATGGGTGCTGTCAAATAGAGCCGGCATGAAGGCCGTCGTCATCGAGTCGCCCGACGACCTCAAGGTGAAGCAGATCGACGACCCTGCGCCCAGGCCGGACGAAGTCGTCCTTGCGGTCGACGCTTGCGGCATCTGCGGCACCGACATCCATGTGCTGCGAGGCGAGTTCGCGCCGACCCGGTACCCGATCGTCCCCGGCCACGAGTTCTGCGGCGAGGTCACCGCGATCGGCCGTGACGTGTCGAACCTCAAGGTCGGGGATTTCGTCGCGGTCGACCCATCGCTCTTCGACGGCAGCTGCCGGCAGTGCCGCGACGGGCATTTCAATCTCTGCGAGAACTGGAACGCGATCGGCGTCGGCTCGGTCAACGGAGCGTGCGCCGAGTTCGTCGCCGTGCCCGCAGCCAACGCCTTTCGACTGCCCGAGGACCTGCCGCGCGATTGGGGCGCACTCGTTGAGCCGCTGTCTTGCGCGGTTCACGGTCTCGACCTCCTCGAGGCGCGCGCAGCAAGCCGTTACCTGATCTACGGAGCGGGAACGATGGGCCTGATGCTTGCGCAGCTCATCAAGCACGCCGGGGCGGGGCGGATCGACGTGGTCGACAAGAACCCGGCCCGCCACGAGCTGGCCAGGCGCCTCGCCGCCGACGGCGTCGCCGCGTCGGCCGGCGATCTCGATCACGAGAGGGGCTGGGATGTTGTCATCGACGCCACGGGCGCCATCCCCGCCATCGAAGACGGCCTCCGCCGTGTCGCGCGCGGAGGCACTTTCCTCATGTTCGGCGTCGCCGCCGCGGACGCCACGGCAACCTTCTCGCCGTTTCGGGTCTACAACGACGAGATCAAGATCATCGGCTCGATGGCCGTTCTGCACAGCTTCGAGCGCGCGCTCACGCTGCTCGTCAATGGCGTCATCGACTGCAAGGCGATGATCACCCAGCAGTTCGGGCTCGACGACTACCCGAAAGCGATCGACGCCTTCCTCGGCGGCAAGGGCCTGAAGACACAGGTCAAGCCCGCCCTCTAGTCGGACTTCTTGACATTTAACTGCATACAGTTAAACTGGCCAATAGTTCACTAGTTAACCATCGCGGGGCAGGCTGCGAGTTGAGCAGGAGGTCTGACAATGGGCGATCTCGAGAACCGTGTCGTCATCGTCACCGGCGGCGCCCGCGGCATCGGCTACGGCATTGCCGAGGCATGCGCCGACCAGGGTGCTTGCCTCGTTCTGGCCGACATCCTCGAGGACGAGGCCAAGGAGAGCGCGAAGAAGCTCGGCAACGGCCATCTCGCGGTCAAGCACGATGTCCGCAAAGCCGAATCGGCGCAGAACCTGGTCGACAAGGCGCTCGAAAAGTTCGGCCGGATCGACGTCCTCGTCAACAATGCCGGCGTCGGACCGAACCCTGCGCCGATCCAGGATCTGACCGAGGAGGAGTTCGACCGCGTCCTCGACATCAATCTGCGCGGCGTTTTCTTGACCACCCGCGCGGTCGTTCCGCACCTGATCAAGCAGAATGCCGGCCGGATCATCAACATCGCTTCGATCGTCGGTCAGACCGGCTTTGCGATGATCGTGCCCTACGCCGCGTCGAAGTTCGCCGTCATCGGCGTCACGCAATGTCTCGCGCATGAGCTCGCGCCGTACGGCATCACCGCGAACAACGTGTGCCCGGGGATCGTTGAGACAGCGCTGCACACGCGTGTCGTCCAGCAGTTCTCCGCCATGCAGGGCCAGACCGAGGAGGAAGGCTGGGACTTCTTCCGCAACCGGATCCCGCTGCATCGGTTCCAGACCCCGCGCGACCTCGGCGAGATGGTGGCCTTTCTGGCCTCCGACCGTGCGAAGAACATCACCGGTGCGACCTTCAACGTCGATGGTGGTTGGGAGATGCACTGAGCCGTGGCCGACGGGCTCATGCTCCGGCCCGGCGACGGCCGCGTAATCGCGGGCGGAGGGCTGCATGCCACGTTGAAGGTGCCCGGTGGCGATCCGGCCGTCGCCTCGACGTTTGAGGTTGTCGTTCCGCCCGGTTTCGACGTCGGCGCGCACGTGCACCGCGCATCGCAGGAGCTCTTCTACGTCCTCGAGGGCGAGCTGGACCTGCTCGCGTTTGAGCCGCAGCACCGTTCCGAGGACTGGCACGAGTGGGAATCTGCAATGGGTTCGCGGTTCCTCCACGGCGGCCCTGGATCACTGCTCTTCATACCGCCGGGGTGCCCCCACGCGTTCTCGAACCCCACCACCCGGCCCGCCCGTGTTCTGTTCCAGGCCGCTCCGTCCGGGCACGAGGATTACCTCGAGGAACTCGCTTCGTTGCTGCGGGAGGCGAAGGGCAGGCCCGATCCGAGGGCGGTCGCTGAGCTGAGGCGCCGGTATGACATCGAGCAGCTGACGGCTCTACGAAACCCAGCCCCTGCGCACGCCCACGATTGACATCTATCTGTATACAGTTAAACTTCTAACTATCTAGCGCGCAGCTGCTTAGCCACTGGGAGGTGGGCTGATGTCGAACGAGTTCTTCGCCCTCGACAAAGAGGGCGGCGACCCGATCTGGTATCTCCAGATCCTCATGACGATCAAGGCAAGCGGTGACAAGACGGGCGGTGCGCTCGGCCTGCTCGACTTCAAGACGCCGGCGGGCCAGACACCGCTGCACATCCACCACAAGGAGGACGAGGGCTGGTACCTGCTCGACGGGCGCGTCACCTGCACGTGCGGCGACGAGACCACTCAGGTCGAGCCGGGCGGCTTCATCTGGCTGCCGAAGGACATCCCACACCGCCTCCGGTTCGAGACCGAATGCCATCTCTTGCAACTCGCCATCCCGGCGGGCCTGGAGGTCTTTCACAAGAAGATGGGGCAGCCCGCGCCGCGTCTCGAGCTACCTCCGCCGGGCCAGGTGCTCGACACCGAGAAGTACAAGCGGCTGGCCGGCGAGCACGGCCTCGAGATCATTCAGCTCCCGCAGTGGGATGCCAGCAAGGAGGAAGCGAAGCGATGACGGTCCTCGAGTACGACACCTTCACGGCCGGTGCGGTAGACACGTCGAAGTGGGTGCCGCTTCAACTGCCCGGTCCCGACGGTTTGTGGTCCTACGGCGACCCGCAGGCGAAAGTCGAGGCCAGGGACGGCACCATGACGATCACCGTCAACCCGTTCCGCCTCAAGCACGACCAGATCCACATGTTCGACGACCCGAAGCACCTGCTCGTCACGCCGCAGCCGATCCCGATCCCCGCGACCGGGGCAAAGATCTCAGCCGAGATGGCCGCCGAGAACTTCAACGGCAACCCCGACGACCTCACCGACGGATGGATCGGGCTCGTGGTCGGCGACTTCTCGACGGGGATGATCTTCGACTGGATGCTGAGCGCCACCCGCGTCGGCGCACTGTACGAGCGGTTGCCCATCCCCGGTGTGACGCCGGAGGGCGGATCGTTCAGCTATCTCGTCCAGTCGCCGTTCGTCTCCATCAACAACCCGGGCGAGTTTCGCGCCTGCGAGATCGCGCTGAACCCGAAGGCGCGCAGCGCCGAGTGGACCGTCGACGGCAAGCCCTTCTTCAAGACCTCCGACATCCCCGTCGAGGTGCAGTCGGTAACCCTCGGCCTGATCGTCTGCACTCTCAAGCCGACCGGTCCGCACGGCAGCACGTCGGTGCACGGTCAGGGGGCGAAGGGCAGCTGGCGCAACCTCAGAGTGACCACGGGCTAGGTCGAGGAACCGTCGAGCGCCGAGAAGAGCTGCAAGGCCGTGCGCACCAGGGTCGGCTCCCGGTCCGGCGCGATCTGCGCCATGAGCGCGAGGGCCGCACGCGCCGAGTGGCGGGCAACGAGTGCCGCGGCCTTGGTTGCGTCCTTGGCCCGGCACGCCTTCAGGATCGCTTCGTGCTCGGCAGGCAAACGAATGCCGGCCGCGATCTCTTCGGTCTGGTACATGCGTCGGAATCTCTCCGCGCGGTCGAAATACGTCGACAGCGTGCGTCCAAACTCACGCCCTGCTTGCGGAACCAACGCCCGATGGAATCGCCGGTGCGCGCGGGCCCAGGTTTCGGCATCGACATCGCCGGCGTGGCTGCGCATCTCTCGCGCGGCCTCGGTCAGCTCGCGAAGCCGCACCCCGTCCAGGGTGCGCACCGTCACGAGCACGCCGGTTGCCTCGAGCAGCACACGGCACCCGTACACGGTGTCGATGTCGCCGACCTCGACCGCGGTGATGTGGGCACGACGGTTGTGCTCGGCGGAGACGATGCCCTCCGCCTGCAGCATCCGCATCGCCTCGCGGAGTGGCGTCCGGCTCACGCCGAGTCGCTCGGCCAGCTCGACCTGCGAGATGCTGGCGCCGTCCGGGATGGCACCATCGAGGATCAACCCGCGCAGGTATTCGTGGAGTGAGCGGCCGTCGCGCCGGTATGGCTTGATGGTGTCGAGCGAGACGCTCGAACGCCGTCTGCGTCGAGGGGCCGCCATGGCGGCGAACAGTGTATGCAGTTAACGACCAGTCGCCGCATCGACGTGCACTGCCATCCGAACACTGTTGAGTGGTTCAACGCCATCAGCCCATACGCGGAGGCCCTGCGCGATTACTGGCACCGGCCCTGGCAGCCACTGGGCGAGGACCAGGTGATCGCCGAGCTGCGAGAAGCCGGTGTCGAGGTGCTGATGGTCGCTTTCGACACCGAGACGGTGACCGGGACACCTCCCTGCACCAACGACTACGTGGCGGGCTTGCGCGACCGGCATCCAGAAGTCGTACTCAACGCGTGGGCTTCGGTCGACCCATGGAAGGGTGACGCGGCGATCAGGGAGGCGGAGCACGCGATCAGGGACCTTGGTTTGATCGGCTTTCACTTCCATCCGATCTGCGGCGATTTCTCGGTCGACGATCCGAAGCTCAAGCCTCTGTTCTCGAAGATCGCCGAGCTCGGAGTCCCGGTGCTGATCGACGTCGGCACTACCGGCATGGGCGCCGGTGCGCCAGGCGGACTCGGCCGCAGGCTGAAACGGTCGCGGCCGATGCCCGCGCTCGACGACCTCGCGGCGGATTTCCCCGGGCTCAAGATCATCGCGGCCCATCCGGGATGGCCCTGGACCGACGAGCTCTTGATGATCTGCCTGCACAAAGGCAACGTCTTCTGGGAGACCTCGGGCTGGGGTCCCGAATACTTTCCGCAGGCGCTGAAGCACGATATCCCGAGGCGGCTGAAAGACAAAATCATGTTCGGCAGCGACTACCCCAGTCTCACCCATGCGCGGCTGTTCGAGGGATGGTCGAAGCTTGGCTACAGCGACGAGGTGATGGAGAACGTGTTCCACGGCAATGCGGAGCGCATCCTGAACCTGGAGCTGGCGAGGACGACCTGATGATCAAGACGATTGGGCACGTCGCGCTGCAGGTGCCGGACCTGGACGACTCGGTCCGATGGGCGACGGGCGTGATGGGTCTGCGCGAGGTGAAGCGCGACGGTCGCACCTCGTACCTCACTCATGGGCCTGCGCATCACTCGCTCATCTACATCGAAGGCGCCGAGGGCGCCCTCGACCACATCTCGCTGGAGGCCCATGACGAATCGGCGCTCGACGAGCTAAACGACGCCCTGGCGAAGCGGCAAGTGCCGACGATCGCGCACGAGCGCGAACCCGGCGTCGCGCAGTCGATCCGGTTCGAGCTTCCCGACGGCCACGTGGTCGAGGTCTTCTCCGGCATGGAGGAGAACGAGCCGCGCCACACAGGACGCGGTGTTCAGCCGCGCAAGTTCGGCCACCCCATGCTCAAGTCCGAACGGCCGCGGGAGACCCAGCGATTTCTCGAAGAGATTTTGGGCTTCCGGCTCTCGGACGACGTCGGCGACGGGACGCTGCTCTTCCTGCGCTGCAACGCCGACCACCACGGCATCGGCATCACCAAGGGCGGCGAGGGCCTTCACCACTACGCCTGGGAGGTCGAGAACATCGGCCAGCTCGGTCTGCTCGGCGACGTGCTCGAGAAGAATGACGGCAAGTTCCTGTGGGGCCCGGGTCGCCACGGCGCCGGCGGCAACCTCTTCACGTATCACCTCGACCCGGCGGGCTGCGTCGTCGAGTACTACGCCGACCTCATCAAGATCTACGACGAGGCTTCGTACCGGCCCGGGCGGTGGGAGATGTCTGACTACCGGTTCGCGAACCTGTGGGGTCCCGGCATTCCGGGGCACGAGTTCTTCGATGCCGGGGCGAAGCTCGCCCCGCGGAAGTCGGCGGCCGCACGGAAATGAAAGCCAGGCCCTGGAGCCTCGTCACCTATCGCTCAGGCAAGAAGAGCGAAGAGCGGGCCGGCGCCTTCGTCGACGGCCGGGTCGTCGAGCTGCCGGTCGCGGCGTGCGGCGTGCTCGATCTCGTGCAGCGTTGGGCGGAAGTCGAGCCCGTCCTGCTGGCCTTCGACCCCGAGTCCGCGCCCGAGGTGGTGAACGCCGAGCTGCAGCTGCCGCTCCGGTATCCACGCAAGGTGCTGTGCTCGGGCGCGAACTACTACGCGCACATGCGGGAGATGAAGGTCGCGCGCGCCGACCAGGCCCGTCCCTACTTCTTTCTGAAGCCGCCGACCACGGCGCTCGTCGGGCCGGGCGAGCCGATCCAGGTGCCGAGCGACCCCAGCGCGCGAGTCGACTGGGAGGCGGAGCTTGCTGTGGTCATCGGACGCCGCGCACGCCACGTCAGCGAGGCGGACGCGCTCGACCATGTCGCCGGCTATACCGGGCTGAACGACATCTCGCTGCGCGGACCGCATCGCGTGCAGCACCCGATCGGCGAGCCATTCCAGTGGGACTGGCTCGCGTCCAAGGGTGCGGATCGGTCGACTCCGCTCGGGCCGGGCATCAGGCCCGCGTTTCTGCTCGAGGATCCGCAGAGGCTCGACCTCAGGCTCTGGGTGAACGGCGAGCTCAAGCAGAACGCCAACACGTCCGACATGGTCGATGACGTCGCCGCGCTCATCGCCGCCGCGAGCGAGCTCGTGACGCTCGAGCCGGGAGATGTCATCGCGACCGGTACGCCCGACGGCGTTGGTCTGCCTCGCGGCGAGTTCCTTCGCCCGGGCGACCTCGTAGAGATGGAGGTGGGCGACTTCGGCCGTCTCTCCAATCCGGTGGTGGCGGAGCTGGCATGAAGGCTGCAGTCATCCACGAGTTCGGACCGGCGGACGTGCTGAAGATCGAAGATGCGCCGGAACCGCGGCCGGCTGCCGGAGAGATCCTGGTTCGCGTTCACGCCGTGCGCGTGGGCGGCCTGCTCGACATCGGCACCCGGGCGGGGCGCAACCCGTTTGCGCGCCTGATCTTTCCGCACATCCTGGGCGCGGACTTCGCCGGCGATGTGGTCGAAGTCGGAGGCGCGGATGGCAGCTTGAAACCAGGCGATCGAGTTGCCGTCAGCCCGTTCATACCCTGCGGGACCTGCCATGCCTGCCAGATCGGCCGCGACGACGGCTGCTCGAACGCGCAGCTTGTTGGCGTCCACCGCCAGGGTTCGTACGCACAGCTAGTCTCTGTGCCGGCCAAGGTCGTGCGCCGCATTCCGCCTTCAGTGACATACGAGCAGGCAGCCGCTCTTGCCCTCAGCGGTCCGGTCGCGTTCACCCAGTTCCAGATCGCGGGACTGAGGCGAGGCGGCTGGGTGGTTGTGACGGCGGCCGCCTCCGGATTGGGCCTGGTCACCTCGCTCGTCGCTCAGGCTTTGGGAGCCCGTGTGATCGCAAGCTCACGCAAAGAGTGGAAGCGTGAGCTCTTGCGAGGCCACGGATTCGAGGCCGTGCTGAACACCGATGACGACACGTTTGTCGATGAGGTCAAGGAACTGACCAAGGGTCAGGGAGTGGCGATTGCGATTGACAACACGTCTTCGGCGTCGATGTTTACCAAGCTGTGCGCGGTGCTCGACCGCTTGGGCGTGATCGTCTGCTCGGGCGCACTGGTCGCCGAGACAGTGCCCCTCGACATCAGATCGATGTACCTGAAGAGCCAATCAGTGATCGGCATCAGGACACACACGCAGGCAGCGCTCAACGGGTTCTGGAACCTGGTGCAGGATGGGATCGAGACGCGCATCGACAGGTCCTTTCCGCTCGAGGAAGTTGCCGACGCGCATCGCTACGTCGAGTCCGAGAAGAATTTCGGCAGGGTCCTTCTGACGATCGACTGACTAGCCCGGGGTTTTGACCTCCTCCGCGAGTCGCTTCGTGAGCACGTTCTTGGCGACCTTGCCGAACTTCGAGAGCGGAAGGTCGTCGGTGAGCTCGAGGCGCTCCGGAAGCTTGAACTTCGCCAGTCCTTTGTCGGTCAGAAACATGGTCAGCTCCGCGAGAGTGAGCGCGCGCCCAGGCTTCGGGATCACGAAAGCGCACATCCTCTCGCCGAGCACCGGGTCGGGCATCGGGACGCAGGCCACGTTGAGCACCGCTGGGTGCGAGAGGACGAGGTTCTCGATCTCCTCGGCGCTGATCTTCTCGCCGCCTCGGTTGATCAGGTCCTTCTTCCGGCCTTCGACGACATAGTTCCCCGAAGGATGGCGCCGCATCAGGTCACCGGAGCAGTAGAACCCGTCCGCCGTGAACGTGCGTGCGTTGTAGTCGGGCACGCCGTAGTACCCGCGAAGCGTGTAGGGCCCGCGCACGAGCAGCTCTCCGACCTCGCCATCGGGGACGGGTTTTCGTTCGTCATCTACGATCTGGATCTCGTCGTCTTCGCATACGGGCCGGCCGACGGTTTCGAACCGCACGTCGTCCGGATCGTCCAGGCGGACGAACATCAACAGGCCCTCGGCCATCCCGAACACCTCTTGCACCCGTGCGTTAGGAAAGACTGATTCGGCGCGGCGCTTGACCTCCGGCTGCAGCTTCTGGCCGCCGGTGTTGATCACTCGGACCGAGCTGAGGTCGTGATCCCCGATGGAGCGCGCGTTGATATAGCGGATCAGCAGCGCTGGCACCAGCTCGAGGTGCGTGATCCGCTCCCGGGCGATGAGTGGGAAAACCTCCTCAGCGCGAGGTGTCTCGTGCAGCACCACGCGCGCTCCCTTCCAAAAAAAACCGCTGATGCCTGGGCACGCGAGAGGGAAGTTGTGCGCGATGGGAAGCACGACCAGCAGGCGGTCGTCCTCGTGCACGTCGTTGACGGCTACCGCCGCCTTTGTGTTGTAGACGTAGTCGTTGTTGGTGCGCGGGATCAGCTTCGGCACGCCCGTGGTGCCGCCCGAGAGCTGGAGGATGCACGGCTCGTCCGGATCGACGTCGATCGATTCCAGCACCTTGGCTTCGAGAGCCGAGCTGTCGGCCACAAGCTCACGGATTCGTTCGACGCCGAGCACCGTGCGCACCTGGCGGTGCCCGTCGCGAACATCGTCAACGAGCTGGTGGGTGTCGAAGTCACCAATCCTCTCGCTGACCGCATATCCGGTGGCAGTCGAGAGCTCGAAGAACGCGCTGATCTCATTCCAGCGATGGCCCGCAAGAGCCATGATCGGGATCGCACCCAGACGCTGAAGCGCGAAGTAGAGGTAGACGAACTCGGGGATGTTGGGAAGCTGGACGACCCAGCGGTCCAGCGGTGCGACTCCCTGCTCCAGGAGGTGAAGCGCCAGCCGGTCGATGCGCCGCTTCAGTTGGGCGTATGTGACCCGTTCGTCCCGGCTGATCATGGCGATCCGATCTCCGTGCGCCGCGAAGGCGCGGTCGTAGAAACGCCCCAGCGGCACGTCTTCCCAGTAGCCCCGTGAGCGATAGCGCGCGGCGAACTCGGGCGGAAACGGAGTGACGCCGGGTAACCTGCTCACTCCGCCACGGTCTCCTCCATGCCCATCGCACCCAGGTGGAGCTGCAGCCGGCCCAGCAGTGAAATCAGAAGCTCCTTCTCGTTGGCGCCCAGAACAGACACCATCGCTCGCTCAGCGGCGAAGTGCTCAGGCAGCAGACGATCCAGAAGCTTTCTGCCCGCCGCCGTGATCTCGATGAAGGTCATGCGCCCGTCAGAGCCGCTTGGGTTGCGACGGGCAAGCCCTTTCGCCTCGAGACCATTGAGGATCGCGGTGACTGCCGCTCTGGTGACCAGCAGTCGGTCGGCGATCTCGTGCGGGTTCACGCCGGCCGGCCCCTGGCGGAGGATGACCAGCGCGTTGAAGCCGGATAGAGAGAGCCCGTGGCGGCGGAATCGCCGGCTCAGCGCAGTCGTGACAAGGCTGTCGGTACGGATCAGATTGATGAGGGCCTCCGTCGCCCGGCGATCCATCCGCGGAAATTCGCGCTGGAGCGCCGTCGAGACGCGCACTGGTGCATGCATGTTGCGCCCCGGCATTCCGGATATAGTACACTAGTTAACTACTTTGAAGCCATCACCTTCACCGTGGACTGGGCGACATCTCGGATTTACATGCCACACGGGGGACCTTTCCTGGGACGAGCTGATCGCCTGGGTCCAGCATGCGGAGCGGCTGGGATACTCGGCGTTCTGCACCACCGAGGAGTCGGGGAAGGACGCCTTCGCCGTTCTGGCCGTGCTCGCGCGAGAGACCACGACCATCCATCTCGGCACGGCGATCGTGAACTTCTACTCGCGCACGCCGACGCTGTTGGCGATGGGCGCCCGGAGCATCCACGACCTCTCGAACGGGCGGTTCGGACCCTTCGGTCTAGGCGCCGGTGGGATTGGATTCATGCAGCGCGGGCACGGGATCGTGACGGAAAAGCCGCTGGCACGGGCGAAAGAGGCTGTCGCCATCGTGCATGGGCTGCTGACCCAGAAGAAGTTCTCGTACGACGGCCAGTGGTTCAAACCACAAGACTTTCACCTGCGCGAAGGTCCCATCGGAGATGGCGCGCCGCCGATATGGCTCGCGGGGCTCGGCCCGAAGATGGTGAAAACCGCCGCCGAGGTGGCGGACGGCGTGATCGCGAACTGGTTGACCGAGGAATCGCTCGCCGAGTACCGCGGTCTGATCAGAGAGGGAACGGAGTCAGCCGGCCGCAGCGCCGCCGACGTCCAGGTGGCCACGCTGCTCATGACCTGCGTCGACCCCGATGATGAGGCCGCGCTGCGGGCAGCGCGTCGTGGTGTCGCCTTCTACTGCGCGTCCGAGCACTATCTCCATATCGCCGACCTGTGCGGACTGGGCGAGGACGCACGCAAGGTCAAGGCAGTGTGGGAGCACCGAGAGTTCGATCGGGCCGCGGATCTGGTCTCTGATCGACTGTTACAGAGGTTCACCCTGGTCGGCTCGCCTTCCGAGAACGCCACACGCATAAATTGGCTGTTCGAGAACGACGTCTACCCGATCGTCTATCCGCTGCCACGCCGCGAGCGAATGGCGGAAGACCACCTTACCGTGCTCGAAAAGACCGCGCGGTGGGCTCGACTCCGGGACGCGACAGAGGCACGCCGCTAGCCGTCCGCGGTCTTCAAATCGGCGGGGAAGTGGGGAAGCCCTTCGCGCGCGTCCTTTATATGTGTGCTCACGCCGGCCGACGTGACGGCCGACGTACAGCAACGCCGGTGGCAAACGATGACATTTGGCGGCACTCGGCGGCACGTGGCGAATTCGGCTCGGGATTTTTGAACGGGCGGCGCCGATCTGTTAACCGCAAGGTTCAGGGTTCGAGTCCCTGTCCCGGAGCCAGTTTTCGAATTTGAGTCGGTCGCGTATCGCTTTACGAGCCGTTGCGCCTTACAGCAACCGTACAGCAACGCGACTCCGAAATCTGCGTGATTATCGGCCGACGCGTGCCATTCTCCCGTTCAAATTCGACACGACGAGGTCGAAGCAGCGTGTCCTCGCGGTGCAAAACCGCGAGGTTCCCAGTCATCGATAGCCCGGCCATATCGCGACCTACCAAGCTGAGGTCGGTTGTGGTACGCGCGCGCACGCGCGTCCTTAACCACACATCCGATACCCCCGTCCCGGTGGCGCCATGGCATCCGGTGGTTGCCGAGGTCATGTGGATCCTTCCGTTCACGATGGCGCTTCTCGTACGGGCACCCGGAGCGGCACGTTGATAAGGACGCGTCCGAGATCACAGGC
>DASTIX010000147.1:0-11821 GCA_035717165.1 Candidatus Dormiibacterota bacterium
GGCTGGTTCCGCACCGGAGACGTGGCCAAGATCACGCCGGAGGGCTACATCCTGATCGTCGACCGCACGAAGGACGTCATCAAGTCGGGCGGTGAATGGATCTCATCGGTCGAGCTCGAGAACGCCGTCATGGCGCACCCCAAGATCATGGAAGCGGCCGTGATCGGCCTCCCTCATTCGAAATGGGACGAGCGGCCGGTCGTGTACGCGGTGCCCAAGCCCGAGTTCAAGGGCAAGGTCACGCAGGAGGAGGTCATCACCTTCCTGAGCGACAAGGTCGCAAAGTGGTGGCTCCCAGACGAGGTGCGGTTCATCGACGAGGTGCCCAAGACGTCGGTCGGGAAGTTCGACAAGAAGGTGCTGCGCGCCAACGCGCAGCCGATTCATGAGGCTGTGAAGGAGGGAGCACGTAAGTGAGCATCAGGGCGGGGGTACGGGAGCACAGGATCGGGCGCGACAAGTTCCATTTCAAGTGGGACAACGCGAATCCGCCGGCGGTCGAGATCGACCCCGGCGACGTCGTCCACTTCGACACCGAGGAGGTCACCGCCGGCCAGCTGAAGAAAGGTGACCCGGCGTCGAAGCTGGGCGAGCTGGACTTCAACCGCCTCTACCCACTGGGTGGGCCGGTGTACGTCCGTGGCGCCGAGCCGGGCGACGCGCTGGAGGTCGAGATCCTTGACCTCAAGCCTGGATCTTGGGGCTGGGCGGCGCTCCTTCCCGGCCTGGGCCTGCTGGCGTCGGACTTCCCCGACCCCTACGTCCGCTACTTCGACCTCGGCGACCGAACAGCCGCTGAGCTCCGGCACGACGTGCACATCCCGATCGCTCCTTTCTGCGGAACGATGGGCGTCGCGACGGATGACAAAGGGCCGATCGACGTCCTGCCTCCGACCAAGGGTGCGGGCAACGTCGACACCCGTCACCTGACCGCCGGAACGAAGCTCTACCTGCCGGTTTTTGTTGCGGGAGCGCTCTTTTCCGCCGGAGACTGCCACGCAGCGCAGGGAGATGGCGAAGTTTGCGTTACCGGCATCGAATGCCCGATGACGTTTTCACTCCGCTTTGGAGTGGTCAAGGGCGGCTCGCCACGCCCCTGGAGTTACCACTTTGTGACTCCAGCAGCGCCGCTCCAGCCGCGGAGCGACGCCGCCGGCTATCACTCCGTGTGCGCGCTGGGGCCGGACCTGATGGAGAACGCGCGCAGCGCGGTGCGCTACACCATCGACTGGCTGGTCGCGGACCACGGCCTGAGCCGGGAAGACGCCTACATCCTCTGCAGCCTGGCCGGCGACCTGCGGATCAGCCAGATCGTGGACCAGCCCAACTGGGGAGTGAGCTTCTACCTGCCGCTGAGCGTCTTCAGCTAGGCCGCCAAGGCGCCAACCGATCGGGATCTCGGGTTCAGTCCCGCATACTGGCATGCCCATAGAAGCCAGGATGAGCACAACACAGCTGGGGCGGTACCCGATCGAAGCCGAGCTGGGGCGAGGGGCGATGGGAGTCGTTTATCGCTCGACTCACCCGCGCCTCGAGATCCCGGTGGCGATCAAGGTCCTGTCGGACCAGTACTCGCAGGACCCGGCGTTTCGCCAGCGGTTCCACCGCGAGGCGGCAACCGTCGCCGCGCTCAACCATCCGGGCATCGTCCGCGTCTACGACTTCGACGAAGACGGTCCCGTCCTGTTCATCGTCATGGAGTGGGTGGACGGGCGCTCGATGCGCTCGTGGCTCGACGAGTACGGCCGCTTCTCGGTCGACGTGTCGGTCGACCTGATCCAGCAGCTGCTGTCGGCGGTCGGCGTCGCGCACGACTTTCAGGTCGTCCACCGCGACCTCAAGCCGGACAACATCCTGATCTCCAACCGCGGAAAGACCAAGATCCTCGACTTCGGCATCTCCAAGCTGATCGACGACAAGCACCGACTGACCGCCACCGGCAGCATGGTCGGCACGCCGGCGTATATGGCTCCCGAGCAGGTAAAGGGCGAAGCCGTCGACGCAACGGCGGACATCTACTCGCTCGGCATGATCCTGTACGAGCTGCTGCACGGCGAACCGCCGTTCACGGGGCAGCTCCCCGCGGTCCTGCACTCGCAGGTCTTCGACCGACCCCGCGCGTCGACCGCGATTCCTTCGCCGATCATGGAGATCATCTGGAAGGCGACGGCCAAGGACCGCTCGCAGCGATTCCAGTCATGCGAGGAGTTCGCCGGCGCCTTCCATTACATGCCGAAAGCCGCCGTGGCGCACCCGCCCGCGCAGGCGATCGCCACGGAGTCGGCGCCGCCCGAAACCGAAGAGGAGGACGGCGAAGAGCCCCGGCCTCTTCCGGCCCGCACCGACGGCTCCAAGCCGCCGGGCGTCTGCACGTACAGCGACTGCAACGAGCGGCGAGGCTGGGCGTGCGCCTACACGGACATGACCGGCCGCAAGTGCAGGAGCTGGTGGTGCCGCCGGCACATCCAGTTCATCGAGCGCACGCCGTTCTGCCCACGCCATGCGTCGGTCATCCGCGCGCTCGCGCCGACGGCAAACACGATCTTCGAGATCAAGAACCGGCCGGCGGTCGACGACCGGGCGCTGCCACTGGCCGCCCTGGTCGCCGAGGACGTGGACAAGGACGTCACCGAGCTCGTGCGGCGCCGGTATCAGAACCGCAAGGACGTGACGATCGCGCGCGACCGCACGGTGCGCCAGACGTGGCACGGCCGCGACAACGTCGCATGGGAGCGGAGCTGGGCCGCGCTGAAATCGCAGGGCTACCTGATCCGGATCGCGGTCCGCGTCGCCGCCGACGAGCCGGATTTCGTCCAGCTTCTGATCGGCAACACGGTCGTCTTCAAAGAGGTGCCGGACTGGATCTCACGGCGGCGAGAGGGCGAGCCGCCCGACCACGCCGACCGCGCCAGGTTCGGCAAGAAGCTGTTCGCGGCGATCCTCGAACACGTCGACGCGCCCCGCCCGGTGCCGTCGGCGACGCCCGCGACGCAGCACCAGATCGAGCCGCCGCCCCCGCCCGAGATCAATCGGACATTGATCGAAGGCCTCGTGCTGCGCATAGCGTCCTCGGCGACGCGGGTCACCGGGTTCGAGGTGGCGGAGGCGCTCGCGCTTCCGTTTGCGGCGATCGAGCCGATGCTCAAATCCTTGACGTCCGCGAACCTCCTGGACGCCCTGGGTCTCGCCTCCGAGCAGGGACCATGGCTCGGCCGGCCTTTGCCTGAACGGATGGCGTACGCGATCACCAAGCAGGGACGAACCCGCTCCGACCAGATCGCCGATTCGTCGACGCGCTATCTCGGCCCCGCGCCGGTGTCGATGGCGGAGTACAAGGCCGTGCTCACGGAAGCCGCCAAGCCGGGGACGCTCGACCTCGTCAAGGTGTCGCTCGCGCTCTCCGGCATCGAGCTCGCGCCCGGCGTCATGGAGGCCGTCCGAGCGGCGGTCAACTCCCGATCCTCGATCTTCATCTATGGCGCGCCCGGCAACGGCAAGACGACGCTCGCGCGGCGCATCCCCTCTTTGCTCGGCGGGCCGATCATCCTGCCGGTCGCGCTGGACGTCGGCGGTGGCGAGGTGATGACCATCTTCGATCCCGCGCTGCACCGGCTCGAGCCGAACCAGCCGGCAGACAAACGTTGGCGACGCGTCTCGCGGCCGCTCGTGCAGGTCGGCGGCGAGTTTCAGCTCGAGATGTTCGACCCCACGTGGGAGGAAGGCTCGCGCGTTTACGGTGCGCCGCTGCAGGTCAAGGCGAACGGCGGCGTGTTGTTGATCGACGACCTGGGGCGGCAGCGCGTCTCACCGAAACAGATCCTCGACCGGCTCTTGGTGCCTCTCGAGCAGGACACCGATTTCCTCAACCTGACTTCGACCGGACGGAAAGTCGAGGTGCCGTTCCGCGCTCAGCTTGCGCTGTCCACCAACCTCAAGCCCGCGGAGCTGCTGGACGAGGCCTACCTGCGGCGCCTCGCGTACAAGGTGCTGATGCCCGACCCGACTTGGGAGATGTGGTGCCGCATCTTCGAGCGCGAGCGGGAGCGGCTGACGATTCCACCTGAGCCCGCGGCGCTGGAGATGATCCGCACGATGTACGGCGGCCGGCCGCTCCGGGGCAACCATCCGCGCGACCTGCTCGAGCGGTTGGTGGACGTGTCGTCGGCGCGCGGCGTGCGGCCGCAGCTCACCACCGAGCTGCTCGAAGCCGCCTGGAACACGCTGTTCGTCGCGTCCTAGAACACGCGATAGTCCGGACTAGCACCCGGTGTCGGCGCCGCGGAACACGCGATAGTCCGGACTAACGCCGTGTGTCAGGCCGCGAATCGACCGTGGGTATACTCACAATTCGCCTCGCGAGCGGCGGTGGCGGAATGGCAGACGCGCTAGTTTCAGGAGCTAGTGACCGCAAGGTCGTGGAGGTTCAACTCCTCTCCGCCGCACCACCATCGGTTCAGGTGGTCGGTCGCGGTCGAGTCGCCATGAGGTAGATCCCGGCCTCCGCGCAACCCAGCGCCAGCAGCACTGCGAGATTCGGCAGCGCGCTGAGCGCCGGATACGTCGCCTGGATAGTCGAATCGAGCGCCGTAGGTCCTGGGATCAGCAGCGGAACTCCGACTCCGATCAGCACCGCCCGGCCGAATCGGTCGCCGAGTGGTAGATCGGACGCGAGCGCACAAATGCCGACCAGCAAAACGACGTTAGCGACCAGCAGCGCCGGCCAGTCGCGCACCGTGAGTGCGCCGAGGTGCAGCAGCACGGCTGCCTGCAGCACCTGAAACGGAATGGCAAGAAGCGGCGCCGAGAGCGCGAACAGGATCCGAGAGTTCTTCACAACCCGATCGCTAACGGCTGAGAACCTTCTCGAGCTGTTCCTTGTTCATGCGCGAGCGCCCCTTGATGCCTCGCTCCTTGGCCTCATTCCGTAGCTGGTCGTAGGTCCTTCCGCCAGACCCTCGGTGCGAGCGGAGGCCACCACGCCGTCCCGACGAGATGTCGTTGATCGACGTCCGGCTCGCCTCTCTGGTCTCGCCATGCCGCGCGCGCTCCTTGTTGACGGTCCGGGCGGCGATCTCCTCCGCCTTGTCCTCGCCCGTGCCCCTGTCCAGCAGCCCGTCCTTGATGTGCTCGTACTGCCGCTCTCGTTTGTCGCTCCACGAGCGTTGTGGCATGGAATAGCCCTCCTTGGTTTCTTCCTTGACAACGCGCGGGTAAATCCATTCGACTGAGCGGGCTTGAGCGCCGTCACCTACGACCAGCTACGCGTCCTCTATCGAACGTTGCTCGTTTTTGCCACCGTCGCAACGGTCATCCTGTCGATCGGACTGGTCCAGTTCGTCTATTTCGAGCGACCCGGCCAGTCCAGCGGTATCCACGCCACCATCGAAGGCGTCTACAAGTACGACCCGAACACCGGCCAGACATCGGGACCTGACCGTCGCGAATTCGCGCGGGCCGAGCAGTTCGCGTCGGTTGTCGACTGGACCTCCATCCCCGGCAACGTCATCGCCGACGCCCGCTGGTACGACACCTTCGGATCGATCGAAGGCGCGGTTGGACCGGCGCCGGCGGGGAGCCTCGTCGACAAGAAGGTCGTGCCGGTGAAAGTCCCGCCGACCTACCGCTTCGTGCTGCCGGGACGGTACCAGTTCGTGGTCGAGCGGTACCAGGGCGGACTGCCGGTCGAGGTGCTGGCGCGGCGATTCGTGGTCGTGGACCGCACGTGATCGCCGCCGACCCCGAATCGAAACTTCGACCGCGGCGTTACGGCCTTGCGATCGCGATCGTCGCGGCGGTGGTCGTTGCGCTGATCGCGAGCTCGATCCTCAACTACGTCTACCTCGACACCATCCCCGCGCGCGCGTCTCTATATGGACTGCTGGCGGTGGCGTCGATCACGCTCGGCACGTTCGTGCTCGTCCGCGCCTTCGAGCGCGACCCGGCCACGCGGCGCAAGCACCTCATCCGCGCGTCGGTGCTCATCGCCTTCGGTGTCCTGCTGTGGCTGCTGGTGATCGACGTCTTCCTCTACACGCAGTCCGCCGGCCCGGGTGTCGCCATCGTCTGCACCCTCGCTTGCGTGCCCACCACGGCGTTCGCACTCTTCGTCGTGCGGCGCATGGACCGCAACCACAAAGAGCCGTGGCGGCTTGTCCTCGTTGCCGCGGCCTGGGGCGCGATCGTCGCGACGAGCCTTGTCGTGTGGGGCGAGACGATATGGGAACAGTCGGCGCAGCACGCGCTGGTTCCGGGCCCAGGGCTCGACACCTCGCTGGCGTACATGGCCGGCATCCTCGAGGAGCTGGCCAAAGGGACGGCCGTCCTTCTGCTCTTCCTCATCATGCGCAATGAGTTCGACGACGTCGTCGACGGCATCGTCTACGGAGCCGCGGTTGGGCTCGGGTTCAACTTCCTCGAGTCGATCAGCTACATGACCAACGTCTATTCGATCTTCAACGCCGAGGGATACGGCGCGGCCGCGGCGGGCATCCAGTGGTACGGCCGCCAGGTGCTCGGCCTGTTCTTCGGGCACGCGACCTACACGGCCTATATCGGCGCGGGCGTCGGCATCGCGCGACAGATGCCACAGACGCGCCAAAAGATTCTCGCGATAGTCGCTGGGTTCATCATCGCCGTCGCCGGACATTTCACGTGGGATGCCTGGGCGACGTTCTTTCCCGTCGACAACACGCTCTTCGGGCTGGTGGAGATCCACCTCCGCACGCTGATCATGAACGGGCCTTTCACCGCCGGAGTGATCGCGCTGCTGATCTTCGGGATTCGCTACGAGGGCCAGAACCTGGTCGAGCAGATGCGCAAAGAGGCGGCGAGCGGGCGCGGCGCGATCCTTCCCGAAGAGGTGCCCATCCTGTCCCATCCGTGGCGGCGGCTGCGCACCCGCATGCAGGCGTTCAGTCGCGCGGGATTCGGCGGCTACATGAAGGTGTCACGGCTGCAGACCGCGCAGCTCGACCTGGCGATGGAACGCTGGCACCGCGAGCGCCGGGAAATCGACACGCCGCTCGAAGCCGAGCAGCAGCTGCGCCAGCGCGTCATGGCCCTGCGCCACTGGGTGGTGGCCTGACGCTCAGGCCGGGAGCCGGCCTCCGAGCATCCGCGCCACCGCGAGCGTGACGAGCGCCGCGGCCGATCCCCACGTGATTGCAGAAACGGCCGGATCGCTGAAGTCGGTTCCGCTCAACACCGCGTGAAGGAAGACGAGCGCGAACGCGCCGTACGCGAGCCGGTGGATCCACACCCACACGCCCTTGCGCATCCGGCGCTTGAGATACGCCGCGACGCTCACGAGCAGCAGCACGTCGAGCGACAGCGCCCCGAGCCCGATCCCTAAGGTGCCGTAGACGGAGTGGAACGGCACGAAGACGTCGAGCCACGCGATCCGCGCCGTGCTGTCGAGCAGGAGCGAGCCGATGTGGATCAACGCAAGCGGGATCCACAGCACGATCGTGTACTCGTGCAGCGACCGGACCACCCGGTTGCTGCCGAGCCAGTCGAACACCGCCGTGCGCAGTGCGATGCCGGTACCCAACGCGATCGCGAGGGCGGCGTATGAGCTCAGGCCGGCGACTCGCGCCAGCACCCAGAAAAACTGGTCGGTCGTCACCGGCCCAACCACCAGGCAAGCGCATTGGCCCCGCAGTAGGCCGGCGCATCGGCCGGTCCGAGCAGCAGCGCCGTCTTGGCGACGACCTCGGCCTCGAGTGCCGTGGACGTCACGACTGAAACCTCGGTGAGTCCGGTCTGCGCGGGAAGGCCGGTGCGCGGATCGATGAGGTGATGGACGTCACCCCAGCGTCGCTTGCGGACGCTGCTCGTGGCCGCGGCCTGGTCACGCAGCAGCAGCGTCGTGCCCGCAACCTCGACGGGCCATTCGCCCCTCGCGCGGAGATCTCCGCCAAGGTTGACGAGGCAGTCGGATCCAACCGCATTGGCAAGTCGATCGGCCATCCAGCCCTTGGCGATGCCTCCGAGGTCGATTCCAGAGCTCACTCGAGCTGCGCCGGGGCGGAGCTCGAGCACCTCAGGTAGAGGCGGCAGAGCGTGCGGTTCCTGCAGGGTCGCAAGGCCGGTGCCTTGCGCGAAAGGTCGCGTATAGCCGATCGCGATCATCGACGGCAGCACCGCGGCGTTGACCAGGCCGCCGCTCACCGCGTAAGCGTCGAGCGCTGCCTGGAGCACTGAAGCGAGAAGGTCACTGACCGCGTGCCATTCGCCAAGGTGCGCATTCAGCTCTGACAGCTCGCTGTCCGGCGAAAACCTCGTCAGGCGTTCGGCCATGCTGCGCACCCACCGCTCGCCCTCGACCATGTCGGCATCCACCGCGAACAGGTGGCATGTCGTACCCATCGCGTCGAAGTGACGCGAGCAAACGTCAGGACGCATACGTCGAGGTGATGGCAGGTTCGGTGGTCGTCTGGACCGACTGGGTTGCGGTCAGCACGGTCGGCTGCAGTGGCGCCGATGAATTTTTGAGATGCGACGTGACGAACACCGCCGACGCGGCGGTCGCGCCGATCGTCAATGCCGTCGCCACGGCCTTCAAGAGAAAGGACCGCATGACGTCAGACCGCGACTGGCGCTTTGAGGAATGAAACGCGATCGAACGTCGACCCGAGGATCGTGCTCGCGTCTGCACCCAGGTGCCCACTCAATATCTCCTGATAGACCGATCGAAAATCGACCGAGTATCTGAGGTTGCCGGTGCTGTCGAGGTCGGTGAGGCTGGGCTCGCCGCCGTAGAGGCCACCCGCGACCGGATCGCCGATGAGAAGCAATGGCGCCGCCGCTCCATGGTCGGTGCCCCCGCTCGCGTTCTCGCGCGGCCGCCGGCCGAACTCCGACCACGTCGCTATCAACACTTTCTGTGCCAGGTTGTGCGCCGACAGATCCTGATAGAACGCCGACACCGCGGAGTCGAGATATCCCATCAGGTCGTCGTGGCGATTGAGCTCGGTGTAGTGCGTGTCGAAGCCGCCCAGCGTGACGTGCAGCAGCTTCACGCCCGTTCCCGTGACGATCAGCTCGGCCGCGAGCTGAAGCGCCGCCGCTAGCTGGTTCTTCGACGAGTACACGAGCTTCACCTTGTCGGTGTAGTCCGCCATCGGCTGGTAATTCGCGGCCGACGTGCGCAACGTCGCCATGGTCTCGGTCGCCGTCGCAATCGCGGTGTCGAACAGCGCGCCATAGATGCCAGGCGTGCCCTTGTACAGTGCGCCGACCGCCGCCTCGACCTCGCTGCCCCCGGTGAAGCCGAACTTCTTCTGGTCCTGGATCACCGTGAGCGTCGCCTGCAGGTCGCGCAGCGCTCCCGGCGCATCGGTCGCGCCGCAGGCGCAGCCGGTCAGCGGGTGACCGTTGGAGTCGTAGTTCGTCGCCAGCGTGCGGCCGAGCCAGCCATCGACCTGGCGGCGCGTCGGGTCGCCCGTCTCCCAGATGCGGATCGACTCGAAGTGAGAGAACGTCGGATTGGGATAACCGACGCCCTGCACGATCGCGACACGGCCCTTGTCCCACAGCGACTTGATGCCGGTGAGGTTCTGGTTGAGGCCGTACTGCGAGTTGAGCGGAAGCGCCTGCGACACCATCGGACCGGCGAGTCGAGGGCGCAGGTCGTGCAGCGTCGGGTCGGCGAGGGGCACGAGCGTGCGCAGGCCGTCGTTGCCGCCGGCGAGCTGGATCATCACGAGGACGTTGTCGTTGGCGACGCCTTCCTTCTTCGCGGCATACACCGCGCGTGCGAAAGCATCGGGCACCGCGGCGTAACCCGCGGCGAGGCCTGACGCGCCGGCGCCAAACACCAGGCCTGCCTTCAAGAAGTCCCGCCGCTTGAGCTGGTTGATGCCGATCTCTTTGCTCATTCTTCGTGCACCTACTTGAGCTGGAATTCCGGAGAGGCGAGGGTGATGAACCAGCGCGCGCGGTCGTCCGCCGCCTGGCCCAGGAACGTCGACGTCTGCTTGCTCAGTACGCCGTCCAGATGGTCATGAACGGCATCGGTTGTCTTTGGCAACGCGCCTTTCACCTGCGCGAGCGCGGCGGTGACGAAGTTGACGCGCTCCACGACCGTGTTGGACGAGATCCATGATTCGTTGTTGGGCCAGCCGTTGACATCGGGCGGATCGAAGAGGCTCTGCCCCATTCCCGAGCCGCCGGCCGCGATGACCTTGGAGACGTCGCCCGCGGTCAGGCTGAGAGCGCGCGCCGTGTGAACCATGAACTCCGCCGGCGACTTCACCAGGCTGCGATAGCTCGAGCCGGCGCTGAACTCCGGGCTTGTGAACATCGCGCGCATCAGCGTCTTCATGTCGTACTTGCTTCGCCGGAACATGTCGGCCAACCCGTTGACGTAGCTCTGCGCCGGTCGGGCGGTGACGAAATGCGTGACCAGCTTGTTGGCGATCAACGCCGCGGTCGCCGGTTGCGCGAGGATGCGATCGAGGACGCCCTGGGTGTCCAGAGCTCCCGTCTTGCCGAGATACGTGACGCTTCCTTTGTAGGCCCGACGGGGGATGAAGACGCCGGTCTTCTGCGTGGAATAGACCGCGGCGCGGCCGGCACCAGAGTCGGGCGGCGGCTCGACCCATCCCGCCAGCGCCTTCGCGCTTTCGCGCACGTCGTCCTCGGTGTAGTTGCCGGCGCCCATCGTGAAGAGCTCCATCAGCTCGCGCGAGTAGTTCTCATTGGGACTCTGGCCCGTCGACGTCGCGAGGTCGAGGTAACGGAGCATCGCGGGGTCGGTCGTGACCTGCATCAGCATCGAGCGCAGGTCCGTCATGGCCATGCGTCGCCACGTGAGGTTCTGCCAGTAGATGTACGAGTCGTTGGCGACCTTGCGGTAGTCGCTCGTGAAGTGCCCGTGCCAGAAGAGGGTCATGCGCTCGGCAAACGGCGTCGCGGTGGTGAGCATGTGATCGACCCACCACGTCTGCAGCTGGTTGATCGGAAACCGTCCACCGGCCGTGTTGGCGAACGTGGGAACCGGCGGCTCTGCAGGTTTCGTCTCGATGAGGCGATCGACCGTTTTGTTGAATCCATCCGACAACGCCGACTCGAGCTGGGCAGGCGTGTAGCCGAAGGTTGTGCGGCGCAGGAGCTGCATGACTCTCGCGCCTTCGGCATTCAGTGGAGACGTCCAATCGCTCGCCGATCCCTGACGCGTCGATGTGATCTGCTGAATCGAACCGCCGAGCACACGGATGACGCCGACGCCGATGCCGGTCGCGGCGGCCGCGGCAAGGACCTGACGGCGCGTCATGCCGCGTCGTGGAGCTGGCGCGATGGCTTCCTGTTGATCTATAGGTGCGAGGCTCACGTCCTCATTAATGCCGATGGCGCCGCCGGTGGCATTAGACGGATGTGAAGAATTCGTAAGCGCGCGTAGGATCTGCTCGACGGGAACGTCGATGCGGCCGAGTACACTTCGACCTCTTAACAGTCCGCGGTCGAGTCTCAGATATGAGAAGGCTGAGTTCGCAAAAGCGACGAGGCCAAATCCGGCGCCCACTGCGCCGATCAGTGCCGGTTGGAGGACTCGACTCGACCATCCGGCATAAACCAACAGCAAGCCTGGAACCACGAAGACGGCTCACCGGACTGCCGCACCGGCAAGCGCTCGAGAAGTCGGCCGAAGAGTCACGCCGAGATCAAAGCAAAATTCGCGGGCAAAAGGATGATTCGAGCATCGAAGCTACCCGCGCGCGCTTACGAATTCTTCACATCCGTCTAATGCCACCGGCGGCGCCATCGGCATTAATGAGGACGTGAGCCTCGCACCTATAGATCAACAGGAAGCCATCGCGCC
>DASTIX010000148.1:0-8847 GCA_035717165.1 Candidatus Dormiibacterota bacterium
GACCTGGTCGGGGTGGATGGCCCACTTTCCGTCACAGCCAAGACGCGCGGCGCGTCGCGCCGAGCGTTCGAGGCCTGCCGCGTCGTGGAGGTCGCTGAATGGGCCGTCGACCGCCTGCCGTCCAGCGGCTCGTGCGGCGACCAGCGTTTGGATCAAGCCGTGGACATAGATCTCGTCCGGGATCTCCGAGCCGGCGACCGAAGCGCCGAGCGTCGCTGCGAGGTCGAAGGGACCGAAGTGAAGGACCTCGACCAGCGAGGACGCCGCCGCGATCTCACCCGCGTGCTCGAGGCCGGAGGCGCTCTCGATCTGAAGCTCGAGGGCAAGCGGCCGGCCGGCCCCTGAGATCACGAGCTCGAGCTCGCGCACCTCGGCCGCCGACGCAACTTTCGGGATGACGAGAGAGTCGACGCGGGCGCAGCCGCGCGCCGCGTCGACGTCCGCCTCGAACCACATCGACCCGCGCACGTTGACGCGAACCGCGACAGTCTTGCCCGGATAGGCAAAGCGGCGCAGGCTGTCGACCATCTGCTCTCGCGCCGCTTCCTTGGCGCTGGCGACGACGGAATCCTCGAGGTCGAAAATGAGCTCGTCGGCCGCGATGTCCTGCGCCTTGTCGTGAAAGCGCGCGCGGTCGGCGGGCATCGAAAGGACGGAGCGCCGTGATCTCATCTCTTCCTTATATATGGGACTGGATAGCATCAAGGCCGTGGTGGCCACCGACCGGCACCAGGACCTGCGCAGCGCAGTGCGGCAGCTGTGCGCGCACTACAGCGGAGAATACTGGCGAGAGCTCGACGCCCGGCAGGCATATCCCGAAGAGTTCGTCGGCGCGCTGACGAAGGCCGGCTGGCTCGGCGCGCTCATCCCGGTCGAGTATGGAGGCGGTGGCCTCGGCATCCGCGAGGCGAGCGTCATCCTCGAAGAGGTCAATCGCTCGGGGGGTAACGCCGCCGTGTGCCACGCGCAGATGTACGTGATGGGCACGCTGCTTCGCCACGGCAGCGAGGTGCAGAAGCGACGGTACCTGCCCCAGATCGCCGCCGGCAAGCTGCGGCTGCAGGCATTCGGCATCACCGAGCCGAACTCCGGATCTGAAACCACGCGCATAGAGACCACCGCGCTGCGGGTCGGAGACGCGTATCGGATCAACGGCGAGAAGGTGTTCATCTCACGCGCGGAGCACTCCGATTTGCTCCTGCTGCTCGCGCGCACCACGCCTTACGACAGGCTTGCCAACAAGTCCGAGGGACTGTCGATCTTCATCGTCCCTCTTCGCGAGGCGGTCGCCGACGGCCAGATCGAGATCCGGCCGCTCAAGGTGATGTTCAACCACCACACCACGCAGCTGTTCATCCGCGACCTCGTCGTGCCCGCGGAAAATCTCGTCGGCGATGAGGGTGGCGGGTTCCGCTATCTGCTCGACGGGCTCAACGCCGAGCGGATTCTGATCGCCGCCGAGAGCATCGGCGACGGGCGCTGGTTCATCGAGCGCGCGGTCGGCTACGCGAAGAGCCGCGTGGTGTTCGATCGCCCGATCGGAGCCAACCAGGGCGTGCAGTTTCCCATCGCGCTGGCACACGCTCACGTCGAGGCTGCGGACCTGATGCGCTGGAAGGCGGCGGAGCTGTTCGATGCGGATCAGCCGTGCGGAGCGGAGGCGAACATGGCGAAGCTGCTTGCGGCGGACGCGGCGTGGGAGGCGGCCAATGCCTGCGTCGACACGTTCGGCGGCTACGGTTTCGCGAGCGAGTACGACGTCGAGCGGAAGTTCCGCGAGACGCGGCTGTACAAGGTCGCGCCGATCAACAACAACCTGGTGCTCGCCTACGTGGCTCAGCACGTGCTCGGCATGCCGAGGTCTTACTGATCTTGGCGCCACTCACCGGCGTACGCGTGGTGGCGCTCGAGCAGGCGGTGTCGGCGCCGCTGTGCACGCAGCACCTGGCGGACCTCGGTGCGGACGTGATCAAGCTCGAGCGGCCTGGCGAGGGCGATTTTGCGCGCGGATATGACTCGGTCGTCAAAGGGCAATCGGCGTATTTCGTGTGGCTCAACCGCGGAAAACGCAGCGTGCAGCTGGATTTGAAGTCAGCCAGCGGCTCGCGTGTCATGCACGCGCTGCTCGCGCGTGCGGACGTGTTCGTCCACAACCTCGGCCCTGGCGCGGTCGATCGCCTCGGCTTCGGCTGGGAAGAGATCCACTCGCGATGGCCTTCGCTCATCAGTTGCGCCATCTCCGGTTACGGCCTGGACGGTCCATATCGCGAGCGCAAGGCGTACGACCTGCTGCTGCAGGGCGAGGCCGGAGTGCTCGCGGTGACGGGGACGCCGGAGGAGCCGGCGAAGGTCGGCGTGTCGATCGCCGACATCTGCGCCGGGATGTATGCGATGTCCAGCATCCTCGCCGCGCTGTACGAGCGGACGCGCACCGGCGAAGGCAAGCTGATCGACATCTCGATGCTGGAGTGCCTGGCAGAGTGGATGATGCCTCCGCTCTACCACCAGCTGTATTCCGGCCACGCTCCTCTGCGCGAAGGGATGCGCCACAACATGATCGCGCCGTATGGCCCGTACCGGGCGCGCGACGGCCTCGTCAATCTTGCGGTGCAGAACGAGAGCCAGTGGGTGCGGCTGTGCGAGGGAGTGCTGGACCGTCCGGACCTTGCACGGGATCCGCGGTTCGCGACCAACGAGCTCCGCGTGCGCAACCGCCACGAGCTCGAACCGATGATCGAGCTGAGTCTCGCTCGCTGGACCGCCGCGGAGGTCGAGGCGCGGCTCGCGGACGCCGACGTCCCTTACGGTCACGTCAACACCGTCGCCGAGCTCGCCGCGCATCCTCAACTCAGCGCGCGCGGACGATGGCTCGAGGTGGACAGCGAAGCCGGTCCGGTCAAGGTCCTGGCCGACCCGTTCAACATCGGCGGTATGGATCACCTGCGCGGCACGGTGCCGAGCGCCGGCCAGCACACGGCGGAGGTGCTCGAAGAGCTCGCATGACAGACGGCGCGTTCTATGAGGACTTCGAGGTCGGCCACATCTACCGGCACGCGCTGGGGAAGACGGTGACCGAGTCCGACAACAACCTGTTCACGATGCTGACCCTCAACACGCAGCAATCGCACTTCAACATCGAGTACGCGCGCCGGTTGGAGTTCGGCCAGATCCTGGTGAACTCGACGTACACCCTCGCGTTGATCACCGGGCTGACGGTGAGCGACATCAGCCAGAACGTCATCGCGAATCTCGGGTGGGATGCGGTGCAGCTCCCTCACCCGGTGTTCATCGGCGACACGCTGTGGGCGGAGACGATCGTTCTGTCCAAGCGCGAGAGCCAGTCGCGGCCGAACGCGGGCATCGTGACGGTGAAGACTCGAGGCCTCAACCAGCACGGTAAGGAAGTCATCACGTTCAAGCGCACGATCCTGGTCCACAAGCGGTCGGCGGCCGAGTCGATCTCTGCATTTCCGGAGCCGGAGCGGCCGATTCAGACCGAGGACGCTTGACTGCGCGCTCGCTGACGCGCGACTTCATCGATGCCGTCTGGGTGCTTCGCGCCGGCGAGGACGACCTTGCGGCACTGCGGTCGTTGCTGTTCGACCACATCGGCGTGACCGCGGCGGGAGCGCAGACCGAAACCGCGCGGGTGGTTCGACGCCTGGTCACTTCGGGGCACGGACCGGCGTTGCCCGTGATCGGCACCGAGCTGTCAGCTGCGGCGGCGGATGCGGCTTTCGCGAATGCCGTGGCCGGCCACTGCCTCGAGTTCGACGACACACATTCAGGCGCGTCGCTGCACCCCGGCGTGGTCGTGTTCCCGGCGGCGCTCGCGGCTTCGGTTTTGAGCGGTGCGTCGCCCGAGCAGTTCGTCGAGGGAGTCGTGACGGGTTATGAGGTGATGTGCCGGGTCGGTCGCGCTGTCGATCCGGCAGCACACTACCGCCGGCACTTTCATCCCACCGCGACGGTCGGACACCTGGCGGCCGCGGCGGCGGCGGCACGGATCATGGGCCTTTCCGCGGAGCGAGCGGCGGAGGCGGTGGGCGTCGCGTGCACCATGGCGGCGGGAAGCCTGGAGTTCCTGAGCGACGGCGCGTGGACGAAACGTCTGCATCCGGGACTTGCGGTCCGCAACGGGTTGCTCGCGGCGCAGCTGGTCGAGGCAGGTTTTCGCGGTCCGGTCGACGGGTTGGGTGGACCGCATGGCTTTCTGGCCTCCTATACGGACGACCCGCATCCCTCCCGGCTGCTCGATGGTCTCGGCGTCGACCGGTTGGAAATCCGAAACACGAGCATCAAAGCTCACGGGTGCTGCCGCTACAACCAGGGGCCGATCGACGGCGTCGTTGCTCTCCGCAGGCGCTTGGAACTGGTGCCTGCTGACGTAAAGAGCATCCGTGTCGGGGTGGTCAGCGCCGCGCCGACGTTGATCTGGAATCCGCCAGAGCAGAAACGCCGTCCCTCGTCAGTAGTCGATGCGCAGTTCAGCCTTCCGTACAGCGTGGCGGTCGCTCTCATCGAAGGCAACGCCGACCCGAATGTGTTCGAGCCCGTTCGAAACGGTGATCCGGAGTTGCAGCGGCTGATGAATGCTGTCTCGTGCGTGGTCGACCCCGAATTAGACCGGCACTATCCCGACCAGTGGCGGTGCTGGGTCGAGATCGAGACCGTCGACGGCCGCACGCAGACCGAGCGCGTGGATGAGCCGAAGGGCGAGCCGGGCAATCCGTTCAGTGCGGAGGAGCTGCGGGAGAAGGTCGCGCGTCTGACCGCCGGCATCTACAGCCCTGCCGAGCTCGATGCGATCAGTGATGCATTGACCGCGCTGCCGGCCAGCGGGTCGTTCGACGCGCTGATCGCGGCGATTACCTCGAAGGCGGGGCTGTTGACCTGGGACTAACGGGGTGCGCTCCGACGTGCCCAACGCCTCCGGCTTTGCGCTGAACGGCGCGCAGAGTTACTCGGAGATTTGCGGCTCACCGCAGAGGTGACTGCAGGTACAGCGGGTTCGACGTAGAGCCAATCTCCAGAGCGCGCAAACGCCGCTCCGTCCACGGAGCGAAGGGCGGGCGCACCCTGGCGGCGCAGCTTGGCCCATTTCTCGTGGTCCTCGGCGGTTATGAACGTGAGCGCACGACCGGTCTTGCCGTTGCGAGCCGTACGGCCGACCCGGTGGGTCAACGCCTCGGCCGTCTCAGGAAGCTCGTAATTGATGACCAGGCCGACGTGGCTGAGGTCAAGACCACGAGCCGCGACGTTGGTTGCGACCAGGATGTCCGCACGCTGGTTCCGAAATGAATCCATGACCGCGGCCCGCGCAGGCTGTGCCATGTTGCCTTGGAGTTCGACGGATTTGTGGCCAAGCCGCAGAAGGTCGCGATTCAGCTTGCGGACGCCGTGCTTGGTGCGCCCGAAGACGATCGCCGGCGGGTGCTGATGCAGGATGTCACTGAGCAATCGCAGCTTCAGGCTGGCGTTGGTGTGAACCAATCCGTGCTCGAGCAGCGATCGGCCCTCCGTCACGAGCTTCACCCGCAGCGGGTCCTGCAGGTGCTTGTCGATCATCCTCGAGACCCACTCGGGCATGGTTGCCGACGCCAACACCGTCTGCGTCGAGTAGACGAGCCCAAGGATCCGCTCGACCTGGGGCGCAAAGCCAGAGTCAAACATCTGGTCCGCCTCGTCGAGGACGAGGTATTCGATGCGGCTGAGCGAGAACACTTTCCGCGTCACCATGTCGAGGATCCGACCCGGCGTCCCGATCACGACGTCGACGCCTTGCCTGAGCGTCTGCATCTGCTGGCGATAACCAACTCCGCCATAAAGCAGTGCACTCCGAAGCTCCGAATCCAAGGATTTGAAGACCGCGTCGACCTGGATCGCGAGCTCTCGCGTCGGCGCCACGATCAGGGCACGAGGGCCGGGACTGCCAGGCTTGAAGCGTTCAATGATCGGGATCAGGAAAGCGATGGTCTTGCCGCTGCCCGTGGGCGATTGAATGACCACGTCTCGACCATCGAGAAGGGCAGGTATCGATTCGAGCTGGACTCGATTAGGGCTATGGATGTCTTGCCGGCCCAGCGCGGTGAGAATGCGCGCGCTTACGCCGGCTTCGGCGAATGTCTGCAACGAAGCTCCAGGGTGCCTCTCTCTTTCTTCTTATTTGCCGGAGCTACAGGACTCTGTGTCGTGACAGGAAGAGAGGACCCGAGCGGGCGACGCCCGATTGCGTCGTGGTGAGTCTACCGGATCAAGCGCAGGGCCAAACGTTGGAGGCGCCAGCGAGCCGGTGGGAGAAACGCGCGCCGGGGCAAATCGACAACTCGAGCAGCCAGCGTCTCAGCTGTTCGGCCCCTCCCACTACGGTCGCTTCGAGCGCTTGGCCGCAGATCGCGTCGCGCCGCCCGCTTGCCAGTAACCCACGTTCGGGCCCTGGAGTCCTGCTGGACGTTCGTGGCCCCGCTCTACACCGATGCGAGGCTGCTTGCGTTGGTCTGGCCCCTTCGATCGCTGCTTAGCCCTTTCCATGAAATGAGGATCCGCGTGGCCGGAAATTTCACCCAGGGCCCTTCGACCCATTCTCCCGAGGGCTTGCGGTATCAGGCAGTTGCGGCGGCGAGCGGACGGCGAAATCGGGTCAGTTGGCGTCGGGCTACGAGAGCCTCAAGCGCGTCCGCGATCTTGTCGAGGAGCAGGATGCGATCGACGGCGTTGTCGCGATCAACAGCGGCGAGCGGCAACGAATGGTGTTCGAAGGAAGCCACGATCGATGAAGTTCTGCGGATGTCGTCATCCGTGAGTAATCAGAAGATGGGCGTGCTGGCGTGGCTGGAGCGCGCTCGCGATGGCTCGCGGGGCTTTTACAGCGGAGGGGTCGGCTGTCCACCGACGTCCAGAAAACGCTGTTTTGTATTCAAAACTGACCTCTTCACCCAGGCCGTCAGTCCACCGAAATCCACCCATTTCCACCGGTTTGGCAGTCAAATCGGCAGTCAGGGCACAAAGTGCGTGCTAAGGCACGCTTTTCGGTCCAGACATCGGTGATGGTTGGCATTGCATTTTTCCGTTCGCGGCGGTCTTTCGGAGTCGCGCGATAACGATCACAGCGACGATATCGACCGTCTAGACCGCGCCGTCGACAGTCAGCCAAAGAGCCCCAACCAAGATCGACTTCTCAAGGCTGACTGCCAGTTTGGCCGTCAGTCGCCGCGATTTGCGTTAGCGGCGGTTTCTGGAGCGCCGCGATGGCAGTCAAGTGCGTCCCACAGCCGCACAATCGTCATTGGTTCCTGCGGCAACTCGGCGAACCATTGGCGCCGTTCGACTCCCTGTGCTCGGTCTGCGCTCACAACCATCCTCAAGCCTGGTGTGCTCGGGCCGGACTCGCCGAGGCACTTTGTGGATATCGGTGAGTCATCGAAGCGAGCCACAAGACTCTCCTGACCTGCACCTATGGCATCCGCAAGGAATGCCGGCCACTAGGCAGATCTTCTTGCCAGCACAGCATCCTACGGCCAAAGCAGGGCGGTGTTCGTGTCTCTCGCAATTGCAGCTGGGCTTATCCACAGAGGGATGCGAATGCCACCGACCCTCCGTCGAACCTCGGCGACGATGGACAGAGTTGCGCGTCCGTTTCGGGAACCCTTCGGAACTTTAGCGACGAGGTGCATCCATTTGGCGCCCTGGAGCGATATTCCCCGCGCAGGTTCGAATTTCCAGCTTGGAGTCGATTCACCAAAGCCGTATGCAACAACCAGCGGCTCGAGCTCTGGGTATTCCAGCTGTCTCTCGACCTTACCGAGATTGACTTGCGCTTCTTTGAACGTGAGCGTCGGACTGAAACTGAGGCCGACCGTAGTCTTGACGGCTTGATCGACACGCTCCGGATGCATCGCGAACGCCGTAGCTGGCATCTCACCGTCGACCGCGAGGGAGGCAATGAATCGGGCCCACGTAAATGGCGCGCCCGTAACGGGGTTGAATGTACAGGCGAGGCGGATGACCCAAAAATCCCAGTCACGAAGTTGGGAGCGAATCTCAGGGGCCATCGCCTTGCGAGTTACAAAGTCTTTGATGGGCCAGATGTCTGGTCGCAACGCGATACTGACGGTCGGAAGCTCGGCGGGATCTATCGTTTGGGTAGTTCTAACAGTGACTTTGGGCGGCTCAAAGACCATCATGCCGAGCCACCCTGCTGGCAACGCGGGATAGCCACCTGGGTCAAAATCGCCTCTAATCTCTGACGGCTCCGGATACCAGGTCGCACGGCCAGTGAACTCTGGGCCCAAGACGGTTCCTTCCGGAATGGGTTCCAGCCGTGCCTCTAGTGTCTGCATTTGCGACTTAGCTGTTGCCATTGTCTTGCTACGACAGCCTGAACCATGAAATCGGCAACGTAAAGACTGCCAAGACTCCGATCGGGCGTTGTCACAATTGACGTTTATCGAGAGCCTGGTGCGAGCCTGTCGAGCTCGAGCCGAAATCAGCGCACCCAATGGCGGCTAAGATGCCAGACTGACCGATACACACTGACGGGGAGACACGATGGAGTCTCGCAACAACGATTTCGGTCGCAACGAATGCGCTCCGCAATGACGGCAATGATCTCGTTGATGGATGAGCTGAAGGCGCCGACGTGCCGGTACGAGCGCGCGAAGGTATCAGCTGATGACGCCGAACGGCACATTTGGCATGAAGTAAGAACGACACCCGACGCTGGAACTCCACTATGCCAGGCCTAGACGCCAAGATTCTCGACACACTAGATTTTGCTGGCGCCACCAAGCGCATCCGGTTCGATTCACGAACGGACTTTATTCCAGCCCCTCATTATTCCGCGATCTA
>DASTIX010000149.1:0-57495 GCA_035717165.1 Candidatus Dormiibacterota bacterium
TGCGCGAACCGGTACGTCTCCTTCATCGCGGCGACGAGGAAGTGGCCTCGCGTCGCCTCGTCGAGCGCTTCCCGAAGCTCATGGCCCGACAGCTCGCCAAATGATTCGAGCAGCGAGACGTCGAAGTCGCGGCCGATCACGGCGGCGGCGACCAGCATCCGCTGCGCCGGTTCGCTGAGGCGCTGTATCCGCCGGCCGATCAGTCCCCGCACGCTTTGCGCGAGCTCGAGGTCCTCTTCCGTGTAGCTCGCAGCCGAATGCGCGCCGCCGAGCATGCTTTCCGACTCGGACATGTAAAGGAAAGAGTGCTCGACGAAGAGCGGGTTGCCCTCGCTTGCGGCCTGGATGCCGACGAGCTGCACGGGCGCCAGCGGTGTTTCGCCCATGCCGGCGACGATTCGCTCGACGTCATGGTCGGTCAGCCGTCCGAGCGCGATGCGCTGGGCGCGCCGCCGGCGGATCAGCCGTGAGCTCGCGGTGCTGAATGCGCGCCCGGTGTCGACCTCGGAGTCCCAATACGTTCCGAGCACGAGCATGCGGCTCGACCCGACACGCTCGGCCAGGTCGCGAATGAGCGCGACGGTCGCGTCATCGGCCCACTGCAGGTCGTCGATGACCACGAGGAGAGGCTTGGCGCCCTGGACCTCGCTCAGAAACTCGTAAATCGACTTGAAGAGCGTCTCGCGCACTTTGTCCGACGGCGTCTCGGCCGCGCCGGGCAGACTGCGAACCTTCTGACGCAGGCTGGGTGCGAGGCGCGCCAGCAGCGGGCCGTGGTGACCGGCTGCCTCGCTCAGCGACTTGGCGGTCGAGCTGCCGACGGCGGCGGTCAGCACCTCGCGGAACGGTCCATAGGGCTCCGCCGCGCCTTCGATGCAGCGTCCCGTGAGGACCATCCAGCCCTTGGCGGCGGCTTCCGCCGCGACCTCCGATGCGAGCCGCGACGCGCCGATGCCGGGCGTGCCGGTAATGAATGCAACCGAGCCGCTTCCCGCCTGCGCGCGATCCAGCATCATCCGGATGTCGAGCCGTTCCTGGTCGCGGTCGACGAACCCGTCGCTGGAAGTCAGGACGTGCGCCGCTTCCTTGACCTCGCCCGCCGATATCTGATGCAGGCGCCAGCGGTCGGGGAATCCCTTGAGCTTGTAGCGACCGCGAAACTCGAACTTGATCTCCGCGACTGGTCCGACCAACGCGCGCACGATCTCGGAGACGAGGATCTCGCCACCCTTGGCTTTGCCGGCGACCCGAGCGGCGACGTTGACGGCGGCGCCGAAGATGTCCCCGCCTTCCTCGACGACCTCGCCGGTGTTTAGACCGATGCGGATCTTCAGCTTGCGCTCGGGGTTCTGCTTGCTGTACTCGGCGATCGCCTGCTGGATGTCGAGCGCGCACTCGACGCCATGTCGAGCCGATCCGAAGCTGATCATGAATCCGTCACCGAGACCCTTGATGCGCCGGCCGGCGTGCTGCGCGACCTTGTCGTCGATGATCGTCTCGTAGGCCTTCATGATCTCGTGCGAGGCGGTGAAGCCTCGTGTCGAGAGAAGCCGCGTCGATTCCTCGACGTCGGTGAACATGATCGTGACCGTGCCCTCTGTCTGGCCGACGGCGAGGCTCCCGATGATGGTCTCGGCGGTCAGCGGCGCCGCGGCGTTGATCGGCTGGCCGAGGCCTTCGGCGATCTCACGGAGCAGTCCCTGTGACGCGCGATAGCCCGCCTCACCCTGCGGATAGCGGACCGCCTGCAGCAGCCCGGCCTCGACGGCGAGGCGCAGCTCGCGACCAGCCGAGTCCTTGCTGATCTTCTGGTCGCGGGCGTAGTCGCTCGCCTTCAGCTCTGCCCCTTCGAAGGCCTGCGTCAGCGGTTCCGCGAGGCGGAGGCTCAGGCCGCGGCGCGTGATGATGGTCTCGATCACCGCCTGGATGCGGCGCGACGCGCCCGCCGGGCCGGGTGCGCCCTCGGTGGCGCGGACAGTCGGCAGCATCCCGCTGAAGCCGCTCGACGCGGCGGCGAGCTGTCCCAGAGCGGTCGTCGCGCGCGCCATCGCGGTCGCCGCCTCGAGCGCCTGCCCGGCGTGGAAGTCGGGCGGTGGGGCATAGGGCGGCGGAGTCGGGAACTCGGCTGACGGCGGTGGGGGCGCCGCGGGATAGACGATCGGTTGCGGCGGCTGGACGTACTGCACGGGCGGTGCGGCGATGACCGGCGCCGGGGCGACCGGCGGGGGCGCGACAGGTGCCGGCGCCTCTACCGGCGTAGCGGGTGCCGCGGCCTGCAGGTCGGCGACCGCGGCCCGCGCGGCGTCGATGAGCTTGCGCATCTCCTCCTGCATCTCGGGCGTCTGCGCCGGTGCGGCGGGGACGGCGGCGATCGGAGCGGGTGAGGTCGGTGATGCAGCCCGCGCAGCGGGCCGTTCCGAGCTGAACGGAACTACGACGACCTGGCGGACGACGTTTTCCGTCTTGCCCTGGCCCGAGATGAGCGGGTCTTTGACGACGGGCATCATGCTGTCCGAGCCCGCGGGGATGAATCGTGACTTCGATGGGTCGAACAGGTCCTGGTTGACCTGCACGCCGTAGAACGCGGCTTTGTCGAGCGCGGTCGGTACGTAACCGGTCGCGTTGTACTCGAGCCGAAGGTCGGGCCCCATGCCGAGGAGGAAGATGTCGCGCAGGATCGGGCCGTTGGCGTCGTAGCCGACGACCTCCGCGATCTGCGCAATCTTGCGCCGGCCGTCGGGCATGCGGGCCTGGTGGACGATGAGGTTCACCGCGGACGCGATCTGCGCGCGCACGGCCTCGAACGGGATGTCGATCGAGGCCATCATCACCATCGTCTCCAGGCGGGACAGGGCGTCGCGCGCCGAGTTGGAGTGAATGGTCGACATCGATCCGTCGTGGCCGGTGTTCATCGCCTGCAGCATGTCCAGCGCCTCGGCGCCTCGGACCTCACCGACGAGAATGCGGTCGGGACGCATTCGCAGCGAGTTGCGGAGCAGCTGCCGGATGGTGAGCTCGCCTTTGCCTTCGACGTTGGGCGGTCGGTGTTCGAGGGCGATGACGTGCGGGTGATCGATCTGGAGCTCGGCCGCGTCCTCGATCGTGATCACGCGCTGGTTGTGCGGGATGAAACGCGCGATCACGTTCAGTGACGTCGTCTTGCCGGAACCGGTGCCGCCGGACACGAGGATGTTCATCCGGCCGAGAACCGCGGCTTGCAGGAACTCGCCCATCGCGGGGCTGAGGCTTCCTTCTTGCTTGAGGTCTTCCATGCCTAGCACCGCGTCTTTGAACTTGCGGATCGTCAGCGCGGGACCGTGGATGGCCGCGGGCCGGATGATGGCGTTGACACGGCTGCCGTCGGGCAGGCGCGCGTCCACCATCGGGTTGAGGCCGTCGATGTGTCGCCCGGTGGTCGCGACCATGCGGCGGATGGTTTCGAGAAGCTGGTTTTCGTCCTCGAACCGGACCTCCGCCTTGGTGAGCACGCCGCGGCGCTCGATGAAGACCTGGTCCGGTCCGTTGACCATGATCTCGCTCACGGAGCGGTCGTGGAGAAGGCTGTCTAGAGGCCCGTAACCGACCGCGGCGCGCAGGATGATGTCGGCGAGAGCCGACTTCTCCTGCGGGTTGAGCACGATGCCGTCTTCGAGCAGGAAGCGGTCGAGATGCGTGCGGACCGCGCGCGAGAACGCGATGGTGTCGCCGGTCGTCAATCCCACGTCGCGGATGAGGGCGAGCCGGTCGCGGAAGTCGTTGGCCAGCTTGTGCAGGTCGCGGCCCTGGCGCGCGGCGGCCTCGAGGATGTCGGAGCGCCTTCGCCGTGGCGTGCCGGTGGCCGGCGCCGCAATGCTCGCCGTCCACGTATCGACGAACTGGGTGTCGAGCAATGACGCGGCGGCGGCCACGGCCGGGATCACGCGCTGGAGCTCGGGCAGCCTGATCTTGATCGAGATCCCGAACGTGTACGGCTCTGGGCTCTGCTCGACGTAGGCGGCGATCCATTCGCCGTCCTTGAAGCGCATGACCGCCTTGCGCGCGGGACTCTCGTCGCCGGGATCCGGCTCGAGGTCGGGATCGTCGACCGAACCGAAGACGACGTACTTGATGTCGCGCGCCGCGATGTACCGCTTGCGGTCCGGGTCGTTGGTCGAATAGAGAGGAAATCCTTCCTCGGTGATCGTCCGGGCGTCGGACTCGCCGTCCTCCAATCCGCCATCGAGGCGGTGGACGACGACCCTGAAGCGGGGCAGCTGCTCCTTGGCGTCCGGTGCGGCGGGGGTCTCGAGCATGCTCATCAGGCGAATCGCTCCGGCGGCCGGCGCCGATCCAGAACCCACTTCGATCCCGGCATGCGCTTGGCGACGCCCTTCACCTCGGAGGCGCGCGCCGCCACTGCCGCCGCGCTCGCGTAGCTGCCGGGCTCCGCGATGACGATGCCGATCGAGACCGAGACGAGCGGAGTGCGCAGCACGTTGCCGCTGCGCTCCTCCGATTCGATCCAGCCGCGGTCGCGGTCGATTGGGTCATAAAGCGCGGGAATCGCATCATCGAATCGCTTCGTGATCTCGGCCGCGACCGATTCCGCCAGCGTGGGTTCGGTCAGGATCACGAAGTCGTCGCCGCCGACGTGGCCGGCGAAGTGAAGGTTCGAGTGGTTCTCTTCGAGGACCTCGAGGATGATCGTGGCGAGCGTCTTGATGACGTCGTCGCCGCGGAGGAATCCGTAGTGGTCGTTGTAGCTCTTGAAGGCATCGATGTCCGGGTACAGAACCGCGAACCTCTCGCTGTCCGCGAGGCGGCGGTTGATCTCCCGGAGGATGTCACTGTTGCCGCTCATCCCGGTGAGGGGACTCAGACCGCGTGTCGTGGTCGAGCGGGTCATCACGGCCCGGAGCCGCGCCACCAGCTCTTCGGGGATGAACGGCTTGGTCACATAGTCGTCGGCGCCCGAGAGCAGATGCTCGACCTTGTCCTTGAGCGAGTCGCGCACGGTCAGGAACACGACCGGGATGAGGCGGGTGCGGAAATCCTCGCGCAGCCGCGCCATGATCTCGTCGCCGGTGATGTCGCCGACCATCAGGTCGAGCAGGATGATGTCGGGCCTCCACTCCACCGCGGCGTCGTGCGCGGCGCTGCCGTCGCTGACGGCGATGCATTCAAAGCCCGCGCGCTCCAGCACGCGTTTCACCAGGCGCAAGACCTGCTCGTCGTCGTCGACGACGAGCGCGATGTCGTGACGGACCAGCGCGGACCTCGGTCGATCGCCGACCGACCTCGCGATCGTCACGTCGTCACCTTCCCTGGCCTGGGCAGCTTCTCTGTCATCGCGATGGCACGATCGGCGGCGGTCTTGATCTCGCGCACGTCGGCTCTGACCGCCTCGGGATCGTCCAGCTCCTGCTCGATGAGCTCGCTGTAGTTGACGATGACCGCCAGGAGGTTGCGGAAGTCGTGGATCAACACCCGGCCGGGATCGATGTGCTCGTCGTGCTGGTCGGTCACAGGCGTTTCACCAACCGCCAACGATTGACGTCTCCATCCCGTTCATAACCGAGCTCGTCGAGAAGCGAGCGCGCCATTGCGAGCCCGCGCCCCGATTCACTCTCCTGCTCGGGCATGTCGCGGCCGAGGTGCTCGTGCACCGGCGCGCCGAAATCGGTGAGTGACGCTTCGACGACGTCGTGGTCGAATCGAAGCCTGTAGTCGACCGGAGCCTGCGTCCCTGCCGGACGGCCGTGGGTCAGCACGTTGCTGCCGATCTCGCCGAGCGCGGTCTCGAAGCGGAGGAGCGCCACATCGTCTCGATCTCGGCCGAGGACGACCCGCAGCCGATCGACCGAGGAGTGCAGGACGGCAAGCCCGTCGTCGAGGTCACCAAAGATGGCGTGAAATTCGAACGCTGCATTCGTCGTGCTCACGGGCTAGAAGCCCGCGAGGGCGTCCTCGAGGGTGGCGTAATAAGGAAAGACGCGGTCCAGCGTCGTCAGCTCGAGCACGACACGCGCCTGCTGGTTGGGCGCCGCGAGGCGAAGCTCGCCCTGCCGGTTGCGGATCTGCTTGAGCGCCGCGATGACCGAGCCCAGCCCAGTGGAGTCGACGAAGCTGACGCCCTCCATGTCGATGACGACGTGAGGCGGCCCGTTCTCCGTGAGGCCGTTGATGGCCTCCTTCAGCGCGGGTGCGCCGGCGACGTCGAGCCGGCCGGTCGGGGCGACGATCGTGACCCCGCCATCCGTCTGGCGGGTCTGAACTTCGAGGGCCATTTTGGGCGGCGCTCAGCATATGGCAGAAAGGGGCGAATTCAGCCACCTACACTGCACGGCCGTGACGACGGAAAGGGTCCTGATCGTGGAGGACGAAGAAGCCCTCGCGAAGGTCATGGCGCGGACGCTCAAAAGCCGCGGATTCGAGTCCGATGTTGCGTTCTCCGGAGCCGAGGCCCGCGGCCTGTTCGCAGCCAATCCGTACGCGCTGGCGCTGCTCGACGTCCGGCTGCCGGACGAGTCGGGGTACACCCTTCTCGAGGAGCTCCGCTCGGCGCAGCCCGACACCGCGATCGTGATGATCTCGGGGGTTGACGATCCTGAGCTCGGCAAGGCGGCGATCGAGCACGGCGCGTACGCGTATCACGTCAAGCCCGTCGGGGCGACGCAGCTGTATCTCCTGGTCGTGAACAACCTTCGCCGGCGGAGCCTGGAGATAGAAAACCGTGCGATCGTGACGCGCTTGCAGGCGGTCGTCGACGAGCGTTCCGAACAGATGCATCGGGCGGCGGAGCTGCAGGCGGGCATGCTTCCGCGGTCACCGTTCGCCGAGGACGGTTTCGAGGTCGCCGCGCACTTCACGGCCGCGCGCGAGATGAGCGGCGACTTCTACGACTTCTACCGCAACGCCGATGGACGGGTGACGCTCTCGCTTGGCGACGTGATGGGCAAGGGCCTTATCGCGTCGCTGATGATGGCGACCGCCCGCGCCGCACTTCGCGGCGTCGCCGGAATGGATCCGATCGACGCAGGCGTGAAGCAGGCGGCGTCGGTCATGTCGCCCGCGCTCGAGGTCAACCACGCGTACGTGACGCTGTTCCACTGCAGCTTCGATCCGCGCTCCGGCGAGCTCGCATACGTGGATGCCGGCCATGGGCACGCGCGGCTGTTGCGCGCCGGCGCCGGCCAGGAGCTGCTCCCACAGCGGAGCGCCCCGATCGGCATCTTTTCCGACTCGCAGTTCGTGTCGGGCACCGTCACTCTGAGTCCAGGCGATGCGCTTGTCGTGTTCTCCGACGGCCTGCTCGACCTGCGGCCTGATCTGGCCACCAAGGAGGTGCAGCTGCCCAACGAAGTGCGGCGTGCCGGCAGCGCGCAGGAGATGGTCGACGTGCTCGCGCGTGGGGCGCGCGACGGGACGCTGGCCGACGACGTGACGGTCGTCGCTCTCCGCCGCCTTCCCCTCGGTTAGGCCGCGAAATCAGCCATCAGAGGCTTGCAAATTCCCGGATAGGCGCGCCGATCCGGGAAGGTTTCTTAACGCGGCTGAACTGCGAAAGGTCGCCACTACACTGTGGGGCCTGCGCACCTTCCATGCCGCCAGGGGGGGCGAGGCAGGGGAAACGCCAGGGATGGGTCAGGGGTACGTCTCGTGGACTCGAGTCCTGGTTCGCCGAGCCACGCCATTTGCTGCGATCGCGGCCGTCTTCGCGGTCCAGGCGCTGGCCGCGGCTCCGCCCGTAATCGCCTTCCCGCTCTATCTCGCAGTCGTCCTCGTCGTGGCGCTGCAGCAGGATCTGGCCGAATCCCTGGCGGTCGCGGCCGCCGGCGCGGTGGCACTCGTCATCCAGGCCGACGACCTCGCGCCGGACATCCTGCTCGGGGCGGTTCTGATCGGCGTCGCGCTCAGCATGGGCTGGCTGACCGTCCGCACCCGCGCGGCCAACCTCCTGACGCAGCGGCGCCTCGACGATCTGACCGCAGCGGCACAGGCGCTGAGGACCACGTTCGAGTCGGTCGACGTCGGGCTTGGGCTGAGCGACTTCGATGGACGGTTCGTCCAGGTCAACTCGGCGCTCGCCCGCCTCGTCGATCGCACGCAAGACTCTCTGGTCGGTGCCGGCGTCGCCGAGATCGTCGACGGCGAGGACCGAGAGGCGATCGTCGACGCCCTCGCAATGCTTCGCCGGGGCGACGTGTCCCGATGGCGTGGCCTGCTGGCGCACGGCCGCACGTTGTCGGTGTCGCTGGCGCGCGTCCCCGACCGGCAGGTGCTGGTCGTCCAGGCCAGCGACGCCACCGACGAGGTGCGCGTCAACGCGCTGCGCGACTGCGCCGCCGCGGTCCACCAGATCGTGCTCGATTCGGCAGGCGTGGACCAGGCGATGCCGGCGCTGCTCGAGGCCTTTCGGCATCACCTTGGCTGGACGGCCACGCGGTACTGGTCGAGCCGTGCCATCGCGGTGACCGAGCGCAACGAGCTGGTCACGAGGGTATGGCAGTCAGGCGTGCTCGCCGCCGAAGTCCAGGCGGAGCACAGCTCGGTCGCGGTCCCGGTGATCGATGCCGGCGAAGTCGCCGGCGTCATCGAGCTGACGGCCAACGAGACCAAGCCTCTGAAAGATGACGACGTCGCGATGCTGACGATGGCGGGGGTCGAGATCGGTCAGTTCCTACGCCGCTCCGAGATCACGACCGCACTGCGCCGGTCGGAGGCCGACCACCGCGCGATCTTCGAGCGCTCTCCCATCGGCATCGCCCGCATCGGTGGCGATGGCGAGCTCGTCGAGGCGAATCCGGCGCTTCTTCACATGCTCGAGCACGACGCCGAGACTATGCGCAACACCGCGTGGCCCGACATGATGCGCGCCTACGATCAGGCGGCCACGCGCCACGGCAAGGCCATGTTCCTGGCCGGCATCACCGACGGCAGCAGCGTGCAGGTTCGCGCGGCGACCGGCGGAGGCAAATGGCTGTGGCTGCAGCTCACGGCGACCTCGATTCCGGACGCCAACGGCCGGCCGGAGCACGTGCTCCTCATGATCGAAGACGTCACCGCGGTGCGCGAGACTTCGGACAAGCTGGCGGAGGCACTCGAGGCTCAGCGCGCGGCGATTGCCAACCTGGAGAAGCACGACCAGACCAAGAGCGAGTTTCTGAGCATCGTCAGCCATGAGTTCCGCACCGCACTGACGGGCATCCAGGGTTTCAGCGAGCTCATTCGCGACGGTGGCCTCGAGCCCGACGAGGTTCGGGCGTACGGCGGCTACATCTTCAACGACGCCGACCGGGTCAACCGCCTCATCGGCGACATGCTCGACCTCGACCGCATGGAGTCGGGGCGCATGACGATGCGCGCAACCGACGTCGACATCAACGACATCCTGATGGAGTCGATCGCGCGCGCGAGCTCGTCGACCGTGACCGTCGAGTTCAAGTCCGACCTCGACCCCCGCCTGCCGATCGTTGCCGGTGACCGCGACCGGCTCATTCAGGTCGTCAGCAACCTCGTGAACAATGCCGTGAAGTACTCGCCCGAGGGCGGGACCGTCACGTTGACCAGCCGAGTCGAGGGCAGGTACGCGCTGATCAGCATCACCGACACCGGCATCGGCATACCGGCCGACGAGATCGCCCACGTCTTCGAGCGCTTCCGGCGCGTCCGCAGCGGCGCGGCGCAGTCGATTCCCGGGACTGGCCTCGGCCTCACGATCGTTAAGCAGATCGTGGAGATGCACGGAGGCAAGATCTGGGTGGAGAGCGCCGTCGGCCACGGCTCCTCGTTCCATTTCACGATCCCCCTGGCGCCAGAAGGCGCGGCGGCATTGCATCTCCGCCATGGCTGAGTCCCTGAATGGCAGCGGTCCAAAGTTCACGGTCCTTGTTGCCGATGACAACGAGGTCGCGCAGCGCCTGTGCAAGCGCGTGCTCGAGAAGGCGGGCTACGGGGTGCTGATCGCCGCCGACGGGCTGCAGGCCGTGGACATCGCGCTCGCCCAGCACCCGGCGATGATCCTGATGGACGTCGCCATGCCGGGCATCGATGGTCTGGAGGCGATGCGCCGCATCAAAACAGAGGTGCCGGCGATGCCGATCGTCATCGCCAGCGCGCACTCGATGGCGAGCGATCGTGAGCGGTTCCTCGCCGCGGGCGCGGACAACGTTTTGAGCAAACCATTCCGGCTCGCCGACCTCATATCCATGGTCGAACAGCTGGCGACGGTGAGGCCGTCATGAAGGATCTGACCGGCACGCGGCTCGCTCAGTACGAGATCGTCGAGCGGCTCGGTGGTGGCGGCATGGCCGTCGTCTATCGCGCAATTCAGCAGCCGCTCGGCCGCGAGGTCGCGCTCAAGGCGCTGTCATCGGAGCTGTTCCAGGACGACGGGTTCGTCAAGCGCTTCGAGACCGAGGCCAAGACCCTGGCCAAGCTCGACCACCCCAACATCCTCCCGATCTACGACTTCGAGGTCATCGACGGCAATGCGTTCCTCACCATGCCGCTGATCCGAGGCGGCACACTTCGCGACGTTCTCAACCGCGGCGTGATGGATCCACTCACCGCATGGCGTTACCTGCGGGAGATCGGCGACGGCCTGCAGCACGCGCATGACGCGGGCATCGTCCACCGCGACCTCAAGCCGACCAACGTCCTCATTCACCAGGACGGGCGCGCGATGCTGGCCGACTTCGGGCTGGCACGCGGCGCCGGCCAACCTACTCACCTCACGACCATCGGTCTCGCGATCGGCACGCCGGGGTACATGGCGCCTGAGCAGGTGATGGGCCGCGACGTCGACCGCCGCGCCGACATCTATTCGCTCGGCGTGCTGACGTTCGAGATGCTCACCGGCCGGCTGCCGTATGTCGGAGCCAATCGAATGGAGGTGGCGTACGCGACCGTCAACTCGCCCATCCCGTCGGCGGTGAAGATCAACGCCAAGCTGCCGGACGAGCTGGACGCGCTGCTCCAAAAAGTTCTCGCGAAGGAGCCGGGGGATCGGCCCCAGACCGTCAAGGACGTGCTCGCGCAGATGGCGAAGCTGCCTCAGCGGCGCACGTCGGCGCCCGGAGCTCCTGCTGCAGCGTCCGTTGCTGCTGCCACGACGTCATCCGGCGGCGTTGCCGTCATGCCTCGACCCGCCGTCGCATCCAACGGTCCGGACACGACCTCGATGAAAGCGGTGGGCGCCCCCTCGCCTGCGGCGCGGGGACCCCAGGCGGTTCCGGCGATCGTCCACGGTTCGCCCATCCCGACGCCGACCTCGATGCCGGGCTCGACGATTCGCACGCTCGAGCTCATGGGCGTGCGCCCTGCGCGTGCGCGCGGACGCTTCATCCTCAACTCCTACTTCAGCAACTACGTCCACGTGGCGCGCGACGTGACGGGCGATCGATGGCCCGAGATCGCGTACGCCGCGGGTCTCGTGCAGTACATCGAGCAGGATGCGCCGCACGACGACCAGCTCTCGTCGCCGGTCGAGTCGCTGTCGCGATTGAACGAAGCGTTCGAGACGATCTACGGGCCGGAATCCGAGGACATGATCCGCGCGTGGGGACGGCGAGCGACCGAGCGGTGGCTTGCCGAGGGCCGTCACGGACTCGGAGGCGCCCGGCGATTCGTGCCGGGCCGGCAGCGCAAGCTCGCCAACGTCGTCAAGAACTTCAGCGAGGCGATGGACAACGTCCGCGGCGAGCACACTCATGCGTGGCTGCAGGTCGACGAGCACCAGTTCTGGCTCGTCAACTTCTCCAACATGTTCGGCCTCGGCCGTATCAAGTCGGTCAAGTCGTGCCACGTGTGGATCGCAACGATCGAGACCATCCTGCGCTGGGCGGGGCTCGCCAACGACTGGTACGTAGAAGAGGTGGAGTGCGGATCGGTGACCGGGACCTTCGACTGCGCCTTCGCCATCCGGGCGTCGGAGACGAACTAAAACCGGTTTAGCGTCTACCCTCGCGCGCCTCTGCGTAAAGTCCGCTTTCCCCTTTTCCCGGGCGGCGGTAACATGCACTTAACGGCACCTTTTGCCCTCCCTCCTTTCTGAAGGTCCTCTGCCCCCCGGTGGAGGGCCTTCTCCATTTGGAGGGCCTTCTCCATTTGTGGCGGCCTTTCCCATGGATACAAAGGTCCTGCCCCGGTGGAGGGCCTTCTCCATTTACATTCAATCGGTGGGGCGCTATGCGATCGACGTCACGGCGTGCTGGCGACCGCAGCGCGTCGGCATGTCCACGGTCGCCACGGAGCTGACGAAGGCGCTCGTCGCCGCCGGCACCCGCGATCGATTCGTGCTGCTCTGCAGCCGCGATCGCCCCGAATCGATGCGTGGCCTCGACTGCGACGCGTTCTTCTCCCCCTACCGCCACGAGCTCGCGCTCAAGTCGCGCTGGATCCCGAAGATCGAGCCGCAGCTCGAGGCCGACGCCATCCTTTATCCGTACTGGCCGAGCCCGCCGTTTCGTCGCGCGGGCGCGCCGCCGGCCGTGGTCTTCGTCCACGACGTCGCCTTTCGTCTGACGCCAGCCGAAGTGCCCTGGCAGCAGCGGCTGTACTTTCGCGCTGTCCTTCCCCGTGCGCTGCACCACGCCGCCGCAGTGATCGTGCCGTCGGAGACGACGCGAGACGACGTGCTTCGCCTGTACCCCGCGGCGCAGCTAAAAGAAAGGATCCATGTCATACCGGAGGGGTTGCCGCCGGCGGTGCTGCCGGGACCGCTGCCCGAGGGGCTCGAGCCGGGCTTTTTGCTCGCGGTCGGCACCGTCGAACCTCGCAAGAACTACCCGCGACTGCTCGCCGCGTACCGACAGCTTCGGGGTCGCGCGCTCCCGTTCATCATCAACGGCCGTCCGGGCGTGCCGCAGCTCGTCATCGCGGGCAGGCCGGGTTGGGCCTACGGCGACACGCTTCAGCGCATCCAGGCGGAGCCGGGCGTGAAGTACGTCGGCCACGTCGACGACGCAACGCTCGAGGCGCTTTACCGCTCGGCGTCGCTGCTCGTCTTCCCGAGCCTTTACGAGGGATTCGGCCTGCCGCTGCTCGAGGCCATGGCGCACGGACTGCCGGCGGTGATCGGCACTGCGGGCGCGCTACCGGAGCTCGCGGGGGAATCCGCGCTTGCGGTCGACGCGACCAATCCGAACGCGATCGCCGGCGCGCTCGAGCGCCTGCTTGCCGACGAGTCGCTGCGCGCCGGGCTGGGCGAGGAAGGCCGCAGGCGCGCGCGGAGTTACACATGGGAGACCGCCGCCGAGCGCACGCTCGAGGTGCTCCACGGTGTCGGCGCAAAAAAACAGGAGAAGGCTGCCTAGATGAGCGAGCGTCTGCCGGTCAGGATCATCGCCGACCGCCCGGTCGCTCTGGATCCGCGTCGCTTCGAGGTGGCCGAAGCCGATGCCCAGGTGGTTCTCGCGGATACGGAACGTCCCATCGACCCCGACGATGCGGCTGCGCTTCGCGATCTCGTCGGGCGCGGCGGCGCTCTGGTGATCAGTGGCCGCACCCTCGCCGCGTGGTCGGCATCTGAGGCGATCACCCAGCTCGCCGGATGGGTGCCTGGTGCGCGAGCGCCGCGGACGGAGCTCGTCCTGCATCCCGACCCGGACCATCCACTCACTCAGCGCCTGCCGGCCGACTGGAAGGTCACCGACGAGCTGCATCTCTCCGAAGGACCGCCTGCCGACGCGGCGATCCTCGTGCGCACGAGCTGGCGATACACCGAGCAGGTCGTTGCATACGAGCGCCGGTTCGGCGATGGACGTGTCGTCTACCTGGGCGTGACTGACGACAAGCTGGTCGCGCGAGCGCTGCTGTTCGCTGCCGGAAGGGCCGGTGCGCTCTCGATGGGCGTGGGCCTGCTCGGATACGGAGCGATCGGCCGCGACCATGCCGCGTCGATCGCCGCGACCGCGGGCCTGCGTCTTGCCGGCGTCTGCGACCTTTCACCCGCCCGGCGCGAGGCTGCGGCGCGCGATTGGAACGTGCGCACGCACGCGCGCGCCGAGGAGATGCTCGCGGACCCGGATGTCGGCCTGGTCGTCGTCGGCACTCCGCCGAGCGCTCACACCGAGCCGGTCCTGCGCGCGCTCGAAGCCGGCAAGCACGTCGTCTGCGAGAAGCCTTTTGCCCTCCGCGCGGCGGACGGCGATCGAATGATCGACGTGGCGGCCGCCCGGCACCTCGTGCTGACCGTGTACCAGAGCCGGCGTTGGGATCCGGACTTCATCGCGATGCGTCAGGTTGCACGATCGGGATCGATTGGCGAGCCCTTCTACCTCGAGTCTTTCATCGGTGGCTACGACCATCCCTGCGATTTCTGGCACTCGCACGAGCCGATCTCCGGCGGCACGATCTACGACTGGGGCTCGCACTACTTCGACTGGATCCTGCAGCTGTTCCCCGACACCGTGCGCATGGTCGAGGCGCAGGCGCACAAGCGCGTGTGGCACGACGTGACCAACGCCGACCACGTGCGCGTCAACGTGACGTTCGCGAACGGCGTGCAGGCGGACTTCTTGCAGTCGGACATCGCGTTCGCGCGAAAGCCAAAGTGGTACCTGCTCGGCACCGAAGGCGCAGTCGTGGGAGAGTGGATCGACGCCGATGTGCCGGCGGATTTTCCTGCGCGCGTGAAGGTATTTCGGCCAAGTGGTGAGGAGCTGCTCAAGCTGCAGCCCCGTGACGACAATGGCTTCTACCGCAACCTCGCCGACCACCTCGCGTGGCAGGAGCCTCTCGCGGTGACCGCGGAGGAGGCGAGGCGCACGGTCGCGGTCATGGAGGCCGCGACGCATTCGATCGCTCACGGCGGCACGCAGGTCCAGGTAGAGATATAGCGCGCGAGGTCGGCTGGGGGGTCCTCGGCGCGGCGTGGATCGCGGACGTCGCGCTGCTTCCGGCGATCAATGACGCGCACAACGGCCGGCTCGTCGCGCTTGCCAGCCGCTCGCCTCAACGGGCGCGCGAGATCCTCGCGCCGTTTCCCGGTACACGTGCAGTCGATTCGTATGACGCGCTGCTCGAAGACGGTGAGGTCGACGCCGTCTATATCCCGCTGGTCAACAACCTGCACAAGACATGGACGCTCCGCGCGCTCGAGGCCGGCAAACACGTGCTGTGCGAGAAGCCGCTCGCGATGAACACGGCGGAGGCCGAAGAGATGGCGTCCGCAGCGACGGGTGCCAATCGCCTGCTGATGGAGGCGTTCATGTACCGGTTCAATCCGCGCGTCCGTGAATTCGTCGCGCGGCTCTCCGAACCGCTATTCGTGCAGGCAAGCTTCGGATTCACGCTCAAGGGGCAAGAGAACTATCGCTTCAGACCAGCGCTCGGTGGCGGCGCGCTTCTCGACGTCGGGTGCTACGGCGTCAACGTGTCGCGATGGATCCTGGGCGAGCCGGTCGAGGTCCTCGCCTCCGCCCATGAGGCGGACGGCGTCGATATGACCACGACAGCCTTGCTCAGGTTCTCAGGAGGGCGGACCGCGTCAGTGTTCGCGAGCTTCGAGTCCGCCGAGCACCAGGAGGTGACCGTCGTCACGCGGGACACCGCGCACCGCCTCGAGAGGCCGTTCAACCCGCTCGACGATCCGATTCACCAGTACCGGCTGATGGTCGAATCGTTCGGAGAAAGCGTGTTGAGCAACCGCCCGGCCGAGATTCCGCTGAGCGAGTCGATCGCCAACATGCGGGTCATAGACCGGATTCGCGCAGCTGTGTCAGCAGCACCGTGACGTAGTCGGGAGCAGAGAGAGCTCGCATCTCATCGAGCCCGGCATCGAGCAGCTTTCGCGCCCCGTCCTTATCGCCGTTTTCGATCATGTAGTCGCAGATGTGCCGCCGCGGATGGGAGTAGCTGTTGCGCAGCACGGCGTCACGCACGCTGCTCTGGCCGAACCAGTTGACCGGGCGGTCACCGACTTTCGGCAGCAGCTCGACGATCTCGCTTAGAAGCTGGCCTGACCTGGCCGCGGCATCGCTCAGGGGCGTGCCGATCCCGCTCGCCAGCTCTGCATCGTTGATCTCGTCGCGGTTGCCCGGGTACTCATACGTGCCCCCATCGCTCGTGATCAGAAGGCAGTTGCGCATGCGCTCGCGCCACATCGCGACGTGGAACATGACCAGCGCAGCCGGCCAACCTTTGGGAGCTTTCTCCGAGGCCGTCGCCCGCTCGACGAACTCTCGCTCGACCACGCGCGCCGACTCCAGCGCGGAAACGATGTCAGGCAGGAGTCAGGTCCAGGGTCTGCGTGCCCTTCAACGTGATCGGGCCGGTGAGCGCGGGCGCCGTGGTGGGCGTGCTGCCGGGCGGCACGTTCACGTTCAGCGTCGCGTCGACCGAGCCGGTGGAGTGCGTCTTGACGATCCGGTGTCCGCTGATGTCGATCCACGACGTCGTGTCGGATTTGGACGTCCCGGTCATCGTCAGCGACCCGGCTGAGGGTCCGGTGGCCGGGGGCGTCGCGCCGGGTTCGCCGAGCATCGAACCGAGGTCGAGGCTCATGTTGAGATTGGTGTCGGCCTTGCTCTCCACCACCGCTGCGTTGACGCCGTTGACGTTCTCGTCGCGGAGATACGTGTTGTTGCTGGTGGCGTGCACGGAGCCGCTGCCGAGAAGGTTCGGCTGGTCGTAGCTTTTCGTCCACGTATCGCCAGGCTTGACCGCGTGGTCGGGAAGGATCGCCGAGAGAACACCGCCCTGGCTTCCGGAGATGCCAGGCAGCGCGTTGTTTCCGAAGGCGTTGCCGTTGACGCTGATCACGCGACCGTCCTTCCCGATCTTCATGTCAATCGTGCCCGCCGTCGTAGTGGTCGTCGTATTGGTCGTGCCGTTCATCGACGACTTCATCGAGAGGTCGCTGACCACGACCGACAGGTCGGCAGTGCCATCCGAGTCAACTGATTTGACGGTCACCGTCTCCTTGGCGCTCATGTCGATGTTCAGCGGAATCGACATCCCCGAGGCGCCGATCGTGTATTTCAGGACCATGTGGAGCGCGTACTTCGAGGTGTCGCCCGCCTTGTACGTCAGTGAGATCGTGTGCGCCTGCGCGCCGATGGAACCGCACGCGGCGACGACGAAGAAGACAAGGAGCGCAAGGCGTTTCACGGGCGTGAGCCTACGCTACGGCGCCGGGTTTGCAGCCTTCTCGGCCGTATCTTCGGGTGCTGCCACGCTGAGGGCAACGGGCGGCGTCACGGGCACGATCTGACGGAACCGTTTCAGGGCTTCATCCCAGTTCGCCAGCATCTCGGCCGCGATAGGGCTGCCCGTCCAACGAAGGTGCTCCTCGACGAGCGACTTCAGCTCCCCGGCGTCTTCGGCCGGCACCTCCCGCGCCACCACGCTGTCGGCGTTGAGCTGCCGCCAGTCGACCGTGTATGCGACACCTCCGGTCATGCCCGCGCCCGCGTTCCAGCCAACTGGGCCCAGAGCGACCGCGACGCCACCGGTCATGTATTCGCAGAAGTGGTCACCGGCGCCTTCGACGACCGCGATCGCGCCGGAGTTGCGCACGCAGAACCGCTCGCCTGCTCGGCCGGCGATGAAGAGCTTGCCGCCCGTCGCGCCGTACGCGATCGTGTTGCCGGCGAGGACTGGGTCCTCGGCGCCATCGCCTGCGAACGGCTTGATGGCGATCACGCCGCCGCCCATGCCCTTGCCGACGTAGTCCTGCGCCTGACCCTCGAGCAGCAGTTCGACGCCCGCGTCGAGGAAGGCGCCGAAGCTCTGGCCCGCGCTGCCGACGTACGCGCGCCTCGCACCTTGCCCAAGCGACGCGCCGACTGTGCGCGCGGCGTTGTCGATGGGGCCGCCCGGCGCGGGCGATGGCGGAACTACGCCGTTGCGCGACATGTCATGCCGTCGCGGCAGCGAGGCATCGGTCGGCGTAACCACGAAGGAAAGGTCGAGCGCGTCCGTCCGAGCCTCGAGAAGCTCGACGCGACCGACGATCTCGTTCACGTCTCGCGCGCCGAGCGACGCGAGATGCTCGCGTACCTCCTCGGCCATCAAGAACAACCAGTTCACGACGTGCTCGGGCCGGCCTTCGAACTTGGCACGCAGGTCTTCGCGCTGGGTCGCGATGCCGGTTGGGCACGTGTTGAGGTGGCACTGCCGCGCCATGTCGCAGCCGAGCGCGACGAGGAGGCCCGTGCCAAAGCCGAACTCTTCCGCACCAAGCATCGCGGCGATGACGATGTCGCGTCCGCTGCGCAGACCACCGTCGGTGCGCAGGGTCACGCGCTCGCGAAGGCGGTTCGCGACGAGCACCTGCTGCGCCTCGGCGAGTCCGAGCTCCCACGGCGAGCCCGCATTCTTGATGGAGGACAGCGGCGACGCGCCCGTGCCGCCGTCGTGACCGGAGATGAGGATGTAGTCCGCCTGGGCCTTGGCGACGCCCGCGGCGATCGTGCCGACACCCGCCTCGGAGACCAGCTTCACGCCAACACGCGCGCGCGGGTTGACGGTCTTGAGGTCGTAGATGAGCTGCGCGAGGTCCTCGATCGAATAGATGTCGTGGTGCGGAGGTGGGGAGATGAGCTGCATGCCCGGCTGCGCGTGACGCAGCCGCGCGATCAGGCTCGTGACCTTGATGCCCGGCAGCTGGCCGCCTTCGCCTGGCTTGGAACCCTGCGCGATCTTGATCTCGAGCTCGTCGGCACGCTTGAGATATGCGGGCGTGACGCCGAAACGCGCTGACGCCACCTGCTTCACCTTGTTGTCGCGTCGCGGGCCGTCGCTGCCGTAGGTGTCGGGGTCTTCGCCGCCCTCGCCGGAGTTCGACCTCGCGCCGATCTGGTTCATCGCGATCGCGAGCGCTTCGTGCGCCTCAGGCGAAAGCGCGCCGAGCGACATCGCCGTGCTGACGAATCGCTTCACGATGTCGGTCGCCGCTTCCACGTCCTCAAGGGCAATGGAGTGGGGCGCCGACTTGAAGCCGATCAGCTCGCGCAGCGATTGAGGCTCACCCATCGATGACAGCCGCCGCCATTCCGCGTACGCGGCGGCATCGCCGGTCTGTGCGGCTTTCTGGGCCGCGCGCACAGCGAGCGGGTTGTAGGCGTGGTGCTCACCGGCCTTGCGAAAGCGGATGCGTCCGTGGTCGGGCATCGCGCTTGCGCGCGCCCGCGCGCTCCGCTCGATGTCCTGCAGGTCCGCGCCGCCGATGCGCGAAGGCACCGCGGGGAAGCACAGCTCCATCACCTCCGCGCCGAGCCCCAGCGCTTCGATTACCTCGGCGCCGCGATAGCTCGTGACGCACGAGATGCCCATTTTGGACATGACCTTCAGCAGCCCCGCCTCGAGCGCCTTGCGGTATCTCGCGGCCTTCTCGTCGCCGACCGTGGCGAGCGCAAGGTAAGGATGGACGGCGGTCGCGCCGATGGTGATCAGACATGCCACGTCATGCACGTCAACCACGTCGCCCGCGATGGCGACGATGTCCGTCGTCATGCGCTTCCCCTGGTCGACGAGGAATGTGTGCACGGCGCCGACGGCGAGTGCCATCGGCACCGGCAGCCGATGCGGTCCTTCTCTGCGGTCGCTGAGCGCCACGATGCCGTCGACCTCGCCGGCTTCTCGCCTCAGCCGCTCCAGCGCCTCGACGAGGGTTTCATCGTTCGCATAGGTCGCGTCGAGGACGACTGCATCCTCGAGCACGCGAGCGAGCTCAGCGGCGCCGAGGATCGGAGACTCGAGCTCGAGCAATTTGCTGTCACTCGGAATCGCGGGGTGATGGCGTCGCAACAGCTCGCGGTCTTCGCCGCCTTCGGGCTCGAGCGTCTGGTGACGCGCGCCAAGCAGAACCCGGAGAGACATCACGGCCTTTTCCCGCAGCGGGTCGATGGCGGGGTTGGTCACCTGCGCGAAGCGCTGGCGAAGATATCCGTAGAGGCGGCGCGGCGTGCGACCAAGCGGCGCGATGGGGATGTCGTCACCCATCGAATACACGGGCTCGGCACCGGTCTCGCCCATCGCGTCGACGACGAACTTCACGTCTTCAAATCCCCAACCGTGCAGCGCGTGCTGCGACGCGATGTCCTCCAGCGGCTCGAGGTCGGCGTGATGTCGCTCGACGGGGACCAGGACTCGATCGGCGAGCAGCCCGTAATCGTGGCGCGCTGCCGCGCGTTCTTTGGCGTCGGCGTCGCGCAGAAGCGTGCCGTCGCGCGTGTCGACGAGCAGCATTTGCCCCGGCCCAAGACGGCCGCGCTCCACGACGTCTTCGGGCGCCATGGTCACGACGCCTGCTTCGGATGCGGCTGCGACGATTCCCTGCCTCGTCCGCTGCCAGCGAAGCGGCCTGAGCCCGTTGCGATCCAGCGCCGCGCCGACGACGTTCCCATCGGTGAACGCAAGCGCCGCGGGACCGTCCCACGGTTCGAAACGGATCGACTGGTAGCGGTAGAAGTCGCGCACCGGTGCGGCCAGGTCGCCGCGCCCTTCCCAGGCGTCGGGCACGAGGCTCATCAACGCTTCGCTGACCTCCCAGCCGCGATGGACGAGCAGCTCGAGCGCGTTGTCGAGCGAGGCGGAATCCGAGCCCTCGCGCCACATCGCTCCGCGCAGCTCCTCGTCGAGCTCGGTTTCGCGGGCGCGCATCCATGCGCGATTGCCGGTGATCGTGTTGATCTCGCCGTTGTGGCCCAGCATCCGGAACGGCTGGGCGAGGCGCCAGTCGGGCATCGTGTTGGTCGAGTAGCGCTGGTGGAAGACCGCGAGCCTGCTCTCTGTCTTTTCGTCCCGAAGGTCGTGATAGAAATCGGCGAGGCGCGTGCCCGCCATCAGACCCTTGTAGACGAGGGTGCGGCTCGAACAGGAAGGCAGGTACATCCGCACGCCATCCGCTTCGGCGGCGCGCTCGATCCGCCGGCGCGCCACGTAGAGCTCTCGCTCCCAGGTGTCTGGATCCGTGTCGGGGTTCTGGATCGCGCCGTGCCAGATCGCAGGCATGGTGTCTCGTGCCCGCTCGCCGAGGGAGTCGACGTCCACTGGCACGCGGCGCCAGTCGACGATCTTCAGGTGCTGCTCGACCATCGCTCTCGCGCGCGCGTCCCAATCAAAGAGGACGACGGCGCCGTGATTGCCGAACAGGTTGCGAGGTATCTGGATCAGAAGACCGGCGCCGTCACCGCTCTTACCGTCGGCGTCGAGCCCGCCCCTATGCGCGAGTCGCGCCAGCGCCGCGACGCCGAGCGCGATCGCCTCGTGGCTCGATTGCGGCGTGGCCACGAATCCCATGCCGCACGCGGCACGGGACGTTGGCAGCTCACCTGCCCAGGCAAGGCGCGTTCGAGGTAGGGCGGGGGGCACTGATCAGAAGGCTACTGGTGGTGGGCCAAGCTCGCTAGTGCGCCGAACACAAAAACGGCGCGAGTTTTGTTATGCGATCGCTACATTCCCAAAAGGGATTGCACCCGCAGCGCGACCGACAGGTTGAGCCTCGTCTCCGGGTCTTCGAGGTCGAGACCGGTGATCTCGCGAATGCGGTCGAGGCGGTAGCGAAGCGTGTTGGGATGAACGCGAAGTCGCTGCGCCGCCTGCTGCTGCTCCCCGGTTTCGAGATAAGCGCGAAGCGTGGTGACAAGCGCACCCTTGCGCGCGCTGTCGTGCTCGATCAGCGGACCTAGGTGGCGTCGGCTGTAATCGACGAGCCTCTCGTCGCTGATCGCTGCGAGCAAACCGGTGAGGCCGAGCTCGGGCACCGCCACCACCTGGCTCCAGCGTTTGAAGCGAGCCAGCGACTCCATCACCGACGTGACCTCGCGAAGCGCGCCGGCCACACCTGAAGGCGCCTCGATCGGCGCGCTGAATCCGACCGACACCGTGAAGCCCGGCTTCCAGTCGGCGATCGCCTGTCGGATCTGCAGCCCCAGGGCGTGACTTCGCGCCTGATGGTCGACGACTTCCGTGCCGAGCGGAAGCAGCGCGACGACCTGGTCGGACCGGCCCTGCAGAAGCGCGCGCGGGTAGCTTGCGCGGACGACCGCCGTAACCCGTCGCAGGAACTCGCGCTTGAGCGCCTGGATCGCATCCTCCGAGATCTGGCGCGCCTTGTTGAAGCCGCGGAAGTCGTCGATGTCGACGAGCACCACGATGTGGCTGCCGTGCAGCGGGTAGCCGAGGTGGCGCGCGCGCCTCTGGGCGGCCGCCTCGTCGCCGTACGTCCCGTGAAGGAGGTCCTCGAGGTACTCGCCGCGGACCCGTCCTTCGACCTCCGACAGCTCCCTTTCCTTCGCGATCGAGAGCGCGAGGACGAGGGCCGCCTGCTCGATGGCCATGAACGCGAGCTCTTCGTTGTGCGGCGGGTGGTCCAGGATGGAGATATAGCCGAGCACCTGGTTGGCGGCGAAGATCGGCGCGATCAGGCGCTCGCGCGACATGCCGAGGTGCGGAAACGCCGGCACCTTGACCGGTCCCCGTTTGGCTTCCACCTCGCGCAGCACGCGCTGGATCTGCGGGTCGAAAAGCACGCGCTGCGGTGTGCCCTGGCGCGCGATGGTCTCCTTGCGGTGAGGGTCGGCGCTCCCGCCGGCGTGTGCGAGGAGATGGAAGCTCGCGTCCTCGACCACCACCGCGCTGTCGAGCAGGTCGGCGAGGGTCCGGCAGATCTCGTTCACGCCCTTGCCGTCGAGGACGATCTCGGTGAAGCGGCGGTGGATCTCGATCGACCGCTTCAGGCGCCAGTGCTCGGCGTTGATGATGCGCTCGAGAAGGGGCGCCATGAGGTCGACGAACTGGACGTCGGACGGGATCGTGAAGAGGGGGATCTTCAGCCGGTCGGCTTCCGTGACCATCTCCGGCGGCAGCTTCCTCAGATATGGAAGCGGGCGCACCACCAGCCCCGCCCCGCCTGCGCCGGCGATCCGCTCGACCAGCCGAATCTGCGCGGACAGGTCGTCTTTGATCGGAAATCCGGTCGTGAACATGAGATCGCCCGGGCGTGGCTGGATCTCGGGCGTCTCCATCAGGCGGACCCACTCCACCTGGCGGTCGAGCCCGTCGGCGCCGGCGACCAGCTTGGCCTGCGAAACCACCGATCCCATCCAGTCGCGGACGGTCGGCCGAGGTGCCTGGACCTCTTCGTCGAGCTTCTTGGTGGCCACGATCAATTCGGAAGCTTAGGTTGTCGGCGACAATGCGGCAAGGCACCGCCTTGTGTCGGATTCACTAGCCTTGTTTACGACGCAGCGCGTTAAATTCCGTTATGACCTACGAAGAGGCTCCCGCCTGCGAACGGCACGACGCCAACGTGTCGATGCAGCTGCGCACCATGCACTCGGACGTCTCACGGCCTGACGTGCTGGTCGGTCTGTTCGAGTGCCCGGAGTGCGGACACGAGCGCTGGCTGCCCATCAAGACGACGTACGAGGAGAGCGAGGCGGCGATCCCGGCGGCGTAACCGCCGGATAGGCGCGCCTATCCGGGCTTTTCGGCCGTCCTGATGGCTGATTTCCCGGCCAAACCGGTCTAGTTCTTCGCGATCAGCTCGCGCAGCACCAGCGGCAGGATGCCGCCGTGATGCAGGTATCCGACCTCGGTCTCGTTGTCGACGCGCGCGTGCGTGGTGAAGCGCTTCACGTGCCCCTCGTCGTCCACCGCCTCGACCTCGACCTTCTGCCCAGGATTGATCGCGTTCAGGCCGCGGATCGTGAAGCGCTCGTGGCCGGTCAGGCCCAGAAGGTGCGCGCTCTCGCCCGGCACGAACTGCAGAGGCAAGATGCCCATCCCCACGAGGTTCGAGCGGTGAATGCGCTCGAACGATTCCGCGATCACCGCGCGCACGCCCAGCAGCAGCGGTCCCTTCGCCGCCCAGTCACGCGACGACCCGGTGCCGTACTCCTTCCCGGCCAGCACGATCGTCGGCACGCCGTCGCGCTTGTAGAGCTGCGCCGCCTCGAAGATGGTCGTGTCGGCGCCGTCGGGGAAATGCCTGGTGAAATAGCCCTCGCGTGACGCGAGCGCGTTGCGCAGGCGGATGTTGCCGAACGTTCCGCGCTCCATCACCTCGTGGTTGCCGCGTCGCGCGCCGAAGCTGTTGAAGTCGACGCGCTCGACGCCCCTCTCGATCAGGTACCGCCCGGCCGGGCTGTCGGCCGGGATCGAGCCAGCCGGCGAAATGTGGTCGGTCGTCACGGAGTCGCCGACCATGACGAGCACTTGCGCGCCTTCGATGTCGGTCAACGCCTTCGGCTGCGGCGCAAACCCGTCGAAGTACGGCGGCTCCTTGACGTACGTCGACGCGGGGTCCCAGGCGAAGATCGGGCCTGTCGGCGCGGCCATCTCCTTCCAGTGCTCGTCACCTTCGTAGATGCGCGCGTACTCGCGGTTGAACATCTCCTGCTTGACGCAGCGCTGGATGGTGGCGTTGACCTCTTCTTGCGACGGCCAGAGCTCGGAGAGCATCACCGGCCGGTCGTCGGGCGTGTACCCGACGGGCTCGGTCGCGAGATTCTTGTTGACGGTGCCGGCGAGGGCGAAGGCCACGACGAGCGGAGGCGATGCGAGGTAGCTCGCTTTGACGAGCGGGTGGATGCGAGCCTCAAAGTTGCGGTTGCCCGACAGCACCGCCACCACGCTGAGGTCTTCTTTGACGACAGCGGCTTCCACTTCAGGAGTCGCGAGCGGCCCCGAGTTGCCGATGCATGTCGTGCAGCCGTAGCCGACGAGGAAGAAACCGAGCTTCTCCAGCGGTTCGAGCAGGCCGGCGGTCTTGAGGTAGTCGGTCACGACGCGCGAACCGGGCGCGAGGCTCGTCTTCACGTAGGGATTGACTGTCAGGCCCAGCTCCACCGCTTTCTTGGCGACCAACCCGGCCGCGACCATCACCGACGGATTCGAGGTGTTGGTGCAGCTCGTGATCGCGGCGATCACGACGCATCCGTTTTCCAGCTTCGCCTCACGCCGCGTGTGCACCGCCACCGACGCGCGGCCGTCGACCGGACCGCCTTCTTCGGTCAGACGCGAGATGGCGTCCGGCTCGGGCTTCGGCCCGGGCTTGAACACGGTGGCGAAGCTGTTCCAAACGTCCGGCAGGGAAACGCGGTCCTGCGGACGGCGCGGGCCGGCGACGCTCGGCTCGACCTTGCTCAGATCCAGCTCGAGCAGCTCGGTGAACTGCGGTGTCGGCGCGCCGTCGACGCGGAACAGTCCCTGCTCTTTGGTGTAGCGCTCCACGAGCTGGATCTGCTCGTGGCTCCGACCCGTCGTCTCCAGGTAGCGCAGCGTCTGGTGGTCGACCGGGAACAGGGCTGATGTGGCGCCGTATTCCGGACACATGTTGCTCAGCGTGGCGCGGTCCGGGACCGAGAGCGAGGAGAGACCGTCACCGCAGAACTCGACGAACTTGTCGACGACCCCGTGCTTGCGCAGCATCTCCGTCAGCGTCAGCACGAGGTCGGTCGCGGTCGAGCCGGCGGGCAGCGCACCGCTGAAGCGCACGCCGATGACCACCGGCGAAGCGAGGTAGGCGGGCTGCCCGAGGATCGCGGCCTCGGCCTCGATGCCCCCGGTGCCCCAACCGAGCACTCCGAGCCCGTTGACCATCGTCGTGTGCGAGTCGGTGCCCATCAGCGTGTCGGGGATCGCGACTTTGCGGCCATTGATCTCGCGGACCTGAACCACCTTCGCGATGTGCTCGAGGTTGACCTGGTGGCAGATGCCCATGCCCGGTGGGACGAGCGAGAAGTTGTGGAACGCCTGCTGAGCCCACCGCAGCAGCGCGTAGCGCTCGCGGTTGCGCTCGATCTCCTTCTCGATGTTGCGCGTGTATGAATCACGGAAGCCGAAAGAGTCGACCTGGACGGAGTGATCGATGACCAGGTCGACCGGCACCAGCGGGTCGACCTTGCCCGCGTCCTTTCCCGCCCGCGTCATCGCCGAGCGCATCGCGGCGAGATCGACGACGGCGGGGACGCCGGTGAAGTCCTGCATGAGGACGCGCGCGGGGAGGAATGGCAGCTCCGAGCCCGGCGCCGGGGCGGGCCATCTGGCCAGCGCCGCGATGTTCTGCTCATCGGTGACGCCGTTCTCGACCAGCCTGACCAGGCCCTCGAGCAGCACCTTGACCGTCATCGGCAGGTTTTCGCCGAGGCCCTGGAGCGGATAGAACTCGAAGTCGCTTCCGCTCAGCTTCTTTCGTTCGACCACGAATCAGATCGTACTAGCGGCCTGAACCGCCCATCGATCAAACGTTTCTATGTCTCCGATCAGTGGGCAAAATCGTCCTTGACAGGAATTAACACGGGACATACCCTCCCGCTAAACCGATTTAGTTCCGCGCGCCGACCAGGGGTGGCGCGTGGTTTCAGGGGAGGAAAGGATTCCATGGGACGGCGATGGAGAGCGATGGCCGGAGCAGCCCTGTTCGGCCTGGTCGCCCTGGTCATCGGGGCATGTGGCGGCGGCGGCGGTTCGTCGGCGGGAACGGCGGATCCGACGGCCGACATCCAGATCTACAGCCAGAAGGATCCCGGCCTCGAAGACCTGCTGAAGCAGCAGATCACCGAGTTCGAGGCACTGCACAAGACGATCACGGTCAAGATCGTCCACTACGAAACCGAGCAACTCCGAACCAACTTCCAGACGGCGGCGATCGCGCACACCGGCCCCGAGCTCGTTTACGGACCCAACGACAACATCGGTCCGTGGGTCACCCTGAAGATCCTCCAGCCGATCGACAAGGTTTTGGGAGCGGACTTCCTCAAGGAGTTTTCGAACAACGCCGTCGGCGCGGTTTCCTACAAGGGGCACGTCTACGCGGTGCCCGACATCAACGGCAACCACCTGATGCTGCTCTACAACAAGAAGCTCGTGACCGGATCAGCTCCCACGACGACCGACCAGCTGATCAGCATGGCCACCGCCCTGACCGACAAGTCGAAGAATCAGTACGGCATCGCGTTCAACGAGAACGAGGCCTACTGGCTGATGCCGTGGCTTGGCGGGTTCGGCGGCGCGGTCTTTGACGCCAACACCAAGCCGACGCTGAACACGCAGGCCATGATCGACGCGCTCACCTTCGAGCGGAGCCTCAAGACCCAGGGCGTGGCGCCCGCGACCGCCGACTACGCCAAGGCGGACAGCCTGTTCACCGCGGGACAGGCTGCCTTCTTGATCAACGGCGACTGGTCGCTTTCGGGCTACAAGAAGGCGCTCGGGGACAACCTCGGCATCGCGCCTCTTCCGATGGTCACCAAGACGGGAAAGTGGGCCGCGCCCTACACCGCCTCCCGTGGCTACTCGATCAACGCCGCCGCGACCGGTGACGCGCTGCGCGCGGCCGAGATGTTCCTGCAGTTCATCTCCCAGACGAACGAGAACCTGAAGGTTGCGGCGCTCGGCAACATTCCCGCCAACGCGGCCGCGGCCAACGACCCGTCGGTCAAGAACGACCCGATCCTGGGCGCATCCGCTGCCGCGCTCGTGCACGGCGTGCCTCAACCGATCGTGCCCGAGATGCGGGCGGTCTACGACGCGATCGCGACACCGCTCGCCGACGTCATGAACGGCAAGACAACCCCGGCCGCGGCGGCCGCGGTAATGGAGAGCGACGCCATCTCGCGCATCGCTCAGCTCCAGCAGTAGCGAATTGATAGGACGGGGGCGGGTCGACCGCCCCCGTTTCCCGGAGATAGGCGAGTGACTGATGCGCTGACCGCATCCGGATTCGAGGTTGGGATCCTGGTCCTGATCCTCACCGCCGCCATCACGGCGGTCGAGTTCCTCGCCTATCTACTTCTCGTTCGATGGTTGAAGAGCCGGCACGCTCTCGCCTTGATGCTTCTTCTTCCCGGCATCCTCGCCGTCACGTTCTTCGTCGTCTTCCCGATCGGCTGGGACGTCGTCCTCAGCTTCACGAACATGAACCTCTATCACATCGACGACTACACGTTCGTCGGGCTGAGGAACTATCACAACGTCTTCACCGGGCCGATCCTCCACAAGTACGGCTTCTGGGAGATCTTCCTGCGAACGATCGAGTGGACGGCGATCAACGTGAGCATCAGCGTCACGGTCGGACTTGGGCTGGCGCTCCTGCTCAATCGCAAGCTGCGCCTGGGCCCGCTCTACCGCGCGCTACTGATCGTGCCGTGGGCGCTGCCGCAGGTCATCGCCGTGCTGGCCATACGTGGCGCGGACTTCGATGAGGAGTTCGGCCTCGTCAACATCGTGCTCGGCTACTTCCACATCGGGCCGTTCCCGTGGCGCACGGATGGAAGCTGGCTGTTCGCGAGCGCCATCATCACGAACATCTGGCTCGGGATCCCCTTCATGATGTTCATCCTCCTCGGCGCGCTGCAGTCGATCAGCGACGAGTACTACGAGGCGGCCGACATCGACGGCGCAAGCTGGTGGCAGGCGTTCCGCCGGGTGACGCTTCCGATGATCCAGCCGGTGATGACGCCCGCGATCGTGCTGAGCGTGATCTGGACGTTCAACAACGTCAACGTCATCTACCTGATGTCCAACTCACGCATCCCAGAGGAAGCGCATATCCTCGTGACCGCGATCTACAGCGCGGGATTCCAGTTCTATCGCTACGGATTCGGCGCGGCATTTGCCGCGGTGACGTTCCTGATCCTGTTCTTCTTCTCGGCGTTCTACATCCGCGTCAACCGCGCGTCCCAGGCGCTGTACGAATGATCGACAAGGCCGTCGAAGCTCCTCCCGTCGCACGCCCTTTCCCGGCGAGCGGGGAGCTCCAGTACCGCCCTGCGGTGGTGGTGAGCCGCGGATGGTGGAGGCGCGGACGCCAGGACGGGCCGCTGAAGACGCTGGTCATCAACCTGGTGCTGGCGGGCGCGTGCGTCATAGCGATCTATCCACTGCTGCAGGTGATCACGATCTCGCTGCGGCCGGGCAACCGGCTGTTCTCGACGAGCCTTGCGCTCATCCCCGCCAATGCGACGCTGCAGAGCTACAGCGACGTGCTGTTCCACTCCGATTTCGACATCTGGATCTACAACAGCCTTGTCATCTCGACCATCGCCGCGATCCTCGGCGTCCTGTTCGCGGTCCCGGCCGGTTACGCGTTCTCACGCTTCAAATTTCCAGGGCGGCGCGCAGGCCTGCTGTTCTTGCTGTCGACCCAGATGATTCCCGCCGGCATGCTGCTGATCCCGATCTTCCTTTTGCTCTTCAAGCTCCACCTGATCGACCACTACCTCGGCATGATCGTCGCCTACCTGACCACGATCTGTCCGTTCTCGATCTGGATCCTCAAGGGATACTTCGACACGATTCCTCCCGACCTGGAGGAGGCCGCGCAGGTCGACGGCACGACACGGTTGGGAGCGTTCTGGCGGATCATCATCCCGCTCTCCACGCCGCCCATCGCTCTCACGTTCCTCTTCGGTTTCACGAGCGCGTGGAGCGAGTACCTGCTCGCGCGAACCGTGATTCAGAGCTCGAACCTGTTCACGTGGCCGCTCGGCATCTACACCTTCCAGGGCCAGTACCAGACGCAGTGGGGTGATTTCGCGGCCGCAAGCTTCCTCATCTCCATCCCCGTGTTGATCCTCTTCACGTTCATGGGCCGGTACATGATCTCCGGGCTCACGCTGGGAGGCGTCAAGGGATAAGGCGACACATCGTCGCCCTCGCGCTCGGCGCCGGGCTGCTGGTCGTCGCGCTGGTGGTCACGTGGGGCGGCCTGCCGTTCACCCCCACTGCCGTCGTCGGACCGGCGCCCGGGCCGTCCGCAGGCACCGACGTGTGGACGACGGGCGACAAGGATGCGATCGGCACCGCGTACGAACGCACGTCGCATATCTGGTTCACAGCAGTGCACGGAGCGATCGCAGATGTGCTCTATCCCACGGTCGACCAGGACAACGTGCGGCAGTTCGGCTACCTGGTCACCGATGGAAAGTCGTTTCTCTTCGACGAGACGAAGGACGGCGTCGCGAGCTCACGTGTGACGGACCATCGCGTCCTCGTCTACGAGACGACGGTCCGCGATCCGAAGCATGGCTTCGCCCTCGTCCACGATTTCGCGACCGATCCTTCGCGCAGCGTCCTGCTCGAGCGGTCTCGCATCACCGGCAAGACGGCCGGCCTTCACGTCTACGCCTACCTCGTTCCGCACCTGCGCGACAACGGGCTTGGACAGAGCGCCGGGTTCGACGGAGCTGTCGGATGGGTCACCAGCAATGGCCGTTGGCTTGCGGCGGGGGGAGCGGGTTCCGGGCCGCACGTCGCGGGGTTCATCAGGCGCGACGACGGCCTCATTCAGCTGAGCCACTATCAGCTGACCAGGCAATACCTGACCGCCGGCGACGGCCGTGTCTCGCTGACGTGGGAGGTGCCATCGACGCGGGAATGGACCGATGGCATCGCGCTGTCATCGACCAGAACCGGCGCCGAGGACATGCTGAGGGCCAGTCTCGACCTCGGTTTCGACCAGGTTTTCAAGCAGTACCTCGACGGTTGGGCCCGCTACGCCCAGGGTCTCGACGACCTCGGTGGTCAGGCGACAGATCTCTGGTTCCATTCGGTCGAGGTCATCAAGATGTCCGAGGACAAGGCGCATCCGGGCGCGATCGTCGCGTCCCTGGCGCTTCCGTGGGGCGACCAGGTGGAGGACCTGCCCGTCGACGTCGGCTACCGCAAAGTGTGGCCCCGCGACCTGTACCACGCGGCCCGGGCGCTGCTTGCGGCGGGCGACGTCGCGACTGCGCTGGACGTCGCACGGTTCATGCTCCTGCAGCAGCGCTCGGACGGAGAGATGCCGCAGAACACCGACATCTCCGGCACGCCGATCTGGCCCGGCCGGCAGCTGGACGAGACCGCCGATGCGATTCTCATCTCGGCTCTGTTTGCGCAAATGCTGCCGAGCGGCGAGCGCCCCAACATCCAGGAGGCCGCCGCTTACATCGCCGCATTCGGTCCGACCACCCAGCAGGATCGTTGGGAGGAGAACTCGGGCTACTCGCCGTCTACGCTCGCATCCGAGATCGTCGCGCTGCGCGCCGCGGGCATGAAGGACCTGGCCGCGACGTGGAATGCGAAGCTCGAGAGCTGGACGTATACGTCGCGCGGCTACTACCTTCGGATCGCGCCTTCGGGACAACCCGACGCCATCGAGGACGTCGTCATCGCCAACGGTGGCGGAGTGTTCCAGCAGCAGCAGATCCTCGACCCGAGCTTCCTCGAGCTCGTGCGTCTAGGCGTGCGCGCAGCGAGCGACCGGCGCATCGTGGCGACCTTGACTCAGACGGATGATGTGGTCCGCGTCGACGTCGGGTCGGATCCTTACTTCCATCGCTATCCACACGACGGATACGGCGAGCGGCTGCCCGGCGGCGCGGCGCCGGGCGTGGGCAGGGCGTGGCCTCTGCTCAGCGGCGAGCGCGGCGTCTACACGGTGCTTGCGGGCGGGGATGCATCGCCATATCTGCGCGCGATGGTTGACGCCGCGGGATCCGAGGAGCTGATCCCCGAGCAGGTTTGGGACTCTGCGCCGTTGGCTCCGACCGGCTCGGCGCGCCCGCTCGTGTGGGCGCATGCGGAGTACATCATCCTCGCGAAAGCGGTCGCCACCGGGCACGTCGACGACATGCCTTCTAGCTAGCTTTTCCGGCCGCCTTCGTTCATCGCCGCGGCGATCCGCGCGGTGCCGCCGGCCTGTTCGATCTCCTCGAGACTCAACGGCAGCGCGAGGCGCCAGTTCGGAAACTGGTCGGTCGTGCCCGGCACGTTCGGACGTTCGTGCACGCCGAGCGCGTCTTCGAGCGACGCGAGAACGATGCGCGGACTTCCGTGGGCAAGGTGACGGTACGCCTCGACCGCGACGTCGATTGGGTCTGTGCCATCCGGCAGATGAGTCAGGTTCACGAGCCGTTCGCGCAGGTGATGCAATCGATGCTCCGGCTCGCTTAGGGTCCAGATGCCCGCGACGGTCGGTAGGTCGTGCGTGCCGACGGCGCCGACCGCGTCGTGCGGCCAATGCCACGGATGCGATTCCTCGAACCACAGCAGCCGGTACGAAAGCGAGCCCTTCGCCTTGAGCTGCTCGCGCACGACCGGCTCGACGAGCCCGAGGTCCTCGCCGATGACGAAGGCTTGCGCGCGGCGGCTCTCATGCGCGAGGAGCTCGAGCAGCGTTTGCGCGGGGTAGTGGACGTATGCGCCATGCGCGGGTGACATCCCCTCGGGGATCCAGAACAGGCGGAATAGTCCCATCACGTGGTCGAGGCGGATGCCCGCCGCGTGACGGGTGGCCGCCTGGATCGCGTCCAGGAACGGTGCCCATCGCGCGTCGTCGAGCTTCCACGGATCGATAGGGGGAAGACCCCAATCCTGGCCGTCGCGAAAGAACTCGTCGGGCGGTGCGCCGACGTGCATGTGCGGCGCGAAGTAGCTCCTGAACCGGCTGGCGTCGAATCCGTCCGGATTGAAACCCACCGGCACGTCGGTGATGAGGCCGATCTCCCGCGCCGCGGCTTTCATCTGACGATCGAGATGAAACTGCACCCATGCATGAAATTCGGGAGGGTTGCGATGCGTGTCGCGGGCGGCGTTAAAGGCCGCGAAGTCGCGAAGGATCGCGCCCTCACGCGCGAGATACGTCGCCAGCCCTCGCGGCGAAGGAGCCGCCTCGAAGACTTTTCGCAGCGCGTGTGCCTTCAGCTCGTAGACACGGTCGTAATCGATCCTCCGCTGCCGGTTGAGCGTGCGCGCCTGCTCCTGAAGCGCAGCAATGTCCGAGCTCGCGGCGCCTTCGATCTCTTCGACCCGCAGATAGACGATGTTGCGAAACCGCCGCGTCGACGGGTAGTAAGGCGAAGGTTCGTAGGGCAGCGTGGGCAGCTGCGCGTCGAGTGGGTTGAGCAGCACGAGCGACGCGCCGTTGCTTCGAGCCCAGCGAGCGAACCGACGAAGGTCGGCGAGATCGCCGATCCCCCAGCTGTCGCGAGAGCGGAGTGCGTACAGCTGCACCGCCCATCCCCACGCGCGTTCGGGGCCGGCGAAAGCAGGCTCGTCAGGGACGTCCGCTTGCTGCGGCGGCTCCGGCTCGTCTGTCGCCGCCCCCATCGATGCGAGGATGGCCGCCTCGGTGTCGGGGTTGATTTCGACCACGTGGCCGTCCCAGCTGTGGTACGCGGGGACGATACCCCAGCGCCGCGCGCGTTCGGACGTCAGGCCATCATCCCTACGGCTAGAGCCTAGCGGCTGATAGGCTCGCGCGCATGGCGGTGAAAGCGAGCGCGGGCGGCATCGTCAAGCGCCGCGAGGATCCACGCCTCGTCGCAGGCGCAGGCACTTACACGGGCGACGTTGCGCGCGAAGGTTGGCTGCACGCGGCCTTCGTCCGCTCACCCATGGCGCATGCCCGAATCGCTTCCATCGACAAGGCGACAGCCTCAGGCATGCCCGGAGTTGTCGGTGTGTACCTCGCGGCGGACCTCGACCTCAAGCCTCTCGAGGCGCCGACACTCGACTTGTTCGCGCGACCGCCGATCGCGTCCGACGTCGTGCGGTTTGTGGGCGACATCGTCGCGGTTGCGGTGGCGGAATCCCGCGGTCAGGCCGCGGATGCGGCGGCTGCAGTCTTCGTCGATTACGAGCCGCTGACGGCGGTCATCGACCCTGCCGCCGCGCTCGCCTCGACCAGCCCCGCAGTCCACGCCGGGAAGGGTGACAACCAGGTGTCGGCGATCGACTTCGGCGAGCCCGACGCACTTCAGGGTGCTGACGTGGTCGTGCGAGCGCGGTTCGTCAACCAGCGCCTCGCCGCTGTTCCGCTGGAAGGGAACGCGGTGGCGGCCGAGCCCGACGGTGACGGCGGTCTCCGCATCTGGACGTCGACCCAGGTGCCTTTCAGCGTCCGGTTCACGGTGTCGGAGCAGACGGGCATACCCGAAGAGAAGGTCCGAGTCATCGCGCCCGACGTTGGTGGCGCATTCGGCGCGAAACTCGCCATGTACCCGGAGCAGAGCATCATCGCGGTCGTCGCCCATCGACTTCAGCGGTCGGTGGAATGGACCGAGACCCGCAGCGAGAACCTCGCTTCCATGACCCACGGCCGGGCGCAGCTCCACAACATCGTGCTGGGCGCGACCAGGGAGGGAAAGCTCGTCGGCCTCGAAGCCGAAATCATCGGCGACGTAGGCGCTTACCCGATTCTCTGGAGCACAACGAGCCCGACCTACACGGCTCAGATGTCGCCTGGCGTGTACGCGATCGCGAAAGTCCACGTCCACGTCGAACTCGCCACGACAAACACGACGCCCGTGTCCGCGTATCGGGGGGCAGGGCGCCCTGAGGCGGTTTCGCTGATCGAGCGCGCGATGGACATGCTCGCGCTGGAGCTGGACATCGATCCCGCAGAGCTACGCAGACGAAACCTCATCGAGGGCGAGTTTCCTTACACGACCGCGACGGGCATGACCTACGACTCCGGAAACTACGCCCGCGCGCTCGACGCAGCCCTCGACGCAGCCGGCTACGCCGATCTCCGCGCAGAGCAGCGAGCGCGACGCGAGCGTGGCGACCGTCTGCAGCTTGGAATCGGCATCTCGGCGTACGTCGAGGTGACGGGCGTCGGCAGTCCCATGGAGCGCGGCGCGGCAAAGGCCGAGCCTGATGGGTCGTTCACCGTTCAAGCGGGTACGACGCCGAGTGGCCAGGGCCATGAGACGGCCTTCGCGCAAGTTGCAGCGGCGGTGCTCGGAGTCCCGTTCGAGCGCATCAACGTGGTGACTTCCGACACCGGCCTCGTCGCCAGCGGCGATGGGAGCTACGGCTCTCGATCGCTTCAGCTCGGCGGCAGCGCCGTTCGTGCCGCATGTGTGTCGCTCGTCGACAAGGCCCGCGAAGCCGCCGCCCGACGCCTCGAGGCGGACGTCGACGACATCGAAAACAGAGATGGCGGGTTTGGGGTGCGGGGCGTACCGGCGTCCGTCGTGAGCTGGAAGGATCTTGCCGCCGCCGAGACGCTGATCGCGGCAGAGGACTTCTTCCAGTTCGACACGACATTTCCCTTCGGCTGCCACGTGGCGGTGGCCGAGGTCGATGTCGAGACCGGCGAGGCGCGCGCGATTCGCCACGTCGCGGTGGACGACTGCGGCACCGTGCTCAATCCGATCCTCGTCGAAGGGCAGATCCACGGCGGGGTGGCGCAGGGCATCGCCCAGGCGCTCTATGAGGAGTTCGTGTACGACGACGAGGGCAATCCACGCACGGGCACGCTCGCCGATTACGCGATGCCCACGATCGGCGAGGTTCCGCCGATCGAGACCATCTCGATCGAAACTCCAACGCCGAACAATCCACTCGGTGTAAAGGGCGTCGGAGAGGCCGGCACCATCGGGTCCACGGCTGCGGTCCAGAACGCCGTGATCGATGCCGTCGCTCATCTTGGAGTACGGCACATCGACATGCCGCTCAACCCGATGCGGGTGTGGGAGGCGATTAAGTCAGTCCGTGACGACGATCGCCTTGACGGATTGAACTAGATAGGGATCGACGTCGAGCCGTTCGCACAGGCTGTGGATCCGGACGAACAGATCGGGGCTGACCTTGTGGTTGCGATCAAGCAGAAATCCACAAAGGGTCTCGATCGCGAGCGTGAAGTCACGTCCTTCGACGAACTCCTGGATTTCCTTGAGCTCGTTCTCCGAAAGGTGGCCGCGGCTGCTCAGAATGAGGCCATGAAGCTCAGAGATGACTTCCATGCTGATTGGACGGAAGACTATGCAGCCGCCTTGCGCGGATTAGGTTAAGAAATTGAGCGGCTGGGGCGGACTGCTGCTTGCGCTGCTGCAGCTGCTGTTCGCGGCTCCTCCGCAGGCGGCGTCGCATCAAGCTCCGCCTCCGCCCGCGGCCGCCGACGAGTTCCAGTTCCCGCTCAGCTCATGGGCGCCTCACTGCCTAGGGTTCGGCAGCCAGTGGCGCTACTGCAACGGAGTGCCGCTGCGGTCTTGCGCGTCGGGCGCGGTGTGGCTGCATACGGGCACCGACGAGATTGCATCCGTGGGCGAACCGGTCGCCGCGGCCGGTGACGGCGTGATCGTGGGCTATCTCATCGATCCGCAGTTTCGGGGCGGCGTGCTGATCCGTCACCAGATGACGACCGGCACCGTGATCACCCAGTACTGGCATGTGTGGCTCGCGCCGGGATTCGCGGTCGGCATGCCGGTGAAGCGTGGTGAGGTGTTTGCCAACGTCGCCGACATGGGTGACAAGACGCACTTCCACTTCGCGGTCTTCAACGGTCCGCTCGAGTCGCATTCGTGGAACGGTGCGCTTCCGCCCAGCGCGTGCTCAGGCTTCCCGGCGTTTCCCTACAAGTTCATCGACCCGACCGCATTCATCGAGGCGCACCTGCCGCCCGAGCACTTCGCCCGCGGCATCACGTTCTAGACCCGTCCATCCGCCGTTTGCCGGCAATCGGCGCGCGGGACAGCCTCTAGTCGTCGTAGCCCAGGTTCGGGCGCAGCCAGCGCTCCACTTCCGCCGCGGTCATTCCCTTCCGCCGCGCGTAGTCCTCGACCTGGTCGCGGCCGATCTTCCCGACCATGAAGTACCGCGACTGCGGATGTGCGAAGTACAGCCCGGACACGGCAGCCGTCGGCGTCATCGCCCCGCTCTCGGTCAGGTCCATGCCGATCGAGCGCGCGTCCAACAGAGAGAACAGGGTCTGCTTTTCGGAGTGGTCAGGGCACGCCGGATATCCGAACGCCGGACGGATCCCGCGGTAACGCTCGGCGATCAGCTCGTCGTTTGACTGCTGCGGGCCTGACTCGTACCAGGAGCGCCGCACGACCTCGTGGAGGTATTCGGCGAACGCCTCGGCGAGGCGGTCGGCCAGGGCTTTGACCATGATCGCGCGGTAGTCGTCGTGCTCGGCGGTGAAACGTGCCGCCAGCTCGTCGACGCCCAGGCCTGCCGTCACGGCAAACGCGCCGATGTGATCGTTTTGAGGTGATACGAAATCCGCCAGCGACAGATACGGCTTGTCGTCCCCGTGATCGACCTGCTGGCGGAGCATCGGGAAGCGAACGCCGTTCTCGAGAGCGATGTCGTCGCCTTCGGCGCGTGCGGGCCAGAAGCCGTACACGCCCCGAGCACAAAGCGAAGCGTCGCGCTGGATCTCGTCGAGCAGCTCCTGCGCATGGCCGAAGAGCTCGCGCGCCGCCGCGCCGTGCGACGGGCTGTCGAGAATCGCCGGATATTTGCCCTTCAACTCCCACGCGTGGAAGAAGAAGGTCCAGTCGATGTACTCACGCAACGTCGCCAGTCCGGGTTCGATCACCTTCCTGCCTTCGAAAGGCGGCTTGGGCAGATCTCCGAAGGGCACTCGCAATCGCTTCGCGCGCGAGTCGAAGAGGGTGAGGAGGGGGCGCCGCGACGACGTGTGCTGCGCGCGGAGCTTTTCCTGCAGCTCGAAGTTGTCGTGCTCGAACTTCGGCCGGCGCCCGCCGTCGAGAAGGTCGGAAACCACGCCGATCACGCGCGAAGCGTCGAGCACGTGCACCGTCGTGCCGTCGTACGCAGGCGCGATGCGTACGGCTGTGTGCTGCTTCGACGTCGTTGCGCCGCCGATGAGCAAAGGAATGCGGAAGTCGCGACGGGTCATCTCCTTGGCCACGACGACCATCTCGTCTAGGGACGGCGTGATGAGGCCGGACAGTCCGACCACGTCGGCGCCCAGCTCGACGGCGGTGTCGAGGATCTTGTCGGCAGGCACCATGACGCCAAGGTCGTGCACCTCGTAGTTGTTGCACGCGAGCACGACCCCGACGATGTTCTTTCCTATGTCGTGGACGTCTCCCTTCACCGTCGCTAGCACGAGCTTGCCCCGTGCGTGCTGGTCGGCCGAGCCTTCCTTCTCCGCCTCCATGAACGGCTGCAGATAGGCGACGGCGCGCTTCATCGCCCGCGCGCTCTTCACGACCTGCGGAAGGAACATCTTGCCTGCGCCGAACAGGTCGCCGACGACCCTCATGCCGTCCATCAACGGCCCTTCGATCACCAGCAGCGGCTTGCCGTATTTGACGCGCGCCTCTTCCGCGTCCTTCTCTATGTACTCGACCTCGCCATGGAGCACCGCGTGCTTGAGACGCTCCTCCACCGAGCCCTCGCGCCACGAGAGATCGGTCGCGCGCTTCGAGCCTTCGCCGGAAACCGACTTGGCGAAGTCGACCAGGCGCTCGGTCGCGTCGGGCCGGCGGTCGAAGATGACGTCCTCGACCATCTCGAGCAAATCTCTCGGGATGTCCTCGTAGACGACGAGCTGTCCCGCGTTGACGATGCCCATGTCGAGCCCCGCGCGGATCGCGTGATAGAGGAATGCCGAATGGATCGCCTCGCGCACGCGGTCATTGCCGCGGAAAGAGAAGGAAAGGTTCGAGATGCCACCGGACACGCGCACTCCCGGACACAGGCGCTTGATCTGGCGCGTCGCCTCGATGAACGCTTTCGCGTACTGCGAGTGCTCCTCGATCCCTGTCGCGATGGCAAGGATGTTGGGGTCGAAGATGATGTCCTCGGGCGGGAAGTCGGCCTTCTCGACGAGCAGCTTGTACGCGCGCTCGCAGATGGCGACTTTGCGCTCCACCGTGTCGGCCTGACCTCGCTCGTCGAAGGCCATCACGACGGCGGCCGCGCCGTACTCGCGCACCTTGCGCGCGTGCTCGAGGAATACCTCGTCCCCCTCTTTCAAGCTGATCGAGTTGCAAACGCCCTTGCCCTGGAGGCATTTCAGCCCCGCCTCCAGCACCGACCACTTGGAGCTGTCGACCATGATGGGCAGCTTTGCGATCTCGGGCTCTGTGGCGATGAGGTTCAGGAATCGCGTCATCGCGGCTTCCGAGTCGAGGAGGTCGGCGTCCATGTTGACGTCGAGGAGGTTCGCGCCGCCGCGCACCTGGTCGAGCGCGACCTGGACCGCGCCGCCGAAATCGTCGGATTCGATCAGTCGGCGAAAGCGGATGGAGCCGGTGACGTTAGTTCGCTCGCCAATGACGACGAAGCCCGAGTCGGGACCGATCTCGAACGGCTCGAGTCCTGAAAATCGCGTGCGCGGTTCGCGCGAAGGGATCTGTCGTGCAGGCACGTCCTTCAGCGCGTCGCGAATTTGCCGGATGTGCTCGGGGCCGGTCCCGCAGCAACCGCCGGCGGCGTTGAGATAACCCGCCTCGGCGAACTCCTTGAGCAGCTTGCTCGTCGTCGGAGGCTCTTCGTCATATCCGCCGAACGCGTTGGGCAGGCCGGCGTTCGGGTAGCACGTGACGTAAACCGGCGCGACACGCGCGAGAGCGGCGATGTACGGCCGCATCTCCGTCGCGCCGAGGCTGCAGTTGATTCCCGCGGCGAAAGGCTTGGCGTGCTCGACGGATGTCCAGAACGCCTCGACGGTCTGGCCGGAGAGATTTCGGCCGCTGCGGTCGACGATCGTCACCGACACGAACAGAGGGATCTCGGGAGCGACCTCCTTGACGGCGGCGATCGCGGCCTTGCCGTTGAGCGTGTCGAACACGGTCTCGATGAGCAGGATGTCGACGCCACCCTCTTTCAGCGCGCGCGCCGCCTCGGCGTAGCCCTCTTTCAGCTGGTCGAACGTGACCTCGCGGTACGACGGGTCTTCGACTCTCGGTGAGAGCGACAGCGTGACGTTGGTCGGGCCAAGCGACCCGGCGACGAAGCGGTTCTCGTACTCGTCGGCGGCCTTGCGCGCGAGCCGGGCCCCGGCGAGGTTCAGCTCATAGACGTGGTCCTCGAGACCGTAGTCGGCCTGCGACACGCGGGTGGCGGTGAAGGTGTTGGTCGTGATGATGTCCGCGCCGGCGTCGAGGTAGTCGCGGTGGACCTGCAGAACGATGTCGGGCTGGCTGAGACACAGGATGTCGGCATCGTTGCGCAGGAGCTTCGGATGGTTGCGGAAGCGCTCGCCGCGGAAGCCGGCCTCATCGAGTCCTTTGCGCTGCAGGAGCACGCCGATCGAGCCGTCGAGGATCACGATGCGCTGCTCGAACAGCTGATGAAGGCGTTCTCGAACCGAGGTCGCGACTGCCATGGGGATCCTTAAGCCTACGTTTTAGTCCCCGACCGGGCTCCAGACCTGGAACCGGCCATCGTCGTACAGCAGTCGCCTCCCGCTCGCCGGCAGTGCGTCGAGCGCGGCCTTGTGCTTGGCCGGGTCCGTGTTCGATCCCAGGTAGTACGCCTGCTGGTCGATCACGACGTAACAGTCCGGCGCGAGCATGTCGGGGAAGTCGTTGATGGTGTGCCGGTTGGCCAGCCAGATGTCGAGGCCCGAATCGGCGTTGACCGGGGCGTCGGGCGGGATCACCGACGCCGCTCCCTGGAGCTGGGCCACCGCGTTGGGCCGGCTGTACGCCCAATCCCATCCCTGGAGCGCCGGCGGAAATCCTCCGTAGCCCCACGCGAGGATGAGGGCCGGCAGCGCGACCACCACCGCAAGCGCCGGCCGCAGCCGTACGCGCTCGAGGAACCGCCGGGCGCCGACGCCGCCGGCGACCATCAGCGGAAACATCAATAGAAGGACGTAGTGGAGGTTGAGCGTGTTCTGCGGGACGTGCTCGCTCAGCACGTTCGCGAGATACGGAGGTATCACCAGCAGAAGCCACCGCGGCGCGAGAAGTGGCAGACCGAACATCGAAGCGATCAGTGCACCGACCATGAGGAGAGCGCCGGGCCGCACGAGCGCCTGCAGGACCGCGAGGGTCGAGACCGGGACCTTCGGGTCGAGATGGATCAACCAGCGGTAATAGACGAAGTCGGTGTAGCCGTTGGGCGCGCGCAGATGCTGCTGCACGATGCCCGTGCCGAGCAGGAACCAGAAGATCGCGACGTAGAGGAGAAAGCGCCAGTGCTTCTGCACGATCGGCGCGCCGTACGAACGCATCAAAAGGGCCAGCACCGCGACGGTGTAGACCTGGTCCTCCTTGCACGCCAGGGCGAGAGCGACGAACGACCACATCCACACCCGTCTTCCGCGCAGACCCGCCCAGGCCGCGACGAGCGCGAACGCGAGCGCCATGTTCTCGGGGTGGAAGAAATCGCGCGCCGCTTCCTGGATCGCGACGGAGAACGGGACCGGCGCAGCAAGGGCGAGGGCCAGCCATGGCGTCTCTTTTCGATCTGCGGGGAGGATCGCGCGGAAGAAGAGGTACGCGGCAGGGCCGGAGGCGGCGAGACCCGCCGCCGACAGGATCGCGAGCACGATCGGGCTCGGCCACAGCTTCTCGATCGCCGCGATGGGTAGGAGGATCAACTCGAGATGGATGCCAAGGAAATTCGCGCGCGCGAAGCTCGAGTAAAACCAATCGCCCTGCGTGAGCCCCCAGATCACCTGCTGGTCGTACGCGAGGTCCCATGACTCGCTGGTCATGCCGTACATGCGCAGCAGCAGACCGTGCAGGAACCACGCGAAAGCTATTGCTGCGGCGAGCATCGGAACGGCCGGATAGACCCACCACGCCTCGATGCGGGCGGCTTCCCGCGGCGCAACCCCGATCTGAGCGGTCGCCTCACTTGCCATTCCGGCCCGAGCTTAGCAAGGCATAATCGAGCCGATGGCCCGGCAGACGGCCGCGGAATCGCCGCAGCTCTCCGTGATCGTGCTCGCCTACAACGAGATCGACAGCATCGAACCGCTACATCGGGAACTGATGAGCGTGCTCGGTGGGATCGGTCGCACGTTTGAGGTGCTGTACATCGACGACGGCAGCACCGACGGATCGACCGAGCGTATGGCCGAGCTTGCGTCGCACGACTCGCGGGTACGTGTGGTCCGGTTTCGCCGCAATTTCGGCCAGACCGCGGCGGTTCAGGCCGGCATCGACCACAGCCGCGGCGAGGTGCTCGTGTTTCTCGATGGCGACATGCAGAACGATCCGCACGACATCCCTAATCTGCTTGCGAAGCTCGACGAGGGCTACGACGTCGTCAGCGGTTGGCGCAGGGATCGAAAAGACGACGCTTCGCGTGTGCTGCCGTCACAGATGGCCAACTGGCTGATCGCGCGCGTCACCGGTGTGCAGCTGAGTGATTTCGGCTGCACGCTGAAGGCTTACCGGCGCGAAGTCATCGAGGAAGTGAAGCTCTACGGCGAGATGCATCGCTTCATCCCGGTTTTCGCCGCGATGATCGGGGCGCGCATCACCGAGGTGCCGGTCAATCACCGGCCGCGCACCTACGGCAAGTCGAAATACTCGCTGTCGCGGACGTCGCGCGTCGCGCTCGACCTGATCACCGTCAAGCTGCTCGGGAGCTACTCGACCAAGCCGATGTATTTCTTCGGCTTCGCGGCCTTCGGGCTGTGGGCGTTGGCGGTGGTGCTGGCGGCGATCGTATTGATCCAGAAGATCGCTCCGCCGCACGTGTTCGCTCACAACAATCCGCTGCTCCTGCTGTCGGTGGTCCTGTTCATCGTCGGCGTGCAGTTCATCCTCATGGGCTTGGTCGCCGAGCTCGTGATTCGCACGTATCACGAGTCGCAGGCCAAGCCGACCTACGTGGTCCGCGAGGTGATCGAGCATGGCACCGCCCGGGCCGTTGCGACCAACGGGAGAACCGCCGCAAGGGCCAGGTGACCCGCTGAATGTGCGGGATATGCGGCGTGGCGGGTGGAGACCCGACGCGCCATCGCGCCGACGTCGAGCGTATATGCGCCGCCATGGTGCATCGCGGGCCCGATGACGAGGGCTTCGTCGCGCACGATGACGTCGCGCTCGGGATGCGGAGGCTTTCGATCATCGACCTCGCGGGCGGGCACCAGCCGATGTGCAACGAAGACTCGACGGTTTGGGTCGTCCAGAACGGCGAGATCTACAACCACCTCGAGCTGCGTGAGCAGCTGATCGCAGCCGGCCACGCCTTCAAGACCCAGTCTGACACCGAGGTCCTCGTCCATGGATATGAGGAGTGGGGCGAGGGGCTCGTAGGGCGGCTGAACGGCATGTTCGCGTTTGCGGTGCACGACCGCCGCTCCCGCGTCGTCTTCCTGGCGCGAGACCGCATGGGCATCAAGCCGCTGTACCACGCGGTCGACCGAGAGGCCCTGTACTTCGCGTCCGAGCTCAAGGCGCTGCTGTGCGTGCCGGCGCTGAGGCGTGGGGTCGACCCGATCGCGCTCGACGAGTACCTGGCCTACGAGTTCGTGCCGTCGCCGCGCTCGATCGTGCGCGGGATCAGCAAGCTGCGACCAGGCCACACCCTCACGTGGTCGATCCCTGAAGCGAAGGCTGTCGTCAAACGCTACTGGGCGCCCCGGCTCAACGCCGGCAACGGTCATCGCGACGTGGACCACGACGCGGCGGAGCTGCTCGAAGTGCTGCGCGAGTCCGTGCGCAAAGAGCTCATCTCCGACGTGCCGCTCGGCGTCTTTCTCTCCGGCGGCATCGACTCGAGCGCGGTGGCGGCGATGATGACCCAGCTCGGCGTCGACGTGCAGACGTTCTCGGTCGGCTTTGCCGAGAAGTCGTTCGACGAGTCTTCTCACGCCCGAGCGGTTGCCCAGCGGCTCGGCACCGATCATCACGAGATAACGCTGGACCCCTCGGCGATGCTGTCGCTCATCCCGCGGTTGCCACAGCTGCTGGACGAGCCGCTCGGAGATGCGTCGATCATCCCAACCTATTTGCTGTCGGCGTTCACACGCGAGCACGTGAAAGTCGCGCTGGGCGGCGACGGCGGTGACGAGCTCTTCGCGGGCTATCCAACCCTGCAGGCGCACCGCCTGGCGGGGTACTACACGCGCGTCCCGCGGGCCGTTCGGCGTGCTCTGGTCGAGCCGGTCGTCAGGCGCCTGCCCGTATCACGCGCAAACCTGAGCTTCGATTTCCGCGCCAAGCGCTTCATCGACGGCGCCGACCTCTCGGTCGCCGAGCGTCATCGGACGTGGATGGGCTCGTTTCCATCACGCAGCGTGCCGGCGGACGAGGATTACTCATCGCTCGACCCGCTGAATCACGTCCTGATGCTCGACATGCGCTTCTACCTCGAGGGCGACATCCTGATGAAGCTCGACCGAGCGTCGATGATGGCGTCGCTCGAGGCGCGGGTCCCGCTCCTGAACAACGACTTCGTCGCCTTCGCGACGTCGCTGCCGATGAACCTCAAGCTCCGCGGGTTGCAGACCAAGTACCTGCTCAAGCGGGCGCTGCGCGGGGTGCTGCCCGCGCGCATTCTGGATCGGCCGAAGAAGGGTTTTGGGATCCCGGTCGCGGAGTGGTTCCGCGGACCGCTGCGCGAGCAGATGCTGTCAGCGCTGTCGGCGGAGCGGATCAAGCGCGACGGCCTTCTCGACACCCAAGAGGTGAGCACGCTGATCGACGAGCACCTGTCGGGACGCCGCGACAACCGCAAGCAGCTCTGGACGCTTTTCGCGTTCCAGATGTGGCACGAGGGCTACGTCAGCTCGACGCCGCGGTGACCTCTTTGCGCATGGCCTCCCATGCCTCGCGCGCATCCTGCACCGATCCCGAGTCCTCGATCGTCGAGATGTCGCCGGGATCTTTGTCCAGCGTGACGGCCTTGAGCACACGCCGCATGATCTTGCCGCTCCGCGTCTTCGGCAGCATGGAGACGAAATTCAGGTCGCCGATGACCGCAATCGGCCCCAGCTCGTGGCGCACCGTCTCGAGCAGCGCCTTTCGCAACTCGTCGCTCGGTTCGTAGCCCTTCTTCAGGACGACGAACGCTGAGATGACCTCCATGCGGACGGGATCGGGGCGGGCCGTGACGCCGGCCTCTGCCACGCCGGGGTGGCGAAGAAACGCCGTCTCGACCTCGATCGTCCCGATGCGGTGGCCGGCGATCTTGATGATCTCGTCGGCACGTCCGCTGAACCACACGTAACCGTCTTCGTCGAACGACGAGGCATCGCCGCTGAGGTACAGGGTCTTGCCGGGAATGCGGCGCCAGTAGTCGTTGGCGTAGCGCTCGACCTCGCCCCACAGCGTTGCCGTCAGTCCGGGGAACGGCCGCTTGATCACCATCATTCCTTTCTCGTTGCGCGGCAGCTCGTCGCCTTCGGGGGAGACGACCATCGCCTCCACACCCGGCAACGCGATGCCGCCGGAGCCGGGCTTGATCGGCAGCATTCCGACGCCCCATGGGTTGCCGAAGATCGGTCCGCCGGTCTCCGTCTGCCACATGTGGTCGATCACCGGTACGCTGTCGCCAAGCACCTCTTTCTGCAGCCATTCCCAGGCGGGGACGTTGAGGACCTCACCTGCGCACACAACCCGCTCGAGAGAGCGCAGGTCGAAATTGCGCGCCGGCTCGGCCCCGTACTTCATGAGCATGCGCACCGCGGTCGGAGCCGTGAAGATGCCACTGACCGCGTTTTCCTCGACGATCCGGTAGAAGGTCTCGGGCGTCGGATGATCGATGGAGCCCTCGAACGCGATGGTCGTGCAGCCGGCAAGCAGCGGCGCGTAAACGATGTAGCTGTGGCCGACGACCCAACCGATGTCTGACGTCGACCACCACACGTCGCGAGCCTTCAGCCCGAAGACCCAGTCGCCCATCGAGTGGATGTAGACCTGGTAACCGCCCTGCGCATGCACGGCCAGCTTCGGCTTTGCGGTCGTACCCGACGTCGCGAGAATGAATGCGGGCTCGTTGGATTCGACCCACTCGACTTCTTGGCTCTGGCCTTCGCCGAGGGCAAGGAAGTCGGACCAGTAGATGTCGCGTCCCGTCTGCATCGCGGGCGTGTCGGCGCCGCGCCGGTGGACCACGACCTTCTCGATATGGGCCCCGCGTGCGGCGAGGGCCTCGTCGGCAATTCCCTTGAGCGCCACGTCCTTGCCTTTGCGGTAGGTGAGGTCGGAGCAGAAGAGCGCTTTGGCGCCCGACATCTCGAGACGGTCGCCGAGCGCACCGGCGCCAAACCCCGCGAAGACGACGATGTGCACGGCGCCGATGTACTGGCACGCGAGCATCAGCACGATCGCCTCGTGGCACGTGGGCATGTAGATGCCGACCCGATCGCCTTTGCCGATGCCGAGCCCGCGAAGCGCCGCAGCCGTACGCCGAACTTCATGGCGGAGCTGCGCGTAAGTCAGGACGTCACGGCCTCCGCGCTCGTCGAGACAGACCAGCGCCGCGCGGCCGCCGTCGCCGGCGTCTACGTGGCGGTCGACACAGTTGTAGGCGAGGTTGGTCTCGCCTCCGATGAACCACTTGAAGTACCGGCCGCGTGAGTCCGGGTTCTCGGGATCCCACTCGAAAACGCGGTCCCAGGTCCGGTGCCAGGGCAGCGCCTCGGCCGCCCTGGCCCAGAATCCATCCGGGTCGCGTTTCGCCTCGGTAACGAGCGCGTGCACCGTGGCGTTCGCCATGGCTCTAAGCCGTAGTCTGCGCGCGAGCTGCGCCCGCCGCAATGGGGGTCGCGGGCGCGCCCCAGATCGCGCTTCCAACCGGCAGGACGACCTTGCCCGCCATCGCATTGATGAGCCCGGCGGCCGAGCAGTACCACGCCCCGATCGCGGTCGCAACGCCGGCGTAGCCACCGATCGCTGCAAGCCCGTCGCCCGCGGCGACGTTGTTCAAGTACGCGACGATCAGGACGATGAACGTGACCTCGAGCAGCGTGAACGTTCCGAACAGTGCCTTGCTCGTGCGCGAGCTCCACAGCCAGACGTAGGTGTTGAAGATGGCGAACGCGATGAGCGTGTACGCCAGCGCGGAATTGATGTCGCCGACTGGTTCCTTCCCGGCCAGGATCAGGGTGACGAATGCCGCGAGTCCCATCCAGAACGCGGCGAAAGTGGTGAACGCGGTCGCGCCGAAGACGTTCTTGTTCTTGAACTCCCACATCCCGGCGGCAAATTGCGCTGCCCCTCCGTAGAAAAGCGCGGGTCCGACGAAGACCAGAAGGCCAAGCGATTTGTCGCCCAGCAGGTTGTGCACGCTGAGCACGAAAGTCGTTGCCGCAAACGCGGCCAATCCCAACGGGGCGGGGTCCGCCACCGCCGGCGCCGCCCTTGTGTCGTCCGCCATGTTCATCCTCCCTGCAACTTGAGCCGCACGGCTCGAATGAGAGCAGTTTCCTCACGGTGCGGATGCCCGGTACCCCCGAAAGGAGGTAAATCGGGCCGGTCGGCCTTGCCACGACGGGACCTCTGGCCCATGTCTGCTGCCTATGGCCTGCCCACCATTCGTCTATGGCGGCGACCGCGGGCGCGATCGAACATGGACTTCTCGACATCGCCGCTGCTGCGGACATCGGTGCCGCCTACGACGCCGCCGTATCGACGGTTCCCACGACGTCAGGCGCCGAGATGGCCTTTGTTGGGCTCCCCGACGGTCCCGAGCAGATTGTCCTGGGCCACTCCGTCCACGCCCGGACCAAGGCGCTCGACGGCGTTCAAATCCCTGCTGGTTGGGGCCTCGGTGGCAAAGTGCTGGCGTCGCAGCGCCCGCATTGGGTGCCCGACTATCCGAATGCGCGCAACATCACACACATCGGCCGCGTCGATGCCGCCGTGGCAGGTGAGGGCCTGCACGCAATCCTGGGTGTGCCGATGGTTCATGACGGCGCGTTCTTGGGCGTGCTCTACGCCGGCAACCACGACGTCACCGATTTTGGCGACCGGTCGATCGACGCGCTGATCGAGTCGGCGAAGCGCGCCGCATTCGCCATCGCGCTCGCCCGAAAAGCCGAGGCCGGCCGGGTTGCCGCAATGACAGCAGAACGACGCCGCATCGCCATCGGCCTCCACCATTCCGTCGACTCGGCGCTGTCTGCGTTCGGTGCGGCGGCGCGCCGGCTCGCTTCGGACCCGACTCTCGACCCGCGAGTGCGGTGGAGGCTGACAGCGTTGGAGCGCCAGGCCGCCGACGCCTCGGCGACTCTGCGGCTCGCCCTGCGCGAGCTCGGTCGCGAGCGTCGGAATCCCAACACGGCGCTCGGTCTTACGGCTCGAGAGCTCGACGTGCTGCGTCGGGTAGCTCTCGGCGAGAGGAATGCCGAGGTCGCCGCGGCCGTCCACCTCGCGCCCAACACCGTCAAGAGCTACCTGCAGAGCGCCTGCCAGAAGCTCGGAGCGCGAAACCGCGTCGAAGCCGTCGGCCGCGCCGAAGCGGCCGGGCTGCTCTAGGCGAATCGCAATTAATAGACCGACTGTCGGTCGGTTATAATTCCAGCATGGCGCGGACGCTCAACCCCGCCGTTCACACGGTCAAGCGCGAGGCTTTTGTCGACGCGGGGCTGCGGCTGATGCAGGCCCGTGGTTACGAGCGGATGAGCATCCAGGACGTGCTCGACCAGGTCGAGGCGTCGCGAGGAGCCTTCTACCACTACTTCGACTCCAAGCAGGCGCTGCTCGAGGCGATGGTCGACCGCATCGCCGACGGCGCGCTCACGGCGGTCGCGCCGGTCGTGGACGACCCCAAGCTGCCGGCCGTCGAAAAGCTCGAGCGATTCTTCGGCGGCATCGCGCAGTTCAAGACCGAACGCAAGGCCCTGATGCTCGAGTTCATCAAGGTCTGGCGCTCGGACGACAACGCGATCGTGCGCGAGAAGGTAAGGCGTGCGCTCGTCGATCGGGTGGCCGCGATCCTGGCGCGGATCGTCGAGCAGGGCATCGCCGAGGAAGTCTTCAACGTGGAGTCACCGGGAGAGACGGCTTCGATCCTGATGATGCTCATGACCGGTTTTCAGGACACCGCAATCGAGCTGTTCCTCGCTCGCCAGGCCGACACGATGTCATTCGATGACGCGGTCGCCAGGCTCGCGAGCTTCACGCACGCGTTCGAGAAGATTCTGGGCGCTCGCAAAGGATCCATCGACATGGTCGATCAACGAGCTCTTCACGAGTGGTTTGGGTAGGAGGACGAAATGGCGGCGATCATCGAAGTCGAAAAGCTCACCAAGAGCTACGGCGGCAAACGCGGAATCATCGATGTGTCATTCGAGGTCGGCGAGGGTGAGGTCTTCGGTTTTCTCGGGCCCAACGGCGCCGGCAAGACGACGACCATTCGCATCCTCATGGCGCTGCTGCGCGCCGACAGCGGCGTTGCTCGCATCGCGGGCCTCGACGCCTGGGAAAAATCGGTCGAGATCAAAAAGCTCATCGGTTATGTCCCGGGTGAGCCATCGCTTGACCCCAACCTCACCGGCGGCCAGATCCTCGAATACTTCGCCAACCTTCGGGGCGGCGTCGACCGCGCGTATCTCAAGTCGCTGATCCAGCGGCTCGATCTCGACACGGGCCGCAAATTCCGGCAGTACTCGAGCGGCAACAAGCGCAAGGTCGTGTTGATCCAGGCCTTCATGCACAAGCCGAGAGTGCTCATCCTCGACGAACCGACCAACGGTCTCGACCCGCTCAACCAGCAAGAGTTCGACGCGATGGTGCGCGAAGCCCGCAACGAAGGGCGCACCGTCTTCCTCTCCTCTCACATCCTGAGCGAGGTCGAGAAGACCTGTACACGGGTTGGCATCATCCGCGAGGGAAAGATCGTCCGCATCGGCGGTGTCGCCGAGGTCAAGGCGATCAAGCGCTACGAGATCACGATCACGTTTGGCGACGCCGTGCCCGCGGACGCCTTCAAGTCGCTGCCCGGCGTCAACGAGGTCGAGAACATCCAGGACGGCCGGACGGTACGCATCGCCATGACCGGCCCTGCGGACGCGGTGATCAAAGCCGCCGCGCGCTACCCCGTCGTCTCCATCACCAGCTATGAGCCGAGCCTCGAGGACATCTTCCTGCGCTACTACGAGGGCAACGGCCACGTGCCGCAATCGGCGACGGAGGGCGCACGTGTTTAGCAGCATCTATCTCAAGACCCTGCGCGGCTACTGGATCGCGATCCTGGGATGGGGCATCGGCATGGGGCTGATCATGGTCGAGCTTCTCGCCGGCGTTTCAGCTCTCATCGCCACGCCGCAGGCGCGCGCCGACCTGGCGGCGATGGCGGCCTCGATGGCGTGGAACGCCGAGGCGATCAAGGCGGACACGCCCGGCGGCTACGCGACCTGGAAGCTCGGTACGTTCATCGTCATCCTCGGCATCTGGCCGCTGCTCGCAGCCAGCCGCACGTTGCGCGGCGAAGAGGAGCGCAGCCAGATGGACGTGCTCCTGTCGACGCCGCGACCGCGCTGGCGCGTGGCGGTGGAGAAAGTAGCCGCCATCTGGACGGCGCTCGCCATGATCGCCGTGATCATGGCCCTCTTCGCCTACGGCGCGGCGCTCAAGTACGAGCCCGATATCACGTTCGGGCACGCGCTGCTGTTCGGATTGAACCTCGCCCTTGCGTGTGCCGTGATCGCGGGCGTCGCGCTGCTGGTTTCGCAGTTCACCCACGAGCGCGGGCCTGCGGCCGGCATCACCGGGGCCCTGCTCGTCGCCTTCGTCGTCGTCGACATGGTTCACCGCGTGTTCCCGAACGCGGATTGGTTTTCGCGCTTGTCGCCGATCTACTACTACAACCTAAGCAAGCCGCTCATCCCGAGCTTTGGCAGCAACCTGGGCGGCTTCGCCGTACAGCTTGTGCTCGCCCTTGTACTGACGGGGGCCGCGATCTGGCTGTTCGTGCGCCGTGACGTCGGCGACGTCGTGCCGCTGCCCGGCTGGCTGCGGCGTGTGCAGCGTGAGGCCCCGGCGTCGCAGGCGCTGCCGGAACGCGACTGGTCGCTCGGATCGGTGTACGCCCGCAGCATGGGACAGATCGCGTGGGCGACTTTCTGGTGGACCATCGGCGTCGCCGCCTTCGCGGGCTGGTTGGTCGTGGTCCTCGAGCAGATGGCCAGCCAGTTCCAGAAGCTGGCGGCGACGAGCCCTATGTTCGAGCAGATCCTGCAGCAGCTAGGCGGCTCTGGCGCCGGCTTCAATGAGACGCTGCTCAGCCTGATGTTCTTCTTCATGCCGCTGCTGCTGATGGCGTTCGCGGTCACCCAGGTCAACCGGTGGGCGGCAGACGAGGACGACGGCCGGCTCGAGATGGTGCTGGCCACGCCGCAGTCGCGCCCGGTCGTGATGCTCGGCCGGTTCGCCGCCGTAACGACGTCGACAGTCATCGTCGCGGTCATGACCATGGTCGCGGTGCTCGTCGCGGCAGCAATCGCCGGCGTCAGTCTTGGGACAGGCAACATCGCCGCCGCGTGTCTTGGCATCATCCCGCTCGCGCTGTTCGTCGCCGCCGTCGGATATCTCGGCGCGGGCTGGCTACGCACCGCCGCCGACACCGGGCTTCTGAGCTTCTTGCTGGCGGGTTGGTTCTTCATCACCTTCGTCGGGCCGGAGCTGAAATGGCCTGACTTCGTGCAGAAGCTGTCCCTCTTCTACTACTACGGAACGCCCGTCCTCCATGGCCTGAATCTCGGTGACATCGCGCTCATCGCCGTCCTTGCCGCGGCGGCCCTGGCGCTGGCGACCGTGCGTTTCACGCGCAAGGACATCGCGACCTAGGCATTTACACATTTCTTACCTGAGCAGGTCCGGGGCGCAATTAGCGTTCAGCTTCCGAGGGGTCGGGGATTTCCGTGATCGGAGGGGGAAGCCGAAAAAGTGAAGAGGGTGTTGTTTGCCGCCGTGCTGGCGGCTGGGGTTTTGCTGGCGTCGCCGGCATCCGCGGGCGCGTACTCGACTTACTGTGACTGGGATCCGCTCGTCCTCGTCGTGACGCCGGCGGGAAACATCGTGCCCATGTACGACAGCGTCTGGACCTCGAGCCTGTTGGACCTCGGCCTGCCGGTCGAGAGCACCACCACGTCGCGGGTCTATGGCCCGAAGGGCGTGCCGGAAACAGCGGTGACGGTGACGATATACACGCCGACTGGCCTGCTGTTCCGCTATGCGACGACCGACGAGGTGACGTCGGGGCTGCTCGGCTCGGGCACCGTCTACGCGCGCGGCACCGGGTACAGCGGCTCTTCGGTCACGCTCAAGTTCATCGTGGATACGCCCTAGCGCCTTGACGCCCCGGCGGCGATCCGAGATCTATCGCGCGGGCATCGGCCTGGTGGCCATTGCCATATTCGTCGCGGGCCTCAAGGAGCTTCTGGCCGGACGCCCCGACCCGTTCCTTGTCGGATCCCTCGCCGTGGCAGGCGTGCTCGCACTCGAGTTCCCGCTTCGGGTCAACCTGGTCCACAAGGTCAGCATCGCTGCCGCCGTCTTCTTTGCGGCGGTGCTTCTGCTCGGGCCATGGCAGGCGGCCGCGCTCGTGTCCGCCTCTCAGGCGATCGACGTATGCATCGGAGCGGCCCGCAAGGTGTATCAGACGCGCGAGCGACCGCCGCTCGTGAACATCGCCATCAACCTGGTCTTCAACGCGGGGCAGGCGTACCTCATGGCGCTTACGGCCGGACTCGTCCTGCACCTGCGCGTGCTGGGCGTGGCGGCCATCGTCGCCGCCGCCGTCGTGATGTATGCGACCAACCTGTTGATGGTCTCGGTCGCCATCGGCCTGGCGACATCACGCAATCCGCTGCGCCTCTTCTTCAACACCCAGCGTGTCGTTTACGTCCAGTACGCAAGCCTCTACCTGATCGGAGCCATCGCGGCGTTTGGTGCCGAACGGTATGCGTGGATGCCGCTGCTCGCGATCGTGCCCGCGGTGCTCGTCTACCACTCCCTTCGCCAGCGCATCGAGATGCGCCGCGAGGCCATGCGCGCGATGGAGCGGATGGCGGAGGAGGTCGACCGCCGCGACCCGTACACGTATAACCATTCGCAGCGGGTGGCGATCTACAGCCACGCCATCGGGCGTCACCTCGGGCTGAGCGCGGCCGAGGTCGAGCTGCTCACGGTCGCAGCGAAGGTCCACGACATCGGGAAGATCCGCATCCCCGACAGCGTGCTGCTCAAGCCGGACAAGCTCACGCCGCAGGAGCGGCGCGTCATGGAGACGCACCCGCGGCTGGGGTTCGACATCCTCAAACCGTTCTCGGAGTACGCGCACGTCCTCGAGCTCGTGCTCACTCACCACGAGCGGTACGACGGCAAGGGATATCCGAACGGCATCGTCGGGCGGCACCAGCCGCTGATGGCTCAGGTGATCCCAGTCGCGGATTCGCTGGACGCGATGACCAGCGCGCGCGCTTACCGCGCGGCACGGAGCTGGGACATGGCGTTCGAAGAGCTGCGGCGCGGCGCCGGCGCGCAGTGGAACCCTCAGGTCGTCGCCGCCGCGCTCGCGGTGCTGGCCCCTCGCGCTACGGCCGCGGCGGCAGAAACGTCACCTCGTGCCGTCCATCATCCGGCGCTAGAAACTCGAGGAGCCGCCGTCCTTCCGAGCTGACCTGATCACGTTCGGTTTTGGCCAGCGGCTGCACAAATGGACTCACCTCGAGCACGTTCTTCCGTGGCACCCACATCGCTCGCACGAAGCCGTCGATGAGCACCGCGCCCTGCATCACGCCGTTGCTGCTGAACATGCCGAGGTGGCGGCCGTCGGGCATGATGCGCGTCCGGTCGGAATGAGCGAGAAGGATGTTGTCGTAGTCGGGGATGAGACGCACCGGCGCCTCGACGTCTCCGCTGGGGCGAGGAGCGCGCTGCAGGTCGAGCAGCTCCGTGCCCTTCTCGTCGCGGAAGGCTTTGAGCTTGGGGCGGAGGCGTTCGAAGGCCGCCCGCATCGCCAGCCCTGACCACGCGCGAAAGTCCGCGGCCGAAGCAGGCCCGAAAGCGGCGAGGTAGCGCAGCACGAACTGTTCGTGGTCGAGCGCAGGACCCGGCGGCCTGCCCAACCATTTTTCGAACGTCGTCAGCGCGATCGGGCCGCCCGCACCCCAGATCCCGCGAGGCGTCGTGAAGACCAGCGGCACCATGTACCGCACGCCGTACGCCACGGCCATCGGGTCACGACCCGGGAACCGCTCGGCCATCCTCCTGGCCAGCTCGGCCACCGTGTGCGGTTTCTCAGCCATGAACTCGCCTCCGACTCTGCGGATCTCGACGAGGTCCCGCTCGGTCATGCCTTTGCCCCACGGACTCCCATGGGCGTACCCGCGCTCGCCGAAGGCGGTGAACAGCGGTTTCAGCGCGAATGCATCGCGCGCCGTGACCAGGTGGATGGTGTTGCGCATGAGCGAGATGCGCACCGCCTTGCGTGTTTCCACGAGCCGGGAAAGCTCGTTGTGGCGAAAGCCGGTGAGCCTTGCCCAGAGGCCGACGTACGGAAGGTTCGGCGCCTGCGCCTGCAGGCCGACGAGGCGCTCGATGGTCGAGGCTGCGGAGGCGCGTTTGCGCTCGAGGAGGAGCTGCCGGGCTAGGAGCGCGCGGTTGAGCGCGCGCCGGTCGAGAACGGGCGCGCGCGCAATGGGCACCGGCCCACTGTAGCTAGAGGCCGGCCTCCATCTTGGCTTTCTCGCCGGCCTTGCGGTACCGCGTCAGGCGCTTGCTCATTTCCTTGCGGCGCGCCTCACCGCGGTCGGGATCGAGGAAGTAGGCAGCCGCGGCCGCGAGGCCCATCCACATCAACAGGCGAGTTAATCGGAACCGTAGGAGCATCACCTAGAAAACGGGCTTCGGGCAAGTCCTACTTGACGCGGCGACCCGGCGGTGATATCTCCGAACCACTGTTTTTGGGGAGGGGTAGGCAATGAGTGCGCAGGGGCCTGCGAGCGCGGTATCGAGCCTGCAGAGAGACGCGATCGGTCTTGCGCCGGTCCTTTTCCAGTCCATCACGCACATGGCGCCCGCAGCTGCCGTGGCGTTCTCGATCATCTTCGCCACGACCTATGCCGGTGGCGCCACGCCGCTCGCCGTCGTGCTGGCGCTCGTCGCCTGCCTTTTCGTCGCCATCAGCATCGCCCAGCTGGCCCGCCACCTCCCGTCGGCAGGCGGTCTCTACACCTACAGCGCGCGTGGACTGCACCCGATCGTCGGCTTCTTCGTCGCGTGGGGCTTCATGCTCGCCGAGCCGATCGTCGCGCCCCTCCTTTACCTCGTGTTCGGCAACGCGCTGAGCGGTTATCTGAATGCGCACTTCGGCACGCCGCTTTGGCTCTGGGCGCCGTTTGCGGCTGCCGCGGGAATCGGGGTCTGGGTGCTGGTCTACCGAGGCGTGCGTATCTCGACCGAGACGGGCGTGGCCCTCGGCGCCTTCGAGATCGTCGTCTTCCTCGCGCTCGCGATCACGCTGATCATCGCCGCTGGATCGAACAACACTCTCAGCGTCTTCAGCCCCAGCACGGGCACGTCGAGCGGGATGGGCTCTGTCTTCGCGGGCATGGTCTACACCGTGCTCGCGTTCATCGGCTTCGAGGCTTCGGCGCCGCTCGGCGAGGAGGCGAAGGACCCGAAACGCACCATCCCGCGCGCCGTGATCCTCTCGTGCGTGCTGATCGGCGTCTTCTATCTGATCTGCTACTACGGCGCGACCGTGTATTTCGGGCCCGACAAGATGGCGGACCCGAAGAATGGTTTCTTCGCCTTCAACGGCAACGATCCGTGGGACGGCCTTGCCTCGAAGGTGTGGGGGCCGCTCTCGATCCTGGTCCTTCTCGCGATCTTGAACAGCGCGTTCGCCAACTCCAACGCGGGCGCGAACGCGGCATCACGCGTCGGTTTCGCGCTGGGACGCGTCGGCATCCTGCCGCGCGCGCTCGCCACCGTGCATCCGCGGTTCAAGACTCCTTCGAACGCCATCCACCTTCAGGGCGCGCTCGGCATCGTGATCGCGGTCGGCCTCGGTTTCGCGCTTTACAACACGGGCTCGTCGGGGACGCCGCTCAACGCATTTGCGCTGCTCGGCACGGTGGCGACGCTCGTCATCGTGTGCATCTACATCCTCACGAACGTGGCCAACGTCGTCTTCTATCTCCGGCACCAGCGCGACGAGTTCAACGTCGTGTGGAACCTCATAGTGCCGGTGATCGGAACGCTGATCTTCATCCCCGTGCTCGTGGCCTCATTCGGCATAGACTTCGGCGGCCTGGGCATCGTCGGCCTGACTTCGCCGGCGAGCGCGGCGCCCGCCGTCGTGGTCGTCTGGATGCTGATCGGAGTCGGCCTCTACTTCTACCTCGCGTCACGGGCACCATCGGCGATTCGGGAGACGGCGACGACCTTCATCGAGGCCTGACCTGGCGGATTAGCGGCGCCGGCCGGTAGGTTTACAGGTCCATGACTCGCCGCGGTCTCTTGCTGTTTGCCGCCATGTGCGTGATCTGGGGCATTCCGTACCTCTTCATCCGCATCGCGGTTGGCGAGATCACGCCGGCGACTCTCGTCTTCATTCGCACCGGAATTGCGGCGATCATCCTGCTGCCCATCGCGCTGACTCGTGGTGGTCTGCGTGGAATCGGTGGCGCGTGGCCGTGGATCGTCGTCTTCGCCGCAGTCGAGGTTGGAATTCCCTGGCTGGCTCTCTCCAGCGCCGAGCAGCAGATCTCGAGCGCACTCGCCGGCCTGCTGATCTCGGCGGTGCCGCTGGTCACTCTCCTCATCGGCATCGCGTTTCGCAACCGCCAGCAGATCAAGAGCACGAATCTTGCCGGGCTGCTGATCGGTCTTGTCGGCGTGGCGTTGATAGTGGGATTCGACCTCCGCGCGTCCAACGCGGTCGCGCTCCTCGAGATGGCGGTCGTCGTGATCGGGTATGCGCTCGGTCCGACGATCTTCGCGCGCTACCTGACCGGAGTCCCTTCGTTCACCGTGAACGGCGTTGCGCTCGCGTTGTGCTGCCTCGCTTACGCGCCATTTGGAGTCCTTCAGTGGCCCCACGCGATGCCGAGCATCGGTGTCTTCGCGGCAGTCATCGTCCTCGCTGTCATCTGCACGGCTCTCGCCTTCTTCCTCTATTTCGAGCTGGTGAAGGAGGTTGGCCCGGTGCGGGCAAGCGTCATCACCTATGTCAATCCCGCGGTTGCCGCGCTGCTCGGCGTGGCGGTGCTGCGAGAGTCGTTGACGTTCGGGATGCTGGTCGGATTCGCCCTCGTTCTGGCGGGTTCGGCGCTCGCCACGAGGCGCCCGCCCGAGGTGCTCGCGACCGGCGCACCGGCTCAGGTCCGCCCGAGCCCGAAACGTACTTGACCTAGCCGGCACGTTCCCTCGGTGGGATGCGGCTGGGGGGAAGGCTGGCGTCGGCTGGAGCGGCTTGCGCGGTGTCCGTCACATCTGTGCTTGCCGGCCTCATCGGCACGGCTTTCCTGAGCGCCTGCGGCAGCTGCGACTCGTACGTCCACCAGGCATCTCTGCCCGTGCTCGCAGCCGGGACTTTCGACGGCGTCGCGGCGGACCAGTCCGGTCATCGGCTCTACTTCGCCGACCAGGCCAACCAGGCCGTCGATGTGGTCGACGTCTCCGGAGGAGCGCCGCGCTTCAAGGGTCCGGTCGACGTTCCGGCCGCGCCGAACGGGCTGGCCTTCGCTCCACCGACCCAGCGGCTCTATGCGGGCATGGACGGAGGACACGTGGCGGTCATCGACACCGACGCCGCATCTCCAGGGTTCATGCACGTCATCGACGACGTCATGGTCGACGGTTCGACCACTGCGCCCACGGCCGACCTCATGGACTACAGCGCAGACGGTCGACGCCTTTTCGTGGGGACCGCCGGCAGCGGTTCGGTGGTGGTGAT
>DASTIX010000150.1:0-32068 GCA_035717165.1 Candidatus Dormiibacterota bacterium
AGGCGACGCGCGGCCACTTCCTCGTCGCCGCGATGAAGGAGACGTACCGATTCGCGCACGAGCTGGTGCGCCAGCGCGTGATCGCGCAGCTTCCGCTGCCGCGCTTGCAGGCCTATCACCTCGCCGTCGCCGACACCCTCGAGAGGGTTTACGGCAAGGGCGCCCCCGACCACGCGAGCGAGATCGGCTATCACCTGTACCAGGCCGGCACTGCCGCGGATCCATTACGTACCGCGACATTCCTGGCCCAAGCGGCGACGAACGCCCTCCACGTCGGCGCCTTCGAAGAGGTCCTGCGCCTCGTCGACTCGGCGATCCAGCTCATGCCCGCGGAAAAGACGCGCGAGCGCGCAGAGGCTCTTGCGATGCGAGCGCACGCTCTCGTCGGCCTGGGCAAGATCGACGACGCCAAGGCGGCCTGGCGTGGGGCGATCGAGCGTTACGAAGAGCTCGGCGACGTCAAGACCGTGTCGGCGCTCCACCGGCAGATCGCGCACCTGGAGGCGCACGGCGACCACGAGTCAAACGGTGCCGGACCGGCAGAACAGCGGGCGGCCGTAGAACCGGAGCTGAGCGCTAGCTCGTAAGCTTCGTCGCCGGCGGAACCGGCGCGTACTTCGAGTTGAACATGATCGCCGGCAGCGATCCGCTGAACGAGATCGAGCCAAGCATCATGCCTCCGGTCGCCGGGCCTTCCTCGACGTAGGCCGAGGTCACGCTCATCGACGCATCCGGCGCGTAGAAAAGACCGATGAACGCGCTGTTGCCGTGCGCGCCGATCACGTTGAAGCACGTGTTGCCGGTCGGCTCGTACGCGCTGATCCAGTCGTACTGATATCCGCTGAACAGATACGTGTCGCTGCTGTTCGACGTGCCGAGGCAGGCGCCGTTGGGGAAGTAGAGCTCGACCGCGCCGGGCGTCACGGCGGAGGGGCAGCTCGCTGCCGCGCCGGTTGCCGTCCTGCACTCGTTCTCATTGGCGCGGTCACCGGTGACGCCATTCCCCCGGCCGGCGTTCTGATTCGGCAGCCCTGCGGCGATTGGTGCGGTTTCGCCATTCGGCGGGTACGCGCCCGTCGTGCCGGGCGCTGCCGTCGAACTCGGCGCAAACGAACCTCCGAGCACCGACCCGTCGAGGTTGATGGACTCGTTGCCGAGCGAGCAGCCAGAGCCGGTCACCGCCGGACAACCGCCCAGGTTGTTGTTCTGGACCGGGCCGGAGACGGCCAGGCTGGCCGCCAGCCCGAACGGCCCGGCGCATGTACCGCCCGCCGACGGCGGGGACGCATAGATGTTGTAGGACGTCGCCCCGGGGACGTTGCTGACCGCTATCTGCAGGTTCTTATCGGCGGTCGTCACCGACATCGAGTAGCACATAGACGGCGCGCTTTCGCGCAGATAGGAGACGCCTGCGTAGGTGTCCGATCTGACCGAGGTCACGACGAAGGCCCAGCTGCCCGTCGGGACCGGATGCGGTCCGGATACCGACGACACCTGCGCGGATCCTGCGCAGTGCACACCGTTGGTGTTCCAGAACTGGTTGGCGGATCGCACCGTGTTGTTCGACGGGTCGGGCTCGTCAGGCGGCTTGAGCTCGTTGCTCACCATGTCGCCAAGGTTGATCGCGCCGACCTGAAAGTCGTAGACCCCCGCGGTGAAGAACCAGCAGCCACCGCCGATGAGGATCGGAGGCGACGCGTAGACGCCCGGAAGGACGACGACGTTGCTCGAAGAGATCGTGGCACCGCCGCCAACGGGGGGCGGTGGGTATCCGGGATCCGACAGGTGAAAGCCTTGCTGGGTGGTGCCGGCAATGTCGGGATACGTGCACGGGGTCGCCGCGCCGCTCGGATAGCACGCGTTGACGGCACCCGAGATGCTCGATTGACACCGGCTGTAGGTGTCACCAGCGACTCTGAGGCCGCCGCCCGCCACGGACACGACGCCGTTCGCGACGACGTCCCCTGTCACCGAGAGAGTGCCGGTTCCGTTGACGCTGATCGCATTGCCCGACGTGCCACCGCAGCCGGATCCATTCAGCCCGGCAACGGCCGGGCTGTAGACGAGGTTGTTCACATTGCCCGTGGCGCCAGCTCCGACCGTGGGCACCGTCCCGTTTGTCAGTACCCGGCCGAACTGGAGCTGGAGCTGACGCGTCGCCGAGATGGTGAACCGGCTGCCCTGAGCACCTAGCGTACGGGCAACCTCGGTCAGCACGGTGCCGTCCGAGTACGTGCAGGTCACCGTGAAAGCCGCCGCGGCGGGCGTGCCCCAGGGTGTGCAGGACGGCGCCGCGTAAAGGTGCATGTTCGACGCAAAAGTGCTGGACGCGGCCTGCTCGGCGCCGGACCAGCTGCCCGTCACCTGGAGCTTGTCTCCCGCAGCCAGCGAGGCCGCGTCAAGTGCCGCCTGCATGTCGCGGCGCAGTGCGTATGCGCGCGAGCCGTCGATGGCGATCGCGGCCATGCCGATGACGATCGTGAGCAGTAGCGCGATCAGCACGATCGCCTGGCCCCGTTGGCGGTCCCCCATCAGTACTCGGTGCGAAAGACGGCGGAGGCCGACAGGAGGATGTGGTTGGCGGTCGCCTGAGCGACGATCGGAGTGATCAGGACCAGGTTGAAGCGGACTGTGACCTGCAGTTGCTGGTTGCCGAGCGCCGGGTTGACGGCGCTGCACGACCCGGCCGCGGCGGTGGAGTACTCGCCGCCCGGAGCGTTCGGGGGAGGCGTCGTCTCCACCGTGGCCGGCGGGTTTGGTTCGGTGACGTAGACCCACGCCGAGTTGGCCGGCGGGGTCGCGGCCGTCACAGGGCCCTGCGGGCACGGCGCCGTGACCGGCGCGCCCGCCATCTGCCCCGTCACGGCGTTGATCACGTCGTTGTAGGTGGGCAGCTGGTTGGACGCCCGGACCGCGACGCGCGCTCCTTCACGGGCGGCGTGGTTCAGGGTGTCGTAGTAGAAGACGGCCCGGCCGATGTCGACGACGCCGAAGGTCAGCAGGAGCAAGACCGGCGAGACGAGGGCGAACTCGATGAGGGCCTGTGATCGCTGACCGTTCCTCATGTCCCCTGCACCGTCATGTGCTCGTTGGCCGCGACCTGGAACAACCCGAACTGACTCTTCACGAGGGGCGTGAGCGGACCGTAGGTGTAGAGCACGATCACGTTCACGTCGAGCTGGCCCATGTTCGTGGCCGGCGCCGTGTAGTCCAGACCGGGCGTGTTGTTGTAACAGATGTACAGCCACGGCTGATTGGCGGCCGGCGGATAAGCGGACGATGCGAACGGCGGGTTGTGCGAACCGTTGCCGTCGGTGACGCTCGGACAGGTCGTTCCGGGGTTCTTCAGGACCGAGGCGGGAAGTGAGATCGTCGCCAGCTCCGCGTCGACGGCCGCCTTGATCTGCGCGTCGTAGAGGTAAGGGTGGGAAAGGCTGGGCGCGTCGTACCAGACCCCGTGGCGCGCGCCTTCCCGGACGGCATTGGAGAGGGACTCCTGGACGTAGATCGAGCGACCGATGTCGACGAGCCCGCCGAGCAGCAAAAGCAGGACGACGGAGGACGCCGCGAACTCGACCAGGGACTGGCCCGACTGGTGCGAATGTACCGTTTTGACTGTCAACTTAGGGGGGCTCCGCAACGGCATATCTTGCCTATGATTGGCCAGCCTTGCGGACCTTTAGCGCAATTACCTCGCGCCGGCCATTCACCCTCCTCGGCATCGTGCTGGCCCTTCTGGTGATCGTCGCGTTCGTCCTGGTAGCCCTGAACGCCAGCGCCGGAAACTCAAGCCCCCAGCAGACCGTGGTGGTCGCCGCCAAGGACCTCCAGCCACGAATCCCGATCGCGGCGGGCGACCTTATGACGCGCAGCCTGAACGTGCCCTCCGACTACCCGAAGCTGTACTTCACCACCGTCAACCAGGTCGCGGGGATGGTTCCCCTGGTGACGATCTTCAGCGGCGAGTTCGTCTCCTCCAACGACGTCGCGAAGCCGAATCAGGCACTGGGCGCTCAGTCCGAGTACCTGGCGATCCCGAAGGGCTACGTCGCGCTTACGATCCCCACGAGCGAACAGCAGGGCGTCGCCGACTACATCCAGCCCGGCGACTACATCTCAGTGATAGCGACCGTGTCGAGCAACGGGAAGGTCGCCGACAAGACGATCTTCACCCAGCTTCACGTGATCAAAGTTGGCAGCGCGGCGGCGACCGGAAACGCGAGCGCGAGCAGCCTGACCGTGGTCGTCACACAGTGCGAGGCGGAGGTCATCACCTGGTTTTTGACGTACGCGTCGCTCAAGTACACGCTCGAGTCGTACGAGGACTACGCACCTGGCGCCAAGAACCCAGACCCGAAATGCCCGAGTGTCAGTGACGCGAAAGGTGTGACCCTGCAGGTCATCCAGGCCGACTTTCCCTCGCTGTTTTAGCTGGTGAACCTACCCCCGCAGGTAATCGTCGCCGTTCCCATGGCGGCCGCCATCTTCGTTTTCTTCTGGGCGCTGGACAAGGTGCGCAAGGACGTCGTGCGCTCGCAACCTCCGAGTGCCCCGATGGGGCGCGCGACCCCACGGGAGCTCGTCGACCGGCTGCTCAAACCCGCTGCTGAAAACCTCAGCCAGCGCCGCAAGAAGGAAGGCAAGCCGACTCTGAGCGAAGACCTCGCCCGCGCAGGTCTGAACATCACGGCGCCCGAATATCTGCTCATGCGGATCGGCGTCGTCGCGCTCGGCGCGCTGATGGGGCTCTTCCGCTTCGGCGTCTCCGTCGGCCCACTGATCCTCGGTGCGGTCGGGTACGTCATCCCCCCGCTCGTCGTCGCGTACCTGCAGCGCCGCCGGCAGAACCAGTTCAACGAGCAGCTGACGAGCATGCTGCAGTTGCTGTCGAACTCACTGAAGACCGGTTATGCGATCGACCGGGCGCTGGAGATCGTGGCCGACAAATCGCAGCCGCCGGTCTCGACCGAGTTCGAGCGCGTCGCCACGGAGATCACGCTCGGCACGTCGGTCGAGGACGCACTGAGCTCGTTGCTGTTGCGCATCAACAGCGCCGACCTCGAGTTCATCGTCACCGCCATACTGCTGCACATCCGCGTCGGCGGCAACCTCGCCGAGGTGCTCGACAACATCAGCGACACGCTGCGCGACCGCCTGCAGACCAAGCGCGACATGAGCGTGCTGACCGCGCAGTCACGCGCGTCGGCGACGATCATCACCGGCCTGCCGGTCCTGCTTGCGTTCGGGCTGTATGTGTTCGTCCCCGGCTACTACGCGCCGATGACGAGCACGTGGATCGGCTACGGGCTGCTCGTGTTCGCGGGCGCAATGATCTTGATCGGCAACCTGCTCATCCGCCGCATGACGTCGTTGGAGGCATGATCCGATGTTTCCGATAGCGCTCGCGGCGGGCGTGATCTGCGGCGTGATCATCTTCGCCTACTTCATCGCCATCGACCAGGTGCGCGCGGCGGCCGCTAATGGCGCGTCCATGGCGCACGCGCGGCCGCGGCAGACGTTCGTCAAGCAGCTAGAGGTGATGCTTCGGCCTGTGTCCCGCCTCCCCGCCAGCACAGCGCTGCAGATCCGGCAAAAGCTGAGCCAGGCGGGCAACCCCGGCGGTCTCACTCCCGCCGGCTTCCAGGCGGTGCGGTACAGCACCGCGGCCCTGCTTGCGATCGTCGGACTCGCGCTCGGCCTCGTGGCCCCACTCGGCATGCCGACCCTCCTGCAGGTGCCGATCTTCGGAGGCGTTCTCGCGGTACTCGGATTCCTTCTTCCAGGACTCTGGCTGGAGCAGCGCATCGGCCAGCGCCGCCGCCAGATCCAGCGCTCGCTGGCGGAGGCGACCGACCTGCTCACGCTCGTGGTCGAGTCCGGGATGAGCCTCGACGAGGGACTGCTCAGCATCACCGAGCGCTTCCACAACGCCCTTGGGGACGAGATCGGCAAGGTGCTCCGGGAGATCCGGCTCGGCCGGCCCCGCATGGCCGCGCTCGAGCACATGGCGAACATGGCCGGAGTGCCCGACCTGCACCATCTCGTCGAGTCGATCGTGCAGTCGGACCAGATGGGCGTGCCCATCGCGCGGCTGCTGCGGGTCCAGGCGACGGAGATGCGGCGCCGTCAGCGCCAGGGCGCGCAGGAGCGCGCGGCCCAGGCCTCATCGCGCATGGTTTTTCCCATGGTGGGATGTATCTTTCCCGTCTTGTGGATCGTCTTGCTCGGACCGGCGATCATCACGGTTTTGAAGTCGCTTCACTGATGGTCGTGAACACTCGCAACTCCAACCGCGGCCAGCATCAATCGTTCAGCGATCTCGACAAACCGCTGTACACGATCAGCGTTGCCGCCGAGATCCTCGAAACGCATCCGCGCACGCTGATGCTGTACGAGGACGCGCAACTGATCGAACCCCACCGCACGACCACCAATCGCCGTCGCTACTCACAGCGCGACATCAGCAAGGTGCAGGTCATCCAGCACCTCACGCGCGAGAAGGGTGTGACGCTCGCGGGCGTGCGCCACATCCTGAGCCTGTTCGAGGTGATGAAGAAGCACCGCGTCGAGCCGCCTGGGGAGCTGCGCGAGATCTTCGACCGCTACTCGCAGCTGATCTAACTATCGGATAGGCGCGCCTATCCGGGGTTTTCGCCGCGTCGAATGGCTGATATAGGCGACTAAGCGCTCGCCGCGCGCCGCCGCCTCTTCGCCGCCGGCGCCCACAGGCTCTCGAGGTCGTAGTACGACCGCTCCCCCGGCAGGAACACGTGTGCCAGCACCGAATCGAAATCGAGCAGGATCCATCCCGCATCGTCGTAGCCGTCGACCGCGAGCGGTCTGCGATCTTTCGCCTTGGCCGCCTCGACCATCCCGTCGGCGATCGCACGGACCTGCCGGTCCGTTTCGCCTTCCGTGATCACGAAGTAGTCGGCCACCGACGTCTGCTCGCGAACATCGATGATGACCGGGTCCCAGGCCTTCTTTTCGGTCGCGGCGTTCCGCAGCACACGGGCGAGCTGAAGCGGCGTAAGTCGCCGGGTCCGTTCAGCAGCCAACTTAATGATTATCCCTGTACAAACCGCGCTCGGCGATATATCTCTCGACCGGCTCCGGCAGACAGTCTCCGGTCGGTTCGCCGCTCGCCAGTGACGTCCGGAGCTCGCTTCCAGAGATGTCGGGCGTCCCCTCGAGGCACAGCACCGTGCGCTCCGGATCGAGACCGGCGGCCTTCAGGTCATCCGACGCCGGCGCCTCGGTGCCCGGCCGGCCGATGACCACGATCGAGGCGTCGGCCCGGATTCGATCGGGGTCATGCCAGCTGGAGAAAAGGCGCGCCGCATCCCAGCCCAGGATGAGAAAGAGCTGGTCGTGAGGATGAGCGTGCTTCAACTCGCGCACCGTCTCGGACGTGAACGACTTTCCGCCGCGCCGAACCTCGACGTCGCTGACCTCGAACCGCGGCTCCCCGGCGGTCGCGAGTCGCGCCATCTCGAGACGTTCGTCCGCGCTCGCGTCGGCGGGACCGCGGTGAGGCGGCGTGGCGCTGGGGATGAACAGCACCTCGTCGAGGCCGGCGCAGTCCATCGCCACACGCGCCGCGGCAAGATGGCCGGCGTGGATCGGGTCAAATGTCCCGCCCAGGATGCCGATCTTCACGGCTGATACTCGAACTCGGCGCCGGCGATCCTGACGGTGTCGCCCGGCTGCACGCCGGCAGACTCGAGCGCCCTATTGACGCCGAGCCGATCCAGCTCGGATTGAAATCGAGCGAGGCCTCCCTCGCTGTCCAGGTCGAAGCGTTCGAGCAGCCTCTCGGCGCGTTCACCGTGGACGATGAACGCCGAACCCTTCTTCTCGACGGACAGGTCACGGCCCACCTGCGCACGCAATCTGGTCACTTTCGGTGCGATGACAACCTGCGGCGCCGGCGTCGACGCCACGAGCGCAGCGATCTCGCGCCCGAGCGCCGGCAGCCCCTCGCCCGTTTGCGCCGAGATGAAGAGGACGCCGGCACGGCGCGTCCGCGCGCGCAGCTTGCGCGCAGGTTCGAGGTCGACCTTGTTGACTGCGACGATGTGCGGACGCCCGATAAGCGCCGGCGAAAACTGCGCGACCTCGTGGCGCACGGTCTCGAGGTCCTTCCACGGATCGGGCGCCGCGCCGTCGAGCACATAGACGAGCGCCTTCGTGCGCTCGACGTGGCGGAGAAAGCGCTGACCGAGGCCGGCGCCCTGCGCCGCCCCCTCGATCAAGCCGGGAATGTCGGCGATCACGAACCGGACGCCATCGACATCCGCGACGCCGAGCTCGGGGTCCAGGGTGGTGAAGGGATAGTCCGCAACCTTTGGCCGCGCTGCCGTCAAAGCTCTGAGCAGCGACGATTTGCCCGCGTTGGGCGGACCGACGAGCCCGACGTCGGCGATCAGCTTCAGGTCGAGGGTCAGCTCGCGCTCTTCGCCGCCGAGCCCCGGCTCAGCGTAGTCAGGCGCACGGCGGGTCGAGCTCTTGAAGTGCACGTTGCCTCGACCGCCGATGCCGCCTTCAGCCACGACTGCGGTCGCGCCGGGACTGTCGAGATCGGCGACGGCAGCGCCGTCCGCATCGAGCGCGATGGTTCCCACAGGAACATCGAGGACGAGGTTGGCGCCGCTGCGGCCGGTCTTCCGTCCGCCGGCGCCGTCGCCACCCGCCTCCGCGTGCCAGCGCGACTTGCGGCGAAACTGCGACAGATCGGTCACCTCGTTGGTGGCTTTGATGAGGACGGATCCTCCCCGCCCGCCGTCGCCACCGTCGGGACCGCCGCGCGGGACGAAGGGCTCACGCCGAAAGGAGGCCGAACCCTTTCCGCCGTGACCGCCGCGCACCGTTATGCGCGCGGAATCGATGAACTGCCTGGTATCAGCCTTGCTCGTTGGGTTGGATCGTCACGCGCCGGTTGTCCTTGCCGACACGCTCGTACTTCACCTCGCCGCTGACCAGCGCGAAGAGCGTGTTGTCGCGACCGAGGCCGACGCCCGTGCCCGGCGCGATCTTGGTCCCGCGCTGGCGGACGATGATCGCTCCGGCGTTCACCTGCTGGCCGCCGAAGATCTTCACGCCGAGCTTCTGCGGGTTCGAGTCGCGGCCGTTGCGCGAGGAGCCGCCGCCCTTCTTGTGTGCCATCTATTCCGTCTCTTCCTTCTTCGTACGTCGCCTTGCGGGTTTCTTGTCGGCGGCGCCCTGCGCGCGCCCGACGTCCGTGGTCGCTTCGGCTTTCGGCTCTTCGACCTTCTTCTTGGGAGCAGCCTTGGCACGACCTCGCTTCGGCTTCTCCTCCTGCGCCTCTTCGGTTTCCGGCTTCTCGAGGCCAACGCCGCCGACGGCGATGATCTCCAGCGCCGTCAGATAGGAACGCCCGCCGCCGTGCACGCGCACGCGCTTTTTCGACTTGTAGCGGAAGCTTTCCGTCCGGGGACCGCGCCGGTGGGCGAGCACCCTGGCGTCCACATCGAGGCCCTCGAGCGCCGTGCCGACCTTCACATCGCCGCCTTCGGCGAACAGCACGAGACGCCCGAGCTTGATCGACGATCCAGGCTCCGCGCTCAGGCGGTCGACGAGGATGCGATCTCCAGGGGCGATCCGGTACTGCTTGCCGCCACTGACGACGACAGCCGACAGCGGTCCATCAGGCTTGGGCACGGCGACGAATTGTACCAAGGAGGGAAATCGGCCTTTCCTCGAACACGACGTGGCGGCGGCGCACCATCACCGACTGGACGATTCCGAGCGCCGCCAGCGTGGTGATCGTGGCCGAGCCACCGTACGAGATCAGCGGCAGAGGGATGCCGGCGATCGGCAAGACGCCGATGTTCATGCCGACGTTCTCGACGACCTGAACCAGAACCATCGCGAAGACGCCAGCCGCGAGCAGCTCGCCGAAGCGATCGGGCGCCACGCTGGCGGTGCCGAGCAACCGCAGCAGGAGCAGACCGAAAATCCCAAGCAGCAGGACGCTACCGAGGAGCCCGAACTGCTCGGCGTAGGTCGCAAAGACGAAGTCGGTCGCCCGTTCCGGCACAAAACCGAGCTGTCCCTGGAGGCCGTGGAGCCAGCCACGTCCGAGCAGCCCGCCGGAGCCGACGGCTATCCGAGCCTGCAGGAGGTTGTAGCCGGCGCCGAGCGGATCGTGCGAAGGGTCGAGGAAGATCTCGAGCCGCCGCCGTTGATAGCCGTGCAGCAGGTGGGGCAGAATCGGCACCGCCACGATGCCCGCGGTCAGGACGGCGCCGAGCTGCGCCGGCCGCGCGCCGGCGATGAAGAGCATCGCGACCGCGATACCGAGAAGGACGATGGTCGTGCCCAGGTCCGGCTGGACCAGCACGAGAGCGGCCGGTGGGGCGACCAGCGCGAGCGCGCCTGCAAACGCGCGCCAGGTGATGCGTTCCTCGCGCGAAAGGTAGGCGGCCAGGACGACGACGAGCAGAAGCTTCGACAGCTCCGACGGTTCGAGCGGAAATCCCGCAACCGAAAGCCAGCGCCTCGCACCGAGTGCGCTGTGACCGATGAGATGCACCGCGAGCAGCAGCACGAGCATCACGACGTAGAGCGCGGGCGCGAGCGGCCTCAGCCTTCGGTAGTCGTACATCGTTGCTGCAACGTACGCCCCGAGCCCGAGAACGATCCATACGATCTGCCGCATCCAATCGGCGCCGGTGCTCAACACGGTCATCACGCCGACCGCAGCGAGCATCGCTGCGAGCATCGGCTGCAAACGGTCCATCCGAAGGATCACGCGCGGATCGTTCCGACGTTGGCGCGATAGAACTTCATGATGTCCACGCCGATCGGCGCGGCCTCGACCTCAGACAACTCGCCGCGTTCGACGAAGATCGAAAGCGCGACCTCCGGCTGCACGTAGGGTGCGAAGAAGACGAACCATGCGTGCGTCGGAAGATCGAGCCCGCTTCCTCCCCACTGCGCGGTTCCGGTCTTGCCCCCGCCGTCGGCAGGCACGCCGGCGGCACGGAACCAGTAGTTCATGTTGTAAGGCCGGTTGATCTCCTCCCGCATGCCCTCGCGCACGGCCATGATGTTGGCCGCCGACGCGGGCACGGTTCCGCTGACGACCGTTTGCAGCTTGGCGAGGACGTGCCCGGCGACATCGCGCACCGACCCGACCAACGTCGGCTTCAACACGCGGCCGCCGTTCGCGAGCGCCGCGACGTATACCGCCTGGTTGAGAGGTGTGGTCAGCAGATACGACTGGCCGATGCCGAACGTGATCGTGTCGCCCTCGTTCCACCTGCAAGCGTCGGAGTTGAGATCGGGCACGCCGCACTGCAGCTGCTTCCATATGCGATCAGGCACCAGCCCGGCCATCACGCCCGGAAGCTCAATGTCCTTGGCCGTGCCGAATCCGTAAGCGCGCGCGTACTTCGCTAGCGTGACGTCACCGACCATCGCGGCGACCTGATAGAAGAACGTGTCACACGAGGTGGCGAGGGCCTTCGCCACGTTCATGTAACCGAGGCTGTAGCTCGCCCAGTTGTGATAGATCCACCCGTTGACGTTGACGTACGGCGGGCAGTTGAGCAGCGTCTGCGCTGTGATCTTTCCTTCCTGTAATCCCGCCGTTGCCGTGACCATCTTGAACGTCGACCCGGGTGCGTACTGCCCCGCGATGGCGCGGTTGAGGAGCGGCTTGTTCGGATCGTTCAGCAGGTTCGAGTAATCGGCCTGCGAGATTCCGTGCGTGAAGAGATTCGTGTCGTAACCGGGCAGGCTCACCATCGCGAGCACCTCGCCCGTCCGCGGGTCGATCACCACCGACGCGCCCGCGGTCTTGCCATCGCGCGCAAGGCCTGCGGCCAGCGATGCGGCGGTTGCACGCTGAAGCGAAGCGTCGATCGTCAGGAACACGGCCTCGCCCGCGGCCGGCGGCTGCGTCGCCACGACCTTGACGATCACGCCACGCGCGTCGACTTCCTCGTCGGCCCATCCGTCCGTCCCACGCAGGTACGGCTCGAGCCCGGCCTCGACACCGACTTTCCCGACCATCTCGTCCGGCTGATAGCCCTGCGCCTCGAGCCGCTTGAGCTCGGGAGACGCGATCGGTCCCACGTAACCGAGCACATGGCCGAAGACGAGCGGGTCGACGTACGTCCTTATCGAGTGCTCGGCGATGTAGACCCCGGGGAGATCCGGCAGGCGCTCGTTGACCGCGAGCTCTTCGGCCTGAGAGAGGTTCGGTTTCAGCGTGAGCGGCGCGTATCCGTCCCTCGCGCCGAGCACCTCGGCCGCCATCGTCTCCTCGGGCACGCGGATGACCTTGGAGAGCTCGGCGAGCTCGGGGCCCTGAACCGCAGCCGGGATCACGGTGAGGTTCCACGCCGGGCTGTTGGCAACCAAGGGCGCGCCGTGCCGGTCGTAGATGATCCCGCGGTCGGCCTCGAGCACCACATGGCGGATCGAGTTGGCACGCGCCAGCGCCGCGAGCTTTGAGCCATCGGTCACCTCGAGCCGCGCCAGCTGGAAGATGAGAACGCCGATCAACGCAAGCGAAGCAGTCGCGGCCGAGAGAAGGCGCAGCGACCACTTCGGTCGCAGCTCCCCTCCGCCGAGCTGGATCAAGCGGGCTCGGGACCCTCGCGGACCAGCGCGCGCAATCTCCGCATCGCCTCGAGTGCGAAAGGAGTCAGAAGAGCGTTGTAGACGGCCGCTGCGACGGCCAACCTGATGAAGATTCCGGCATCAATTCCGGGCTGTCCGAGCAATCCGTCGGTCAGGACCAGCGTGAGTGAATAAGCGGCCGTGCCTGCCGCCGCGGTGAGCGCGGCGTGCAGAGCATGCGCGGACTCGAAGTTGCGCGCCCAAAGACTCGTCACGTAGGCGGCGGTGAGGAGAGCCAGGGCATGCGGGCCTACGGCTCCAGGTGCGCTGAGGTCGAGCAGCACGCCGCCGATGCACGCCCATGCCATGCCGGCGCGTACGCCGCTCATCCAGGTGATCGCGACGACCGTGGCGAGAACGAGGTTGGGGAACGCTCCCGCGATCGAGATCCGCGGCGCCCATGTCACCTGCACGAGCGCGAGCGCAACCATCACGCCAAGCGCCGCGACCCTTTTCACGACGGAACGAAGTCGGTGATCACGAGGATGAAGCCGACGCTGGTCGGGTCGTTCACCCACGCCACCTGCGCCTGGTCCGAAGTCGCGGTGTCGCGATGCGTCACGGTCGCGATCTCGCCGACGACGAGACCGCGCGGATACGTGCCTCCGATGCCGCTGGTCAACACCCAATCACCAGACGAGGCGACCACCCCGATCGTGTGCTGAAGATCGAGCTGCAGCGCGGCCGGGCCGCCGCTGATCGTGCCCTGCAGCCCGTTTCGGGAGAGATAGACGTTGACCCGGCTTTGCGGATCGGCGAGCGTCTGCACGTTGGCGGCGTGCGGCCCGGCCTCGCGCACGCGGCCGAGCAAGCCGGCCCCGGTGACCACGACCATGCCGGCCCTGATCCCATCCGCAGTCCCGCGGTCGATCTCCATCGTGCGCGAAAGTGCGTCAGGGCCGGTGCCGATGACGTCGGCAGCGACGACCTTGTGCCCTGACGATTTTTGAAACGACAGCGCTTGACGGAGCTGGGCGTTCTCCTTCGCCGCCGCGTCGAGCTCGACCACCTGCCGGCGCAGCTGCTCGTCCGCCGCCTGGAGGCGCGCGTTTTCGGCGCGAAGGCTCGACACGTCGCCCAAGATCGACGCGACGCGTGTCACGCCGTTCGCGGCAGAGGTCATCGTCTCCTCGAGCGGCGCGAGCGCGCTCTTGGCGGCACCGCGAGGGCCGGCGGCCCATGATTGCTGGCTCAGCATCGCGAGCAGCAACATCGCGGCGCAGAGAGTGAGGAAGAGCCCGGTCGCGTGCGACGAGCCCTTCGCTCCGTACATCTAAGTCCGGAGCGCTCGCGCCCGACGAGTCTTCAGGAGAACGCGGCCGAGGCTGTCGATCTCCTCCAGCACGATTCCTGTGCCGCGCACGACGCACGTGAGCGGGTCATCGGCGATCCGCACCGGCATCAACGTTTCGTGCGCGAACAGCCTGTCGAGCCCTGCGAGCAACGCGCCGCCACCGCACACCACGACGCCGCGCTCCATGATGTCCTCCACGAGCTCGGGCGGCGTGGCGTCGAGCGTGGAGCGCACCGCCCGGACGATGTCGATCAACACGCCGGATAGCGCTTCGCGCACGTGCGCGCTCGTCATCTCCACCGTCTTGGGCAAACCGCTTATGAGGTCGCGCCCGCGCACGAGGAACGAGCGCTCCTGCGGAATCGGAAACGCCGATCCCATCGCGATCTTGATGTCCTCGGCCGTGCGCTCGCCGATGAGCAGACCCATGTTGCGGCGCACGTACTGGACGATCGCATCGTCCATCTCATCGCCCCCGACGCGCACCGACGTCGCGGCAACGACGCCCCCGAGCGAGATGACCGCGACCTCTGTCGTGCCACCGCCGATGTCGACGATCATCGAACCGCCGGGAGATCGGATCGGGAGGCCGGCGCCGATCGCGGCGGCCATCGGCTCTTCGATGAGATGCGCCTCACGCGCCCCGGCCATCGTCGCAGCGTCGGTGACCGCGCGCTTCTCCACCTCGGTCACCCCCGACGGCACGCCGAGCACCACGCGTGGATGGCTGACGTGCCATGCGCGTCCATGAGCGCGCGCGATGAAATGACGGATCATCTGCTCGGTCTGCTCGAAGTCCGCGATCACGCCGTTGCGCAACGGTCGAGTGGCCACGATGTCCGCCGGCGTGCGGCCGAGCATGCGTCGCGCCTCTGTGCCGACCGCGAGCACGTGCCCGGTGCTTTTGCTGACCGCGACGACCGACGGTTCGTTGACGACTATGCCACGGCCGCGGACGTGCACGAGCGTGTTGGCGGTGCCCAGGTCGATGCCGACGTCGGCCGACCAGATCCCCAACACGGAGGTGACGACGTTCAAGACGTATTCAAGACGTTGGTCAAGTTATGTCGGGCGAGTTGCGCGCTGGACTATACACCGCGCGCCCGCGAATCTAGGGGCCCCCACGAAGTCAAGCCGAAGGCTGCGACTTCGTGGGGATCGAAGACGGTGGTTAACGCATGAGGATCGAAGTCGCGACGATGACGACGACCACCACTCCCGCAAACGGCGCGACGCCTCGCACGTAAAGCCCTCGAACGATGTGCTCCCCGCGGCGGTGAAGCGCCAAACCGGCGCCGATGACAAGCGCGGCGACCGCGACAGTGATGCCAAAGAAGCGAAGCAGGCCGATCAGATCGTCGGACGACGGCGTCACGAAAAGCGTCGTGAAGAGCGCGCAGTAGGGGAACCACGTCAGGATCCGTTCGGCGTCGAGGCGTCGCCGTCCGCGCCGCTCTCCGGCCGGAGCGAACGGCCACACCCGAAGCAGCGCCGGCAGGCACAACAGATAAAGGAATGCGCATGCGACCTTGACCGGCACTAGCGAAGGCACGAGCAGGTTGCCCAGGACCTGCGGGCGCAGGCTTTCCGGCTGAACCGCCGGGCCGAGCACGGCGAGCAGCCAGCACGCCTGGACGAGGAGCATCAGGCCCGGGGCGGCGACAAACTCGACCGTCAGAGCGAGCTCCGCCCAGGCGGTGAACGCCAGTCCGACCGCGGCGAGGACGATGCTGCGCTCGTCACCCGGCACCGGGTTGAGCGGAGCCGCGGTCTGGACCGCGGCGACCACCGCGCAGAGCGCAACGATCCCGACCACGGGAGACGGCCTGCGTCGCGGGAGCTCCGGCAACTCCCATTCGCGCGAGCTCAACCGCATCCACACCAGCTCGGCGACGAGGCCGAAGGCGACCATCGTCGCCAGGCCGGGATAGAGCAGCAGCGCCACCGCGTGCGACGCGATGCCGAGCAGAAGGTCTATCACAGCTGCGCGACCGCGAGCAGGGGAAGCGGATACAGCCCGGCGGCGACGTTGACCGCAAGGATGAGCGCCACTCCCAGAGCCTGCCTCCCCCGCGGCTGTCCGAGACTGCGGCCGAGTCGAAGCGATCCGGGCAGCCACAGCAGCATCACGAGCGCCAGCACCACCGCGAGCGGCCATGCGATCTGTGTCGACGCGCGGAGCAGAAGGATGCGCGCAGCGAACCCGACGAACGGCGCCGATCCCGCGAGCGCCGCCGCGACGACGATGTTGATCGGCCTTCGCGTCGTCGTCTTCTCTCGAATCGCTTGGCGCGACAGCAGGTACAGCGGCAACCGTCCGACAAGGATGCTGAACAGCACGAGCAGCGCGCCCCGCCGGCCGTCGACGACCGTAAGTCCGAATCCGCACAGGACCAGACCCCAGTCGGCGACGAACGAATAGCGCCACGCCGCGATCTCATCCGCGGTCAGCCATGACCCCACGCTGGCCCACGCCATGTTGAGAAGGCCGAGGCCGATCAGCATTGCGGCAAACGCACCACCGGCGTCGACCGTCAGCAAACCCTGCGCGCGCAGGACGACTACCGTCGCCAGCACCGGACCGACGAAGCCAAGCCACGCGACCGGTGATGCCGTCAACGCCTCATCCGACTCGATCGGATGCAGGTAGGGAAGGACGCCGACGCCGGCGGCCAGGCCGGCCACCAGTCCGACGGCGCCGAATCGCGCGAGGATGTCCGGACCCTGGACGCGCACGAGGATCAGCCCGAGCGCGATCAACGCGACCGCGATGAACGGAGGACGCAGCCTCGTCGCGAACGAGCGGGTTCCCGACACGGCGGCGTGCAGGACTCCGAGGGCGAGCAGCACGAGCACCGCGATGTCGAGCGTCGGCACCGCGGCGATGGCTGCGGTTCCGATCAAGCCCGCCGCACCCCGAACGAGCAGCGGTCGCCTCGTTCCTGGAATCGGCGCGAACGCCACCGCAAAGGCGAGTGCCACGCCGGCGATGACGATCAGCTCGATTGCTTCAGGCAGCACTCACTCGTCTCAACGGCAGCCAGCCCACGGCTGCGGCAACCAGCGCGCCCCCGAGATAAGGCCACAGGCTCGTGATCGAAGATCCCATCGCGGTGGCGACCGCGGCGCTCAGCGACAGCAAGGCCACCGCGCTCAACAACGCGGTCTGCTCGTTCGTCGAAAGGACTCGCGCCACAGAAAGTACAGCCGCGACGATGACGCCGAACCTGAGCGAGACGTACGAGCCGCTGGTCAGGCCCGCGGCAACCCAGAAGGCGATCAGCGCCGTGGCCAGCGAAAGCACGAGCCGCGGTGTCGAGCCTGGAGGAAGGATCGCCCACCCTTCCGCTCCGGTGACATAGCGTCGCGTGGCCGCGACCGCACCTCCTAGAGCAAGAGCGATCGCCGCGATGGGGCCGGCGGTCAGAAACGCGAACGTCGCGAGGCCCACGGTCGTCAACGCGATCCCGACCGCAAGGCCTTTGCGTCCATCCGAGACGACGATCAGCGAAGCTCCGAGCCAGACCACGATCCCGGCCGCGGGCGATATCAAAAGCGCGTCACTGCGAAGCCGAGCGCAACGAGCGCGACGAGCCAAACGATCGGATTGCCGCGCGCCGCGGCCGACTCGAGCTCGCGCAGGTTGAAGATCGAGCGGTATTCCTCGGGCACGGTCGCGTTGCGGAATGCAGCCCGCACGCGCTCGGCGAGCTGCAGGCTTGGGACCGCAAAGAGCGCGGGCCGCGCCTGCGTGCGAATGGCCCTCGTATTGGTCGCGAAGTAGACGGCGACCGCGATCACGAGCAGCGGCGTGAACAGCGTCGCGACCGGCAGCAGGCTGGACGTCGTGACGACCGAGGTAAGGCCGCCCCCAAGCGCCGCCGACTGCGACCGCATCACCTGGGCGGCGACGGGATTCGCGTACCCGGACTGGAGCAACGCGAGCGCCGGGCCGGCGACCAGCACCAGCAGCGCGATCGCCATGGCGACGAAAGGAAACGTCTCCGCCGCGGGATGTCCACGACCGCCAGGCAGGCCGATGGCGCGCGCGCCGGCGACTACCCATACCGCCCATGTCGCCGCCCCGGCAAGACCGATCAAGCCCAGAAAGTCACCGGCCTCAAAGGCGGCTTCGATGCCAAGGACCCGCGCGGCAAAAGTGAGGCTCGGCGGAAGCCCGACCGCGGCGGCGATTGTCACGACCGATTCGATCCCCGCACGGTCGGGAAGCAGAGCGAGGCACGCGATCAGCGCCACCCCGGCCGCGAGCAAAACGATGCCGGTCGCGAGACCGAGCGGAGAGCCGAGCGCGATGGACGTCAAGGCAAAACCGCCAAACCCGGGCACGACCTCGGCGAGAAACTCGCGCCGCGTCGGCGCCGCCTGCGCGCGCGCGGCCGCCGCGAGGGCTATGGCGAGACCGAGGATCGACAGGAGGACGTTGAACACGGTCGCCGGGTAGCGGCCATCGCCCATCTCGTAGACGCGGACGAGGAGGTAGAAGCCGAGCGGGAACAACGTCGCCAGGGTGATGCCGGCGGCGCGAAGCGACGGCCGGCTCCACAGCGCCGCAGGCCACGAGCGCCACGGCACGAGGGATGAGACCAACAGGCCCGATGCCAGAAGCAACGAGAAGAGCGGAGGAGTCAACTGGCTCACGGGTACCGCCGAATAGACGGCGGTGCCTCCGCCGACCTGCAGGATGACTCCGGCGAGCGCCAGGCCGAGCCAGCCCGCGAGCACGAATCCCCACGAGGGGCGCTCGGCGTCGGGATCTTCGGTGTCGAGCAGCACGATCGCGACCGTCGCCGCCGTTCCTCCGGCGATCGCGGTGAGCACGACGCCACCCGCCTCGACGGCGGCGACCGCCGAGCCGACTCCGAGCAGTGCGATCGTGGTGTCGGGCCACGGCCGGGGCTGCAAGGTGAGCAGGATGGCGGCCGGGACCACGATCATCAGCGCGAAGGCAAAGCTGACGGCGTCGAGGCGAAGGTCGAGCGCGGAGCCGTAGCCGAGCTGCCCGAGCACGAGCTCAACCGAGGCACGGATCGGCAGCCAGATCGCCAGTAGCGCTGCGACCGTCGCCCATGCGCCGACCGCGGCTGCGGGCCGGCCGGCGTTGATGCCCGCGAGTCCGAGGGTCGCGATCACGGCTGCCGCGGCCAGCGGCAGGACGACCGGCGCGGCGACGGCGGCTGACGGCATGCCGCGAACTATTCTCGGGCGGTCAGTCTTTCCAGCGCTTCGCGGAGCCCGGTCGCGCGCTCCTCCAGGTTGGCCACGACCTCGGCCGGCGCCCTGTCCCGAAAGTCGGGATTGGCGAGTCGCGCCTGGGTCTTGTCGAGGTCGTCCTGCAAGCGTTTTCGCTCTCGCTCCCGGCGTGCGTCGCCGGTTCCCGCGGGGAAGCTCACCTTGCCGGCGACGACCGCAAGAGGAGTTCCCACCGCCCCGAGCTCGTCGACGAGCTCCACGTGCGCCAGCCTCGCCGCGAGGTTGGCGACCGTCTCGCCGACCGAACGATCGAGCTCGAGCGCGCCTCCGCGGGGCGGAGCCCCGGCGGCCTGGCGGTGGCCGCGCACCTCTTCGACGATCTTGATCACGAGCCCAAACTGCTCCTCAGCTTCCGGATCGACAAACCTCGGATCCGGCCACGGCTGACGCATCACGTAGTCGCGCGTGCCCGGCAGCCTGGACCACAGCTCCTCGGTGACGAAGGGCATCATCGGATGCAGCAGGCGCAGAAGGTTGTCGAGCGAGTGATAGGCGACGTCCTGCGCTGACGCGTCGCCCTCGCGAAGACGGTCTTTGATCGCCTCCAGGTACCAGTCGCAGAACTCGTTCCAGGCAAACGCATACGCGGCGTTGATCGAGTCCTGGAACGCGAACGTGTCGATCCCCGATTTCACGGCCGACGCGGCGTTCGAGAGGCGCGACAGGATCCAGCGGTCCTCGAGGTGCTCCTGCCGCTCGATGAAACCTGGGGCTTGCGCCGTTTGCGTCCCAGGCGAGCTCAGGATCAGGCGCGTCGCGTTCCACAGCTTGTTGCAGAACCGCCTGTAGCCCTCGACGCGGCTCTCGTCGAAGCGCACGTCCTGGCTCGACATCGCGACCGACGTCGCCCATGCACGCAGAGCGTCGGCGCCGTATTTCGCAAGCAGGTCGCGTGGATCGACGCCGGTGCCGAGCGACTTCGACATGCGGCGGCCGTCGGCGGCCTGCACGACGCAGTGGATCACCACGTCGGCGAACGGCACCTCGCCCATGAAGTCGAGGCCAGTCATGATCATCCGGCTGACCCAGAGGTTGATGATCTCGCGCGCCGTGCAGTTGATGTCGGTCGGATAGAAGGCCTCGAGGTCATCGGTGTCGTCCGGCCATCCCAACGTCGCGAATGGCCACAACGCGGACGAGAACCACGTGTCGAGCACGTCAGGATCCTGTTCGAGCGTCGCGCTGCCGCACTTGGCGCAAGTGTCCGGCCGCTCGACGGACACCGTCACGTGGCCGTTCTCGCAGTAATAAACGGGAACGCGGTGACCCAGCCACAGCTGGCGGCCGATGTTCCAGTCGTGCAGCCCGCGCAACCAGTCGAGGTATGTGCGCTCGTAGCGCTCGGGATGCCACCGCACCTGGCCGGCCGCCGAAGCGGCGACCGAGTTGTCGCGCATCTCCTCCATGCGCAGCCACCACTGTTCTGAGATGAGCGGCTCGATGATCGAATGGCACCGATCGCAGTGGCCGACCTCGTGCGTGTACGGCTCCTCCTTGACGAGCAGGCCCTGCGCCTTGAGGTCATCGACGATCCGCCGGCGCGCTTCCAGCGCGTCCATCCCGTCGTATGGCAGTCCGGGCACGTTCATGCTCCCGTCCTCGTGCATCCCGTTGACCATCTCGAGGCCATGGCGCTGCCCGATCTCGTAGTCGAGGGGGTCATGGCCCGGTGTGACCTTCAGGGCACCGGTGCCGAACTCCGCCTCGACCGCGTCCTCTCCGACGATGGGCAGCTTCCGGCCGACGAGAGGCAGCACCGCGGTCTTGCCGATGATCGATTTGTAGCGCTTGTCGGCGGGATTGACCGCGACGCCGGTGTCGGCAAGCATCGTCTCCGGCCGCACGGTCGCGATCGTTACGTCGCCGCCGCCGTCGATCGGATACTTGATGAAGTAAAGGGTGTCCTGGTGCTCCTGCCACTCGACCTCGAGGTCGGATATGGCGGAGCGGTCGTGCGGACACCAGTTGACGATGCGGGGTGCGCGGTAGATCCAGCCCTTCTCGTAGAAGGCGACGAAGGCGGTCATCACCGAGCGGTAGTAGCGCGAGTCCATCGTGAAACGCAGGCGAGTCCAGTCCATAGACGCACCGAGAAGGCGCAGCTGGTTGATGATCGTCGCGCCCGTCTGCTCGTACCAGCGCTCGACGCGCTCATCGAACTTCTCGCGGCCGATCTGCTCTTTGGTCAGGCCTTCTTTCGCGAGCTGCTTCTCGATGACGTTCTGCGTCGCGATCGCGGCATGGTCGTAGCCGGGAAGAAACAAAACTTCGTCGCCGGTCATGCGCCTGTAGCGCGCGATCGTGTCGTACACAGCCGTCTGCAGCGCGTGTCCGAGGTGGAGCTCGCCGGTGATGTTTGGCGGCGGAAAGCACATCGCGAACTTAGGCTTGTCGCTCTGCGCGTCGGCAACGAAAAGACCGTCCGCCTCCCAGCGCGCGTACCACTGGGCCTCGATGGCCTGTGGATCGAATGCCTTGGGCATCTCAGTCGCTTGGGTTGTTATCGGGCGTGCTTCATCCATATGGCTGGTCTCGTGACGCCGGCGACCTTGTCGCGGTTAGCGCGACTGAGCCGGCGACGGTACGGATACGCGTACATCGCGGCTCATGGTGAGTTGAATGTTAGCGCCTCGGCTCGGCGCGGTCGTGGAGGGTTAGGCGTGCGGCTCCACTTTCGGCGCGAACGTCTGGAGAGCGATCTTGCCGTCCTTCATCAGGAACGTGTCGGCGGCGAAAGTGATGTCCGCGCCGGTGCAGTTCGCGTGCCACATGACGTAGACGATGTCGCTGTGGACGTGCACCGTATCGGCGGAGAGCTCGTATGTTCCCGGCTTCAGCAGCGTCGCGAGGTAGCTCTGGAACAGCTCGCGAATCGCCTCCAGGCCCTGGGTGACTCCATGAGGCCCGATGACGACGGATTCCTCGGAGTAGTCGGCCATGATGCCGTCGATGTCCCCGGCGACGAGAGCGCCGATGTGGTGATCGAACACCTGCCGCGTCGCCGTCACCTGTGCCGCCATCGCCCAACCTCCACGGGCCGACAACCCGGCCCTTAACGACGCCTGAAGGATCGGCTGAATGCTAGGGCCGTCCGCTGATTTTGTCGAGACTCAGCAGGCGGTGTCGACGTCGACGTTGTTCGTGGTGGCCTGCGCGAGCCAGACCTGCGTGCCCGGCATGAATGCCGTCGCAGCGCTGCACGAGGACGCCGGCAGCCAGTCGCCGCCGACGCCGGCCGGCGTAAAGCTGCCACCGGTGATCCTCCTCCATGCGGAGGCCGTCGAGTAGACGCCGACCTGGCCGAGCGACTTAAAGCGGTCGACCGCGCCCTGGATCGTGTCCCTGTTGGGCTGGAGGTTGCCTGATGACCAGCTGTTGGCCGTCTCGACGTCGAGCCACCACATCGATGGAGTGACGCTGATGTGATTCAGGGAGTACTCGGCTTCACTGCAGCCGATCTGCCACGCCTCGTTGCCGCCGGTCTGGCAGCCCGCCGTGATGTTGCTGCGGTAGGCCTTCGCGTAGCCCGTGTTGATGTACGCCGACGCCTGCGGGGGCGCCGCGGAGTACTCGGTTCCGAAACACGAGTTCATCGTGAACGGGCGGCCGCCGTTGGCCCCGATGATGCCGAAGCTCCACGCGCCGGACGGCGCCGGCGCGCCCGAGCACTGCGGATACGAATAGTCGTATCCAACCTGGCCGGTCGTGTACGGGCCGAAGGCGTGGGCCGCGATGGCGTTGAGTATCAAGGCGCTGGCGACGATGGGCCCACCGAAACCAAGGAACCGGGTCCTGCGGATCAGGCCGACTCCCCCACCGCGCGTGCCGGCCCTTCCGTCTCTTCGGCCACTTCGAACTCCGGCTCCAGCGCATCGCGGATCGAGCGCTCGGAGATGATGCACCGCTTGATCTCTGGTCGCGACGGGATCTCGAACATCGAGTTGAGGAGCGCCTCCTCGATGATCGACTTCAACGCGCGCGCGCCGGTTCCGCGCAGCAGCGCGAGCTCGGCGATCGCGTCGAGCGAACCCTTCTGGAACACGAGCTCGACGTTGTCGAGCGAGAAGAACTTCTGGTACTGCTTCACGAGCGCGTTCTTCGGCTCGGTGAGGATGCGCACGATGTCCTGCTGGTCGAGGTGATGCAGCGTGACGATGATCGGCAGGCGGCCGATGAACTCGGGGATGAACCCGTACTTCAACAGGTCCTGCGGCTGCAGGTACTTCAGGGTTTCGCTGACGACCTTCTTCTCGAGCCGGTTGTTCGGCGCACCGAATCCGATCGCGCGCCGCCCGATGCGCTGCTCCACGACCTTGTCGAGGCCATCGAAAGCGCCGCCGCAGATGAAGAGGATGTTGGTCGTGTTGATCTGAATGAAGTCCTGGTGCGGATGCTTGCGCCCACCCTGCGGCGGAACGTTCGCGACCGTACCCTCGAGGATCTTCAGCAGCGCCTGCTGGACGCCTTCGCCGCTCACATCACGCGTGATCGATGGGTTGTCGGACTTGCGCGCGATCTTGTCGATCTCGTCGATGTAGATGATTCCGCGCTCGGCCCGGCTGATGTCGAAGTCCGCGGCCTGGATCAGGCGAAGCAGGATGTTCTCGACGTCTTCGCCGACGTAGCCGGCCTCGGTGAGGCTCGTCGCGTCAGCGATCGCGAACGGAACGTCAAGGATCTTGGCGAGTGTCTGAGCGAGATACGTCTTGCCGCAGCCGGTCGGGCCGACGAGCAGGACGTTCGATTTGGTCAGCTCGACGTCGCCAACCGACTTCGACGCCGAGATTCGCTTGTAGTGGTTGTAGACCTGCACCGACAGAACCTTCTTCGCGCGCTCCTGGCCGATCACATACTGGTCGAGCGCGGCGCAGATGGTCTTCGGGTTCGGGATGAAGCCGGTCTTCTGCTTCTTCTGTCCGGCGGAGCGGTTGTCGTCCTCGAGGACCTCCTGGCAGAGGTCGATGCACTGGTCGCAGATGAATACCCCGGGCCCGGCGACCAGCTTGCGCACCTGGTCCTGGCCCTTGCCGCAGAAGCTGCAGCGGGTGTAGCGACGGCGGTCTTCTCGTTCGTTCATTGGTCCCTAGTTTTTGCTTCCTTAAGGTGATGCGGGCGCCGGGGGATTATGGCCCCACAGCATCTCGTTGGCAAGGCTTATGCACTCGCTGCAGATGAACACTCCTGGGCCCGCGATGAGGCGAAGGCCTCGCTCACCTTGAGCCTTGCCGCAGAACGAGCATTTCGCGCGATGCCTGGTGGCTTCATCTCGCTTCGTTCTGCGTCGGAAGATCATCCGGCGGCTACCTTTTCCTTCTCTTTCTCTGGCTCTTTGGTCTTGTCTATCGCGCCCGGCTTCGTGGGCGTGAGGATGATGTCGTCGATCAATCCGTACTCCTTGGCAGCCTCCGCCGTCAAGAAGTAATCACGTTCCGTGTCCTGCGTCACCTTCTCGATCTTCTGACCGGTGTGGCGCGCGAGGATCTGGTTCAGCTGCTCACGCGTGCGCAGGATCTCCTTGGCGTGGATCTGGATGTCGGTCGCCTGTCCTTGCATCCCGCCCCACGGCTGGTGGATGAGGATGTTCGCGTGCGGCAGCGCATAGCGCTGGCCATGGGCGCCACCGGCGAGAAGAACCGCGGCCATCGAGTAAGCCATGCCGATGCAGATGGTCGACACCGGCGGCTTGATGTACTGCATCGTGTCGTAGATCGCCAGGCCCGCGGTCACCTGACCACCGGGGCTGTTGATGTACAGCGCGATCTCTTTCTCCGGATCCTCGGACTGCAGGAACAACAGCTGCGCGACGACGAGGTTTGCCACCTGGTCGTCGATCGGCGTCCCGATGAACACGATGCGCTCCTTGAGGAGTCGCGAGTAGATGTCGAACGCTCGCTCACCCCGGCCGGTGTTCTCGACGACCATGGGGACGAGGTAGCTGGATGGATACTGGAACCGGGTCATGTCGCGCACAACGTCATTCTAGACACGGCCTCCCGGGATGCCGTCAAGATCCGGCGGGAACTAACTCGAGCAGCCGCTCCAGGACGCGCCGGCGGCGAAGCCGTGAGGCGAAGTAGCGCCGCACCGAGGCGCTCTTCTTGAGTTCGGCGGCCTGGGTCTTCAGATCGGCGTCGTCCTTCGCCTCCTCGTCGATGAACTTGAGCGTGTCCTCTTCCGACGGCTCGATGCCTTCGCGGCGGGCGAACTCCCTGATGACCAGGTCGATCTTCAGGCGTCCCTCAGCGTCCGGCCGCTCGTCGGCCATCCACTGTTCGATCGATTTGCCCAGATACTGCAGGTAACGGTCGAGCTTCAGTCCCTGGCGGTTGAGAGTGCGCTCGAGCGACTCGAGCTGGCTCGTCAGCTCGCGGTCGACCAGGGCCTCTGGCACCTCAACGGTCGAGGCGTCGACGAGTGCTTTGAGCGCAGCGTCTTCGCGCTCGAGCTTGGTGATCGCAGCCGCCGACTCCTCGAGCTCCTCGCGCACGGCGTTGCGGTAAGCGTCGGCAGTCTCCTGCTTGCCGTTCGTCAAGCTCTTCGCGAGCTCATCGTCGAGCGCCGGCAACATCTTTTCCTTCACGCCCTGCACGGTCACGCGGATCGTCGCGTCCTTGCCCGCGAGGTCGGGGTTGCTGTTGCTGTCGGGAAATTTCACCTTCGCTTCGCGCGTCTCGCCCGTGAATGTCCCCGGAAGAACTTCCAGGAGCTCCGGCAGCAGCACGCCTTCTTTGACCTCCGCCTCGGTCGACTTGCGTGACTCCGACTCGACGGTCTTGCCGTCGACGTCGACGTCGATGTCGATCACTGCGATGTCGCCGACGCGCACCTCCCGCTCGACCGGCGTGATCTCCGCCATCGGCTCGCGCAGGTCGTCGAGGCGGCGCTCGACCATCTCGTCCGTCACCTCGTGTGTGTGATCGGGCGCTTCGACCTTGAGAGTTCGTGCGTCGGCGAGCGTGACGTCCGGCATCACGCTGATGGTTGCCTTCAGCTTTGCCGGCTTTCCACGCTCGAGCTCGAGCACCTCGATGTCCGGGTTGTCGATGGGGTCGATCGATTTCTCGTCCAGCGCCTGCTGCAGGACCTGCGGCACCATCGTCTCGACGACCTCCTCGCGCAGAGCCGCCGGACCGATGCGCGATTCGACGAGCGCACGCGGCGCCTTGCCGGGACGAAAGCCCTCGATCTTGGCGCGCGACGCGAGCCGGTTGAGGACGCGGTCGTACGTCGCGTCGACGACAGCGGCCGGGACCTCGATGGTCATGCCGACCTGGCTCTTCGGCAGGCGCTCGGTCTCGACGGAGAGAGGCTCGGGCATCGAGCCCGAATTCTACGTTCGGACCGAGTTCAGATCAGGGGCAGGGCGTCGGCTTGATCGGGGCCGGCGTAGGACATGGCGGGCTCGCGAGCACCGGTCCCGTTCCAGGGTCGGGCGGAGGCGTGTACGCGACCACGCTCGGCGTCGGCGTCGGAGGCGCGTCACCGGGCAGCTTGTCGATCTTCGTGGTGTCCGAGAGATACCAGCTGTTGTTCGGCCCCGCCACGACGTCGGCCGGCGGCGTGTACCAGCGGTTGCCGGGAACGCCTGCCAGTGCTCGAGAGACGAACTCGTGCACGCCGGGCGAGGCGACGAACACGCCGTCCGACCCGCCGATCATCGTGTGCGAGTTGTCCTTGATGTCACCGACCCACAGCGCGGTCGCCATGTCGGGCGTGAACGCGACCGTGACCGCGTCCTTGAAGTTGTCGGTGGTGCCGGTCTTGGCCGCAACTGTGCGGTCGCTCCAGTGCAGCGCGCTGTTGCATCCGAAGATCAGACAGCGGTTCTGGTCGTCGGCCATGGTCTGGGCCATGATGTAGGCCACGCCGGGATCGATCGCCAACCGCGCGCGCTGATCTGGGTGGTCCTGGTACAGCACCTGGCCGTGCGAGTCGGTCACTGTGAGCACGGCCTGCGGGCTGTGGTACACGCCCATGTCGGCGTACGTAGCGATTCCGTTGGCGTGCTCGAGCAGCGTGATCGGGTAACCGCCGAGCGTCAGCGACGGGCCGTACTCGTCCGCCGGCGCGGTCGGGCTGTAGCTGCCGTCGGGGTTGACGTACCGCGGGTAGACGCCCAGGTTGCGCATCCATGACAGCACCGCGGGCACTCCGATCGACAGCTCGACCTTGACCGCCGCGATGTTGAGCGAGTTGCCCATCGCCTTCTTGAGCGGCAGCACGCCGTGTGACTTGCCGTCGTAGTTGTAGAACTTCGTCGTGCTGTACGCGTCCTTATAGATGAGGGGCGACGGTCCGTCGTATACCGGCGTGTCCACTGTCGCGGCGCGCGCGTTGTACACGGATCCGTACGTGTACGGCTTCATCGACGAGCCCATGTTGCGTGGGATCGTCGTGTAGTTGATCTGGCCCGCATCGGCGTTGTAGTTCGGCGAGCCGACCATGACCAAGATGTCGCCGGTCGTCGGCTGGATCGCCACCAGACCCGAGGACAGCTGCCCGCTGCGATCGCGGTACAGGTTTCTCGAGAGGTTGCTCTGGACGACGTCCTGGCCGATCTGCTGCTTGTTCCAGTCGAGAGTCGTCTTGACGTTGAGCTGCTGGATGCCGGGCTGAAATCCCAGCTGCCGCAGCTCCGCGAGCACGTAGTCGACGAAGTGCGGCGCGAGGTAGCTGTTGGTCGGCGCGTAGTAGGTCAGCTTCTCCGCCACCGCCTTGTCCATGTCGTCCTGCGTGATGAAGTTCGCGCGCACCATCGCATTCAGGACCTCGGTCTGGCGCAGCTTGCCGGCGTCCGGATTGAGCACCGGGTTCCATTCAGTCGGCGCCTGCGGCAACCCGGCGAGCATCGCCGCCTGCGCGAGGTCGAGCTTGCTTGCCGGGATGCGGAAGTAGCTCTCCGCGGCGGCCTCGATGCCATACGACTGCGAGCCATAGAAGCTCTTGTTGAGGTAGAGCTCCATGATCTGGTCTTTGGAGTACGTCTGGCTCAGCTCGTAGGAGAGCGCGAGCTCCTTGACCTTGCGGTCGAGCGTCTGGTCGGGAGTGAGGAACTGCTGCTTCGCAAGCTGCTGGGTGATCGTGCTGCCGCCACCCACGATGTGGCCGGCGCGAAGGTTGTCGAACGCGGCGCGGATGATGCCGGCTAGGTCGAATCCGGGGTTGGTGTAGAAACCGCGGTCCTCGATCGCAACGGTGGCTTGAATGGCGACCGGAGCCACGTCCCTCAGCTTGACCGCCAGGCGGTGGTCGCCCTGGTTGCCGACGTCGGCGAGCACGACCTTGCCGGTGCTGTCGGTGATCAGAGTGTCGCCTGCGAACGCCGCCGAATCGAGGCCCTGGATCGAGGGCAGGCTGTCGAAGAACGACTGCGCATACGCGTCGGCTGCGAGCCCGAGCACGAACACGATCGCGACGACGGCCGCCAGTCCGCGAAGGATTGCCGTACGGCGCATCTTCTGGCCGATCGGAGACCACGCGGCGTGAATCCGCGCTCGAGGGTTGTGGCCCCCCTTGGTCCTTACGCGCTCTGGAAGGTTTCCCGCCATCTATATGAGAAGGGCGCGCAGCAGTCTACGCGTCTCCGCTTTGTTCCCCAACGACGATCACGCGCGGGGGGTTACGCTGCAGCCGCGAGAGAAGGCTTTCCGCAGCGGTCTCGTATTCGTCTCGGTCGACCGCGCGCAGGACCATCACCGCAACGAGGTAGACGATGGCGCCGGCGGGCACCGTGATGAATATCGAGACCGATCTCACCGGAAGCAGCACCGCGCCCATGATCAATCCCGCCACCGCGATCCGCCACGTCAGCTGGACCACCGGCAGGCGAAGCTCCGGGCGCTGCAGCTGGACGAACCACCAGCCAAATGCGCAGAGCGCGGCCTCGGTGACCACGGTGACCGTGCTTGCGCCGAGATAACCGAAGAGCGGTATCAGCACGAGGTTCATCGCGATGTTGATTCCGGCAGCGAGCGCCGTCGCCCACGCGTTGAGCCCCTGGCGGTTGGTCGCATTGAGCATCGCGTAGAACGCGGAGTTGGCGAACAGAAACACGATGCCGAGAGCGAGGATGCGCAGCGCCGGCTCCGATTGAGCGAACGCGCCGGAGCGATTGAAGATCTGGTTGATCGGATGGACGAGCACGAACGTGCCGACGGTCAGCGGCCACCCGAGCAGGACGAGGACTTTGAAGAACCGCCGATACGTGACCACCAGCTTCGAGGCATCGCTGACGAAGTAGACGCCAAGCAGTGGATACACGACGGTCTGGATCGCGAGTGGCACGAACTGCAGCGCCTCGAAGGGTTTGTACGCGAGCGTGAACCAGCCGACCTCGGCGAACGACCGGAACTGCTGAAGCAGCACGAAGCCCGCGCGGAAGTAGAGATTCGTGAGGAAGAACGTGAACGCAAATGGAAGCGCGAGGGGAAGCCATCGCCGGATCAACGGCACGTCGAACGCGATCCGGATCCGTCCCAGCCGAAACACGCGGATGACGAAAAGCGAGTAGACGATCGTGAACGTGTACGAGGCGGCGTACGCCCACACGTAGTACGCGACGCCTGACTGGCGCCGGGCGCCGAAGATGATGAGCGCGGCCTGGATGAGCGTCTCCGCCACGATCGCGATGGCGTCGAACTCGGCCCGCCCCACCGAATAGAAGGTGTTGCGCAGCAGGCTGGCGTAAGCGGTCGTCACGAGCAGCGCGCAGCCGGGGATGATCAGTGAGCTGAGGCCGGTGCCGAATCCCAGGGCGATCGCAAACACGACTGCGGCACCCGCGGCCAGGACCATCCTGAAGACGATCAGAGTGCCGAGGTAGTGACCAAGCTCTTCGCGATGGCGCGCCGCCTCGCGCGTGTAGAGGGACTGGAAACCGAGGTCGCCCACCACCGCAACCAACCCGGAGTAGACGACCAGCGTCGTGTACTGGCCGTAGCGCGTGTCGCCGAGCGCGTTGGCGAGGACGATCACGACCACGAGCGAGACGAGGCGCGAGACCGTGCGTGCGGCGAGGATGAAGATGGAGTTGCTGACGGCGCGATTGCCGAGCTGCTCGGCGGAAGCCTCGGTCTCGAGGGCCTCGTCGGTCACGCCCGAGAGTCTAGTTAGAAGATCCCCGTCCTGATCTTCGGTGTGGCGTCGGGCGCGATCAACAGCAGCACCTGTCCCTGAGCGAGGTTCGGGTGATGCTGGTCGAGATCGTCGATGGCGTGCGCGAGCTGTGCGTAGCTGATGTGGTAGCCGCGACCGGCGGAGATCCCGGGGTCGTTGAGCCAGACGCCGGAAGAGTCGTAGCCGATGATCGTCACGAAGTGCGGCACCGACCATCCGGTCTGCTCGTAGTGCGATGAGTAGCCCGGGTAATGCGGGTTGCCGAGTCCGTGCGTCCGCACCTCCGCGAGCAGAGGCCTCCCCGCTGAAAGCTGCTGCGCGATCACTTGCGGCGTGTTCGGCAGGATGCGGTACGAGTAGCCGAGGTGCTGCTCGGCCATCTCTCCGAGCATCGTGTCGTTGAGATCGGGTTGCGGCTTCCAGTGGTCGATCTGATTGATGAGGTTGTCGGCCGCATGCGGATCGATCACGACCGCGGACTGGTTGGTCCAGTAGTAGTGGAGCATCGTCAGGTTCGCGGCTTCGCAGCTCTCCTGGTGCTGGCCCCAGTTGTTCAGAGGCGCCTGGGTCGTGAATGGGACCTGGAGAAGCATGTGGTCGGGCAGTGCGGCGGGCGTCACCTCGGTGCCTTGACCGACGGCCGGCGCGGCCGTCGGCAGCGGCTTCGCGTGCACCTTCACGGCACCCGGAAGCGGTCTGTTGGCGGCGCCGTTGAGGTACCGGAGGCCGATCGCTCCCGACACGCCGCCAAGCACGACGACGGCGAGCAGGGCGGCGACCATCCCTCGCCTGTACAGTTCGAACAGCGGCACGGCCGGCGTGCGATTGAACCGAACTTCCACCCGCTTTTTGCCCCTCAGATCCCAAACGCGGCTCCTTGAAGCAGTACTCGAACGCGGTTTAGAGATGTAAAGCGCGTCCTATACTCTTCGCCGCGCGCGGGAGCGCAACCTTTTGAAGGCGGTCTAAGTTCTAGCTAGCGATGCTCGGCGCACTCAAGTGGTTCGTTGGTCTCGGCCTGGTCGCCGTGGTCGGCATTGCGGCTGGAATCTACTTCGCCTTCTTCGGCGCCGGACCGCAGGTCAGCTACGTCACCCCTGATCTCGTGCCGATCGACCTGAACACGTCCGCGCCGAGCGACGTCCCGCCCGTGAACCTCCCCGCCGCCGTCAGCCTCCCCGTGCCGTTCACGCCGCAAGCGCCTCTGGGCGACTGGGCGACGCACCAGCACACGTGCGAGGAGGCGTCGCTCACGATGGTCGACCGGTATCTCCATGGCGATCACTCGGGGAGCCTGATCGACCCCAGGACCGCGAACGCCGAGATCAACCAGATCACGCAATGGAAGCCCGCTGAGGACCTGACGACAGAGCAGGTGGGCCAGGTGGCACAGAAGTACATGGGCTGGGCGTACAAGGTTATGGACGCAAGCCGGCTCAACATGAAGGATCAGCTGGCGCTCGGCCGGCCACTGATCGTCGGCGTCCGCACGCACGGCCTCGGCAACCCGAACTATCCGGGTTATTCGAATCACTTCGAGCAGACCGGATGGTCGGTGTCGCACTACCTCGTGGTGACGGGCTACGACCAGTCCGACACGTACATCCTCAACGACCCGGGATTGACCCGTGGCCATGGCTACCACATCACGTATGACCAGCTGATGCACGCGATCGACGACGTCGACCAGGCCTATCCCGCGCTGAACATGGGCCGCGTCTTCGTGGTCCTGGCGCC
>DASTIX010000151.1:0-20077 GCA_035717165.1 Candidatus Dormiibacterota bacterium
TCGTGTGCGCGGAGGTAGAGGACACCACCCTCTGCCTCGAACGCCCTCACCAGCTCGTCGACCAACCAATGCGCGACTCGGTGTGGATCGATGACCCGGACCACCGACTGCATGCTGGAGCTGATTCGGTCGACCCGCGCCGCGGCGTCGCGACCGCCAAAGCGGCGCTCGAGCGTGCCATCGACCCATTTCTGAATCGGCGTGAACGCGGCGGCCACGATGAAGGCGGTGATGACGATCGCCGTATCAGAGGTCTCGCCGGTGTACAGCACGAAAAGACGCTGCACCAGCTCGATCACTCCGATGTACAGCCCGCCCAGGATGGCGGTCAGCAAGACATAGACGAGCGTCCGGTTGACGATCAGGTCGATGTCGAAGAGTTGATGGCGTAGAACCGCGACTCCGATCGCAACCGGCATGATCACCAGGACCACGGTCGAAGGGAGCATCGCCTCACCGAACGGAGTGCGAAAGGCCACCTCGACCACAGCCATGTAGACCGACGCGAGCGCGATCGCGATGGCGGCGAGGAGTATCCACTTCAGCTGGCTGCGCAGCTTCGAATCGCCGTGCCGGTAACGCTGAAGCAAAAGCGCCGCCGCGCCCAGCATCGCGACCGCCAGCAGTGCAGAGCCGGCGAACAGAGCCGCACCTGCGACTGACGGGACCGTCCGCACGGCGAATGCGTTGTTGCCCGGGCCCGCGCCGGCGATGCCAAGGCCGACGGCCAGCAGGATCGTGCCACCGCACGCCAACCAGTCGATGAACCGCCAGCCGCGAGGCATCCGTCCTTCCGGGAAGCGCGCGAGGATTATGGCGAACGACCCGACGATCGGCGTCCAGCCCCAGTTGACTATCCACTGGGCAGGACCCACGAATGGCAGTGAGACGCCGTGGAGCACCGAAAGCATGGCGTACTCGTCGATGAGCACGTTGATCGTGACCGGGAGCGGAGCCAGCAGCAACAACCAGCCGAGTCGGTTGTGGACGCGCTGAGAGGCGATCAGCGCCCCGACCGCCACGAACGCCATCATCCCGGGAACCGCGATCTCCGACGCGGACCAGATGCCGGACCAACCGAAAAAGACGACCGCCTGGGCGTAGGCCAGGATCTGCGCGACCGCGAGCGTCCACGCCAACGCCGAGCGAGAAACATGAAGCGTGCGCATATACCTATCCCAAGTTCAGACCCGGCGCGGCGTGCGTCCCAGGGCCGGATGGCTTAGCGGCTCTAGGTCGTTAGCTATCGAATCGTTCGCGAACCACTCGAGCTACCCGCTGCGCCATCGCCACCGTCGTCAGAATCGGCGGGTTGCCCAGTGCCCTGGGCAGCAGGCTCGTGTCGGCCACATAGAGATTCGACGGCAGCCGGTCGTTGTGGAACGACTCCGCCTCGGCCTGCGTCAGCGGCAGCGTTCCGCCGGGATGGCCGGCATTGAGGACGCCCAGGAAGGTCTTGCCCTTGGCGACCCCAAAACGTTCGACGACCTCGGTGGCCAGGCGCACACCCTCATCGAGATGCCGGCGATCGTCGTCGGTCAACGCCTTCTCCACCCGGCCGTGTCGCACGCCGCCCCGGCTGTCGTCGGCCAGCTTCACCATGACGCTCACGATGTCGGCCGCCGGATGGACCCGCCACGCCGGATCGTTCAGAAAGCTCAGGTAGTCGAAGTACGGCGAGAGGATGTAGTGGTCGCGTTGGACCACGAACGGCATGCTGATCTCCTGGTAGGCGTGGACGCCCGGAACCGCACCGGCGACGCAGAGGACCGGATCGACGGAAAGATTCGGCTCGGTGGCGATGCCCGAGCGCTCGAGAACCATCGGTGTCCCAAAGCCGCCCGCAGCCAGGACGACGACGTCGGCCGGGTAGAACCGGCGATGCCATCCCTCGCGCGCAACCACCCCGGTGACGTGCCCATCCTCCCGCACCACGTGTTCGACCTTGTTTCTCGTCCGCAGCTCTGCGCCCTTCGCCACAGCCGTCTCCACGAAATGGCGGGCGTCCCACTTGGCGCCGGTCGGACAACCGAGGACACAGCGGCCGCAGTGCGCGCAGTGTTCGGCCCAGCCCATCTTGGGCATCGGCTGCGGGTTCAGCCCCATGCCCGCCGCAATCTCAAACAAGCGGTGGGTGCTGTCCTTCCAGGCTGCCTGGTGGCCGGTCGTGACCGGAATGTCCGAATAGGCCTTCGCAAACTCGGCGTCGAGATCGATCCCGATGGCTTGAAGGTCCTTGTCCATACGGACGCCGTTACCGGTCGCGAGGGTCGTGGTCCCACCTACGCCGACGCCGTTCACGAGCAGCATGTCGTGTGACTTGCGCACTCGCATGTGAGGAAACACCCAGTCGATCATTCGCGGATACAGAGGCGTGTGCAGCTGATGTAGCTGTTCGACCGCCTCCACGCTCAGCCGCAGTCGATCGAAACGCTTTCCGGCCTCGAGCATCGTCACCTGGAACGCGCCCTGCAGCTCTTTGGCGACGGTCGCTCCGCCCGCCCCGGTTCCGATCACCACAGCGGTCTTCATGGCGATGCGACCGCGAACGTGGCGACGCAGCACACCGCGCCTTCGGTGATGCGCTGTTGGAACTCGAACCGGCCTCCTTCGCTGAGCCCCGCGAGCAACCCCTGGTCGAGCGCGGAGATCAGCCGGCAGACAGACGGAGAGTAGAAGCCGCTGAAGTAGCAGTGCGGAATGCGTATCTCGCCTTCACTCGAAGGCCGGAAATCGATGCCGAGCATTCGATACAGGGCGCGCGCTGCGGCCATCGCGTCGACGGTCGAGCTCACGCCGAAGTCGCGCCGCAGCCGCGCACCGATCGCGTACGCGGAGTCGTACAGCTTCTGGCTGATCGGCGCCGTGTCTTCTCCGCTGTGCAAGACGGCTGTCGCCCGCTGCGCGGTGAAGACTGCATATCGTCCGAGCAGCTCGTCTGCGGACGCATCGCCTGAAGGCGGAACCGAAACCCCGAACGCGCTTGCCGTCGCCTCGAAAAGCTCGAGCAGCGCGCGCCGGCGGACGAAGGCCGGCGTATAGATGCCCAACATCTGGCCGGTCAGGTTCATGCTCCGACTCCGACAGGGATTTCGATATCCGCGACATGCAGCGCGCCGTCACTGCGTGCCGGTTCCGCATAGAGGGCGTCGATCACCGAACCGAACCGCTTCACGATCGGCGCACGCTTCGGCTTCAGACTGGCGGTGAGGTCGCCACCCTCGATCGAGAGATCGTTGCGAAGGATCGCCCAGCGCCGCGGTCGCTCCGGCGGTGCGAGCTGCTTGGAAGCCTCGCCGATCGCCTCGTCGATCGCTTTCAACGCGTCTTGGCTCGGAGCAGGGTCCTCGGCCCAGATCAGCGCGGTGCAGTACGGACGCTGGTCCCCGATCAGCATCGCCTCGGCCACGCCCGGGATGGCGCGCAGCAGGACCTCGACCTTGTCCGGCGAGACCTTCTTGGCGTAAGAGGTCGCGATCATCTCTTTGCGACGGCCGTCGACCACCAGGTAGCCGTCTTCGCTCAGGTGGCCGAGATCGCCGGTGTGGAGCCAGCCGTCCTCAAGCGGTGACGGTATCGCCGGATCGTCATATCCGGCCGCAACCTGCGGTCCGCGGACCAGGATCTCGCCGTCGGGCGCGATCCGGATCTCGGTCTCCGGCAGTGGCTCCCCCACCGTCCCAATTCGATTCCGTCCACGGCGGTTGAGCGCGACCAGCGGAGCCTCGGTCATGCCGTACGCGTTGTGTACCTCGATGCCGGCTTTGCGATAGGCCTCGAACATGGCCTCGCCGAGCGGCGCCGAGCCGACGATCAACTGGTCGCAGCGGGCCAGACCCATCTCGTGGAGGAGCACCTCGCGCAATGCGCGCTGCTCGAGCCCGTCAGGCAAGCCCATCAGGAGCTGGCCGAAGCGATTGGCGGAGAGCTGAGCCCACGCCTTCTCATAGATGCGTGGGACGCCGAAGAACATGGTCGGCCGCACCATCGGTAGGGCTTTGGCCAGTCCGCGGAAGTCCTCGAGGAAGTAGATGTCGCACTTGCCGGGCAGGTTGTAGGCGGAGTAGGTGCAGAGGATTCCCTCGACGACATGATTCAGTGGAAGGAATGACAGATAGTGGTTGTCGCCCTTGCGGGTGGGCCAGGGAAGCAGTGACACCACCGTGTGTGCCATCCAGCGGAGGTTGGCGTGCGTGAATACGGTGCCCTTTGGCGCCCCAGTCGTACCCGACGTATAGCGCAGAGTCGCCATGTCGCCAAACTCGACCGGAGCCTCACCGGGTTCGGTGTCGGACGCGCCGCGAGACAGGAAGTCCTCCCACTCCATCACGTATCTCTCGAGTGAGGAGGGGAGCGGACCGCGACAGAAGGAAACAACCGGCACGGATGCGCCCAACTCGGAGAGGCGGCCGAGCATCGCCGGTGTCCCCACCAACAGCAACTTGGCGCCGCTGCTTTCGAGGATCGCATCGATCTCGCTCGGCGGGCTCGTGTAGTAGAGAGGCACGCTGACCGCGCCCAGAAGGCCGATCGCGACGTCGAGCACGAGGTACCGGCTGCTGTTCAAGCCGACGATGGCGACGCGGTCTCCTTTCCGGACGCCCATGGCCCGCAGCGCACCGACCGCTTCGAGCATCTCTTCGCGCACTGCAACGGCATCGCGGGTTGTGATCTCGCCATCGACGATGTCGTGGAAGGCCATCTGCCCCGCGTGCGAGCGAAGCCGGAACAGGATCTGTTCGTGAACGGTCCTGTGCGAGTTGTGCATGAACCCACGTGCTGCGGCGTAGTCGAGAAGGTGAGGGACGTAAACCCGCCAGTCGAGCGGGTACGGACCGATCAGGCGGTCGACGTTGTCGCGCTGGAACTTTCGGCGCTCGTTGAAGTACGGAATCAGGGCCGCAAGCGGGCTTTCTCTGAGCCGCAGGAGCGGCGCTCCCAGTGCGTACGGAACTTTCACCGGTCGCGGCGACTTCACGCCGAGCGTATCCGCCTCCCACTTGCGGACGACCTCGAGCAGCTCCTCCGCGGTGGGCAGCATCTCGTGCGGGGCCGTGAGGTGAAAGATGAGGCCGGCGGCGGCCGGGTCAAAGGTGAGCCGGGCCACACAGTCAGCGACGTAATCGACCGGGATGATGTTGATCCGTAGATTCGAACCGGCCGGCACGAGCCGTTCGCCGTTCATGAGGTAGCGCCGGATCGGCGCGTAGAAGGTGTTGAAGGTGAGGATCGCGCCCGTCGTGGAGTCGCCGACGATCATGGCCGGCCGGAAGACAGACACCGGAAGCTGGTCACGTATCTGGTGGACCATCAACTCGGCTTCGTACTTGGTCTGCTCGTAGAAGTTGCTGAATCCGCCCTCGCCGGTCGGCGGCTCTTCCTTGATGATGCCCGTCAGCGTTCCGGCCACGTAAGCAGTCGAGATGTGGGCAAGCCGCTGCAGCCCGTGGTCGGCCTGCACCGCCCTGGCAAATTCGATGACCTGAGCAGTCCCGCCGACGTTGATCGGCCGGAGCTCGGCGAGCGGCGCGCCGAGCCGGATGTCGGCGGCCGAATGGATGATGTGGGTCACGGTCTGCACGAGCCGGTCGTAGACGTCCTGCTCCAGACCGAACCGAGGCTTGATCAGATCGCCCGCGACCGACTCGATGCGGCCGCCGGCTGCACCATTCAGTTCGGGCCAATCCCAGTACGCCCGGCGCAGCGTCCGCTCGGCCGTGGCCGCGTCACGTGCCTGCACGAGGACGATCAGCCGGCTGTCCGTCTGACCCATGAGGCGCCTGGCGATCTGTGTGCCCAGGAATCCGGTGCCACCAGTGAGAAAGATCACGCCGCCCATGTCGAAACCCCCAACCATGTTGTGAAACAAACTGCGCCAGCAGGTCGCGGTTGCGCCGCGCCCGTGCCAGCTGGTCCTGGTATCCGAGCCGAAGTTTTTCGAGGTGGTCGTCCGGTCGCGCCAGAAGGCGATCGACCTCGCGGTTGAGCCGCTCGAATCGGTCGGCCTCGTGCGCCTCGATGAAGAACTCGGGGTAGAGACCGAGCTCCTGATAAAGAGTCTTGAGCCGAAGGTCGTGGCCGAACGCGATCTGCGGGCGCAGCCCGCCGAGTGCGAGGACGCTGCCGTGATAGCGCGCGGTGATGAGGAGATCGAGGCTGCGCACCACCGAGGTCATCTGCGAGGCGTTGTGGTCGCGCGCCGAGAAGATCCGCGTCTGATCCGGATGGCGAACCGATGCCTGCACCCGATGCGCGATCACCTCGTCGAGCTCTTCCATGCAGACGAGGGCCACGCGCCGGCCGTGCTCATCGATGAGCCGATCGGCTGTCGCGACGTATTCGGCGGTGAGCGCTTCGGAGTGATGTCGCTGCTCCGGCGAGTCCGTGAAGTAGACAGGCCAGCTGTACACGTCACTCCGCGGACCCCACGGCCGGACGACGACGGGGAATCGGTAGAAGTCGACCATCGACATGCCGACGACGCCTCGGTCGCTGCCCGGCCATTCCGCTGGGAGCACCCCGTCGTCCTTCGGATCGATCGGGAAGTCCACCGCAAGGTCGGCGGTGGTCTCGATCGGCGCGGTCACCCCCCAGCGGCGAAGAGTCTCGGCAGCGACGTGCGTCCGCGTGATGATCAGGTCGGTCTTGTTGGCCTCGCGCCGGATGTGACCCTGATTTGCAGGTGATGCCGATCCAACGTCGACGGCGTACGCGACGCAGGGTTTGCCATATGCGTGCGCGAGCCGCGTCGGCCACAGGAAGTACCAAAGCAGCAGCGAGCTCCAGCTATCCATGTAGACGCTGCCCTCGACGAGCAGGATGAGGTCGTGCTCGTGGACGAGCTTGCGCATGGCCATGAAATAGACGATCGGGATCTGGACCAGGCTGACGTTCGACGCATCCTGGATGTAGCGATGCGTCTTCTCGACATTCAATGTCGGCACCGTGATCAGCGCCCTTGGGCCCATCACAGCTCGCACGTCCTTGATCGCTGCAACGACACGAGCCTCGGCGCCGGTGTTGTCGGCCCCGTTGTAGCCGACGAGCAACACACGAGGACTTCTGTTCATCTTCTCCTCCAGCTTCGGACGCTATCGCGCGCCTCAACGTGGGGGTAGGGCCACATGGCCCACGACGCCGGGTACGGAGGGAGTCAGGCGAAAGCCGCGGGCCTAAGCGGTCTCGGCCAACCCTGGAGCCAGCCCGTGGCCATGCTCGATCAGCTCCACGAGCCTCGCTGAGAAGCGCGCCGCCGGCGCACCGTCGACCAGGTCGTGATCGAAGCTCACGGTCAGGCAGAGGAACTCGTGATCCTTGGCCTGGCCGCCATCAAGGACGGCGTGATGGCCAATCCCGCCGACGGTGACAGCCACGGTGCAAGGGGTGATCGTTATCCCCCAGCCGGCCCCGCGGCCGAACATACCGACCGCCGTCACACCGATCACGAGGCCCATGCGGTGAGCGATCGCGGGACTTCTGAGCATGTAGCGCAGGGCGGCGCGCCGCACAAACCCAGGCATGCGGAGTGCCCAGGAATTGCCGGTCCCACGTTCGAGGTCTGAGATCGGGCGCCGCTGCGCCTCGCGGATCTCGGTGTGGATGTCCACCACGGACTTCACGTCCGCGTCGCGGATGATGAGCCCGCCGACTTTCTTATGGCCGGCTTCCTCGCCCTCGATCATCATCCCCACGTTGACCCTGTCGAAGGCGTACACATGTCTGCCACGCCTGACTGCATTGAGCCGAGACTCTCCACGCAACGCCATCGCGACGCAGTGGATGACGAATGCCGTCAATGACAGGTGGCCGAGCCGCCGGCGCACGTCCGTTACGTCGACCTCGATCAGCCCGTGCATGACGTGCTTCTTCGAGCCGATCGTCAGGATGTCGCGCGTCATCCCGCGCTCGGGTTCGAGCGTCTCGATCCGCATACCGTCGGTCACGAGGTCACCGTAGACCACGACCTCGGCATCCCAGAGGGCCGGACGCCCTGCGGAACGACGGCCGGTGTTCCCAGCGACCGTGGAGTGAGGAACGAGCCGCCCCCGACCCAAATTCCGGCGAGAGTGCAGCCGGCCTCTCGTTGAAAATCGGCCCCGACGGCCCCCGACCATTGAGAGCCTACCGCGGCCAAACCGGCTCCGAATCCCTCATTTGGACGAATCTGGTCCTCACTACTACCGCCCGCATACGCGGCAGCGCGGACGGGTCATCCGGTAGTAGGCGACTCCGGCAATTCCGAGCCCAATGCCCCAGGCCAGGTAGGCGGGCACCGACGCCCAGAAAAACGCCAGAGGGAGGGACCCCGTGAAGCCGGCCGATGATCCGCTGAGGGTGGCTGCCGCCAACGCCACCACGGTGACCCCGAAGTACATCGTCATCGCGACGGCGATGGCCGACGCGGGTGCAAGGACGAGCCATCGAGGGATCCGCCGCCCTGCAAGCAAAGGCGACCACCGAGGAACAACGCGGCCCCACGAGTGGACGAGCGCCAGTGGCAGCACGGTCCCGGCCAGCAGGAAGCCGGCCTCGAAGATCACGAGCGAGCCGCCAACCGGTGCGAGGGAGGTGCCAAACCCAACCGCTGCTTGTGCGCCAAGCCGGAGCAAACATCCCGCAACCGTCAGATAAGCGGCACACCAGGCCCACCACTGCGGCTTGGTCGGCTGCGCGGCCATGCGTGTCCGCCCGCAGAACAGGCACGCGCTGCGCCAGCGCCGCCGATAGGCTTCGGCGGCCGCGGCCATCAAGATTGCGGCGACCAGGCATCCGGCGCGGCTGGCAAAGCCGACCGGGTAAAAGTCGACCCCCATGCCGGGGAGGAGTCCTCCCACCACGTCGAGCAGCAGGACGGCGCAGGAAACCAACAGCGCGGCCGTGACTGTCCATGCGACGAAGAGCAGCCACCACCACCACCGCGCGATCAGCAGTGCGACGGCGACGATCGCCGCGGCGGCACAAAGACCGACGACGCCCCAGCCCGAGAAGGCGATCAGATCGCCTCGCGCACCGAACGCTGGGGCCGGACCGACCGCCCACCAGATGCGTACCACCCCGTAGGCCATCGCCCACACGACCGCCGCCTGTGGCATCCATGCCATCCATGCAGGCGCAGGTCGTTGTGGCGATTGCGCGCGAATCCCCGGACGCTTCAAAGCCAGGCGCGGAGCCGTTGCGCTCACCGGGGTGTACCTCAGGCCGGAGCTGACGTCCCCAGCCGTCCAATGGCCTGGCGTCGCTCGGCCGGCCGGGGTGGCCGGAACCACGCGGCCGCAAGCACGGTGCTGACAACGAGGACGATGCCGAAGATGGCGAGCAGCGCCACGTCGAGCGTCTGTCCGGCGACCGCCATCGCCACCGCCATGCACAGGACCGTGATCGACAGCAGCGCCATGAACACGAGCACCGCCATGGCGACCGGGATTGCGTAAGGGCGTCGCCGAAGCATCCCGACTCCACCGATCGCGAAGAGCGGGAGCACGAAGCCGAGATCGAGAACCCAGACGGGGTTCATCGGCCAACCATTCGCCGCGAGATCGGCGGGCAGATGCCCACCGGCCACCCCCGCACCGATCTGCCGGAGCCAGTTGGACGCGAAGACGACGGCCAGAAGGATCATGAAGATCCCGGTTGCTCGCGACACGAATCGGCCGCGCTCGATCGGCTCGATCTCCCCCTCGTCGAATCGGAGCAGTCCCGTAATCACGGACCAGCCCGCCAGGCCCAGGACCGCGATGTACAGGAGGGTCACGGGGTTGAGCACGATCAGGAATGCGTAGGTGACGTAGCTGTAGACCAGGCATCCGAGCGCTCCGATCACCACGAGACGGCCGCGAACCGAGCTGCGGATCGACCATCCCAGGCCAACCAGCAGCGCTGCGACCACAACCAGGTTGCCCGCGTCGTAGCCATGGGTCTGCTCGATCACCACCGCTCGATCGCGATAGAGACCCGGAACGAACCCTGCGATCGATGCAATCGCCGCAGCCAGAGCGGCTCCGGCGGCGAGAACCTCTGGTAACGAAAACGGACCGACGATCGTGCGCTTCATTGGTTCACCTCTCCGCGATTACGCTGCGCGAGCTGTTGGCCGCAGGCAAGGGGAAGCCGGCAGGGAGCAATTGGGTCTTTTGGACCAGTGCGATGCTCGATCGTGGCCGGGTGTGTAGCCAAGGCCATTCGTCCCAGCGTTGAGGTGGCGTGCGGCTCTCGTCGTGATCGGGCGAGAAGGCGACGATCGCCTACATGAAAAAGCTCATGTTGTCTCTTGGCTCATCGGCTGCGGCCTTGCTCGCGACCGCGGCTCCCGCGCTCGCGGATACGATGCCCGTGCCCGGTCCGGATTTCGGCCAGCACGTGAGCACGATGGCGCAAAGCGGAATGATGACGGGCTCCGCCCTCGCTCAGTGCGTCAGCACGATGGCCGCCGGCCTGGCGTGCATCTGCGGCTGCCCTTGCGGAATGTAACTAAAGACCGGCGCCTGGTTGGACGCGCCGACCATTCCATTCACGACAGACGAACGCAGCTCCCTCCGCTTCAGCCATCACCCAGGAGACGTGGTCCAGAACGTTGGCGAACGAGTAACGAGGACTGACGTTTGTCAGCACGTGCGGCAACGCACACCGAAAGAGCCCCCCGTGAGCCAGCAGCACGACATCGCCGCCGTTCGGAAAGGCCTCCGGTAGCCCGAACACGAATGAGCCGAACCGCTCCTGGATCTCCTCCAGGCTCTCGCCGCCCCCGGTTCTGAGCCTGGAGTCGCCGTCGAGCAGCCACGCCCTCATCACCTCCTCGTAGCTCGCCCAATTCGCTGCGTCGTTGGAGCCCTCGAAACTCCCCACGTCGTATTCGCGGAGCGCCTCGACGACTTCCAGTCCGACGTTCAGCTGCTGCGAAAGAAGTTCGGCAGACTGGACCGCGCGCAGGACCGGGCTGCAGAAGATCTTCGTGATCGGGAAGCTCTCGAGGTGCTCGGCGAGGAGCGCAACCTGGCGGCGTCCGTGCTCCGTAAGACCATGCGGCAGCTCCCGATTGGAGAACACGTGCAGCAGGTTGGCTTCGCTTTCCCCATGCCGGACGAAGAACAGCCGCAGTGCTCGGTCCGACTGCTGATCTTGATCGCGCATCACCCGCTAGAGTCGAACGCCCCTGTCAACGCCAGCCATCCTTACCTGGCCGCCCATCGGGCAACGCGACCACACTGAGGCCGGCAGGTGAATATGGCGGCAACGCAGGCAGGGAGCGAGAGGCTTTCCACCGCTGACGCGACAGTCTTCGGCCTGATCGACGTCGACGCGAGCCGATGGATGTACCGGCTCTTGCGGTTGATCGTATTTCCCGTCATGCGCATGTTGTTCCGAATTGAGATCGAAGGCCGCGCCAATGTTCCCGCAGCCGGCCCATTCGTGGTTGCCGCCAATCATCTGGGGTGGCTCGATGCGCCACTGCTGGTGCTCGGGTTTCCTCTCGTGCCTCGGATCAACTTCGTCGCCGACGCGACATTCGTGAGCGAGTCGACCTGGCGCTGGTTCGTCGGCCGTCTGATGGGCGGTGTCCTACCCCTCGTCACACACGGCCACGGCCTGCCGCCGGCCTCGCGTGTCATCCAGGCCTGCCTGGCCGGCGGCGGGAGCGTCGGCTTCTTTCCTGAGGGCCGCTACGGAGAGAGCGAGGACCAGGTTTTACGTTTTCATCGCGGCTTTGCCAAAGCAGCGATCGAAGCCGGGGTGCCTGTCGTGCCGGTCCGCGTGTCGGGAACGAAAGACGTCTGGCTGCGCAAACGCGTCCGCGTCGCAATCGGGACACCAATCGAGGCGACAGGCCAGACCGCGGACGGGCTCGCCGCTGTGACACACGATCGCATAGCCGGGATGGCACCGGTGCGTTCGGTCGACGCGGGACCGCGCCTGTTCAGGCGACTGCTGACCCGACTTTTTCCGTAACCGTCTGCTCCGCGAGCTGTTCCGCGAGCCGCTCGAGCATGCGCATGTCTTCGAGGACAGGGCCGTGGCCGGGCAGCACCATTGACGGCCTGAGCTCGGCGAGCTTCAGGATCGAGCGCCGGTTCTCTGCGGCATCCACCGAGAGGTGCGCGGGCGGCTCCGCGAGCCGCCGCCGGCGACTCCACGTGTCCATCGTGCTGAAAAGATCACCCGTCACTGCCACGCCGTCCGACTCGCGGAAGTAGACGACGTGGCCCGCGCTGTGGCCTGGCGCGTGCACGACCGTGAAGTCCCCCACCGCATCGCCTTCCTTGAGGCTGACGACCTCGCGGCAGACACCACCCTCGAGGAACTGCTTGCCCAGGCGAAAGGCAACATGACCGCCGGCTCTCTCATCGCCCGTCACGATGCCTCGATCCGCCTCGTGCACCGCCAGGCGCACGCCGAATCGGGTACAGAGGGCGGGTGCCGCTCCCCAGTGATCGGGATGAGCGTGGGTCAGCGCGATAACGGAGACCGTCCGCTCTCGTAATTGCCGGCCGATGCTGGTCGCAGCCCAGCGCGTGCGACAGTCGAACAGGATTCCGTCCGCAAAGTAAGCGTTGACAGCGTGATCTGGGAGCCCCCGGAGCTGCCAGATGCCGTCGGCGATCGGTCTCAGAGCGCGATGAAGCTTACGGGAAACCCCGCGGTTGGCCGTCGCCAGGGCGTCTGGGCTGTTTGGCCTCTCGAATCTGGGCCGTCCAGCGGTGCCGGTTGAGCAGGATCACCAACACAATCGCGCTGGAAACCTCGATCGAGGATCTCACCGATGAATGTGGGACTCCAGGCGATGGCCTGGCACGATCTATTCGCCGCGTCTGCATCTGCGTCCGCCGCTCTGCTGGGCCTGCTCTTCGTCGCGATGTCGCTGCACGTGCGGGAGATACAGAAGAGCCCGATCCTTCGACTGCGAGCACGCGTCAACCTTCAGGCGCTCGCCGCGCTGGTAGCGGTGGCGCTGCTCGTGCTCTTACCTGGCCAGCCCAACTGGCTCCTTGGCGTAGAGCTCATCGTCGTTCTCGCCGTCTACTTGCCGCTCGTGTTCTGGAGCACCTCGACCTTGTCACGCGAGCTGGGCGGGCTCCCCGAGTCGGTCGGCACGCGCCTTCTGGTGCAGCACTTGCTGCTGCTCCTGCAGGTGGCGGCCGCGCTCAGCCTCATCGCCGGCCAGGGTCCGGGTCTCTTCCTCGAAGCGCCGGTGTTCCTTCTGGGACTTCCCGTGACGACGTTCAACACCTGGAACGTCCTCTTCGCACCCGAGGCCGGCAGGGACTAGCCGCAAAGAAAGCTAGGGCCGTGTTGCGGCGCGCCTGACCGCGCCGATCGGGCCTCGCACGAACCGGAACAGGCTGCTGAGGCCAGGCAGGTAGTCGCCGAACAGCGCGCGCGGATTGAAGTTCGGCGCCGCCGGTTCGGTGTGCTCGAGCAAGCGGATGCCGAGGAAAGTGAAGTTGTCGCGACCGGCAGCGGCCTCGCGCAGCGCGCGGAACTCGGTGAACGGGACGTACTGGTCGCGCTCGTCGTGCATGACCCACGTGGGAACGTCTATGGAGTCGATCACGCGCTCAGGCGAAAGGGTGGCCATCAACTGAGCGAGCCCAGGGACGCTTTCGATCAGCGAATCACGCTGCTTCCGGTCTCGGGTACGAAGCAGCTCGAGGACGAGCCGGCCTGTCGGTCCAACCGACGAGGAGTCGAGACGTGACAGCGCCTCGAGGGGCGACTCCGGTTGTCGATCGATGACGTCAAACAGCACGCGTCGATCCTGCTCGGCCAGACGATCGGCCAGGCTCGCGGCGATCGCGTACGCGCTGGGCGCAGCGAGCGTCATCGTGGTGCCGCGCGGTCCGGTGAAACCGGAAACGGCGGCGTCCAGCATGTCGGTGAGGCGAAAGTACGATCCCATGGCGGCCACGCATGCGACCCGCTCGCGGACCCGCTCATCACCTGCCGCGAGCAGGGCCAGACTGCCTCCGAGCGAGAAACCGATCAGCCCCACGGGGGCATCGAGCGCGCCCTTCAGACTGGGAAGGTAACGCGTTGCCTCGACGAGTTCATCGAGCGCGTCCACCCCAAGGATCAGCCGGCGCAGACGCCCGAGCTCCGGAACCAGCACCGCGAATCCGCAGGCCGCGATCGCGCGGGCGGTGGATTCGAGGATCGGATATCGCCTTCCCTCGCGCAGCGCCCCAAGTGCGAGCACTATGCCCGGTGCCGGCGGCCCAGGCGGCACGTACAGGTCGGCCTCTCGCCCATCGACTTCCCGTTGCTCGACCTCCGGCATCCATCGGGCGCCGCGCGAGCGCGAAAAGACGGTTGAGCCGAGCAGCGCCGCAGCGGCGAGCGAGTTCGACGCGGTCAAAAGCCGCGACGGAATGCGAATCCCGTTCACGTCAGGGTCAGCGACAGGAGCAGCAGGTCCGGCTCGCCGTCCTCGCGTCGCGCGTCAAGCCAGGCACCGTACATGTGGCGATCTCGTGACGATCGATTAAGTCGCCGCCGGCGACCCCGCAATAACCTATCTCGACGTAGGGTTGGACGGCTCCAACGACGCTTCTCGAGCGCTGTGCAGCGTGCCCACAATCAGCAGCCACGAGCCGGAAACGAGGAAATAGAAATTGATGACCAGCGCTGTTGCAGCTACATATATTCCCCAGCCAAAGCCGAGCAAGAACATCGCCGAACCGACAATCTGTCCTAAATAGCAAACGCTGCCACCGGCAATACGAAAAAGGCTGAGCGCATAACGGCTGCCGGTCAGGCTAAAACCTCGAATATATCCGTGGGTGTTGATCGCGCCAGCCAATAGAGACACGAGGAGCCATTCGAGTCCGACCGTCTGGTGTGTCTGGTGTCCCATCAGCGCGAGCGAGCTGAGAATAAATACGGACGTGAATCCGTTGAGCATGTTTATCGCCCGATAGGTGTGGGTCGCATCTCTAATCACATCGCGCAAATTGACGGAGATGGCCACGAACACCAGCCCGGTCAGTGCAGCGGAGCCGGTGCCTACCAGGACGAAGAAATTGTTCCATTCGTCAGGGCGATAGAGCTCCGCGCCAACCACGCCGGGATGCTAACAGAGGGAAATCGGGCGGCGATCAGCCGCCGTGCTTCTTACGTCCTCCGCCTGAACCTGTGCCACCCGCAGGCCCAGGAGCTGAGGGTGGCGAGGTTGGCTGCGTCCCGGCAAGGTAGTAGTTGCCGAACGCTGCAACGACGCCCGCGGGCGGGTTGTACCACTGCTCGGCTCCGAGCGACGGCAGCGCCTGCTCCAGGAACTTGTGCCAGGCCGGCACGGCCACGTAATAGCTGTCGGAACCCTCGGTCATCTTGATCCGCCAGTCCGGGTTCCCCATCCACACGGCGACGGCGATCTTCGGCGTGAAGCCCACGGTCCATGCGTCGGCGAAGCTGTCCGACGTGCCGGTCTTGACCGCGACGGAAAAGCCGGGAATCACGAGCTGTGAGTTGGCACCAAAGATCATCGTCCGGTTGGAGTCCTTGGACAGAATCGTCGCCATGATGAATGCGACTCGTGGATCGACCACCTGCTGCGCCGAATCCGAATGGGTGTAGATGGTCCTTCCGTCCTGCATCACTCGCGCGATCGCGAACGGCTGGTGCAGGACCCCCTGCGCAGCGAGCACCGACGCGGCCGTCGCCATCTGCAGCGGCGTCTCGCCATAGCCGCCGAGGGTCAACGACGGACCGAAGCTGTTGACAGCATCAGTGGATGTGAACGTCCCGTTGGACTGCTGCTGCCATGGAGGAGCGCCCATCGCCCGCGCCATCTCGACGACCGCGGGCACGCCGACTCCGAGCTCGACTTTGACCGCCGGAATGTTTAGCGAGTTGCCGATGCACTGCTGCACCTGGCACGTCCCGTGATAGCGGCCGTCGTAGTTCTGGGGGGTATAAGCCAGGCCTGAACCGGGGTCCTGATACGTCAACGGACCGTCCTGGATCGGCGTCGTCATCGTGTACTTGCCGCTGTTGATCGCGGCCGTGTACGTGAATATCTTCATCGAAGACCCTGGGTTTCGCGGCGGCCACACCGCGAGGTTGTACTGACCGCCGTTGGAGTTGGGGTTGGCAGACGACACCATCGCCGTGATGGCGCCTGACGACGGGTCGATGGCGACGAGCGCGCCCTGCTGCACATTTCGCCATGCCAGGGCCGATTGCGTCGATGAGATCGAGCTTTGACCGATCTTCTGCAACGCCACGTTGAGCGTCGTATAGACACGTAGACCTCCCGCATAGGTCGCGTCCTTGCCGTACGTGCTCGTCAGTCTCCCGATGACGTAGTCGACGAAACCAGGAGCGATCACGTCGTTTGACGGGAGATACATGTGGTTCGGAGGGCTGACGTCTTCCTTGAAAGCGCGGTCGGCATCCGCTTGATTGATCTTGCCGGCCGAAACCATCGCCGAGAGCACCTCTTGCTGGCGGGCTTTGGCCTGTGGCCAGTGAACGAAGGGGTCGTACTGCGACGGACCGCGAAGAAGCCCTGCGAGCATTGCCGATTGCGCCAGATCGAGATCCGAGGTCTTCTTGTGGAAGTAGATCTGCGCAGCCGCTGCCGAACCGACGCTGCTGTTTCCAAACGGCACGTCGTTCAAGTACATCTCGAGAATCTGGGATTTCGAATAGCGGTGCTCCACCTCGAGCGCCAGCAACGCTTCGTCGACCTTCCGCTGCAGTGTCGGTTCGTTGCCGACGAGTCTGAGCTTCACCAACTGCTGCGTGATCGTGGAGGCGCCTTCAACGGTGCTGCCCGATTTCAAGTCGACTACTGCGGCGCGCGCGATACCGGCCGGATCAACCCCGGGGTCCTGGTAGAAGTTGTGATCCTCAACTGCAATGACCGCCGAGGGCAGGTAGGTGCCCATCGCGGACAGTGATTGGTCATAGTGCTGGTAACCGCTGGGATGGAGGTCGGCGAGCACGGTCGTGCCGTCGGCGGCATAGATCAGCGTGTCATCCGCAATTGGGCTCGACACCTGCGCGGCATCCGGCAGCTTCGATGCATAAGCCACGCCCAACGGCGGCGCGATCGCAACCATCGCCATCACGATCAGCAGCGGCGCGAGTCGACGAATCAGATGTGATCGCCGTCGCACCGAATCCGCGACGAGCTGTTTCATGAGACTCCCAACAGAAGAGCACAACGTTTCAGCGATGTCGACTATTGAGAACGTGATGTTGTTGGCTGTTGTGAATCGCCCTTAGCGTCTGTTTACCGCATAAGAACGTCACGCAGTTTGCGGGCGAACGCCTCGGGCTGGCCGGGGTACCCGAACTCGCCGCCCATGAAGCCTCCGTGATGGCTCGGAAACACCGTCGCTTCTTGACCGAGCAGCTCGGCGGTGGCGATCGACGTCCGTCCGGTGAACGTTTCCATGGACTCTTCGCCGACGGCGATCACGATTCGTGTCGGTGCCGCCTTCAGCGCGGCGACATCGGGGTGATAGCTGATGATCGCGAGGGATCGATCCGACAGAAGGGGATCGTCGCGCGTGCCGTCGTCCTCGGCCGGCATTCCGAATTGAGTGGGATCCGGCGCTGGCTGGGCGAAGTAGTCGTCGGTGAACTCGCCTCGCCACGACGTCATGGCAATGAAGGCGGCCATGCCGGCGTTCCTCCCGGCGCGCATATATGCGTCGCGAAATCCGGCGCACGCACGGTCGGCCGCCTCGGGGTCCGGAAGCACGGGAATCAGCGGCGGCTCATGCGCCACCAGGCACCTCACGTCGTCCGGGTGCGCCGCGACGAGTGCGAGCGCGGTCACCGCGCCGCCGCTGCTGGCGAACATGTCGACGGGTCCGCCGCCGATCGCCTGGATGACAGCGTGCACGTCCTCTGCCTGGACGGTGGGCGAGTTGTCGACTCGGCCGTCTTTGCGGATGCTGCGGCCCAGGCCACGAGGGTCGTATGTGATCACGGTGCGGTCCGGGAAGTACGACGCCAACGTGCGAAAGCCGCTGGCGTCCATGGGCTGGGCGATCATGAACAACGGCGCGCTTCCATTACCGGTGGGCAACGGGCCGGCGACGTCATAGACGATGTCGGCCTGATCGGTAACAAGCGTGTGAGTCTTCATGTTCATATCGACTCCTTCCGGGTCAAGAACTAATCGCAATCCCCCGCCGGAATATGATCCGGCGCGTGGATCCCCTGGACTTGCTCGCCCGCAGTGAGCTTTTCGCGGGCGCTTCCGCAGCCGACTTCGGACCGCTCGCGCGATCGGCTGTCACGCGACGCTACCTCCGAGGTGATCTGATCTGGGGTGCCGGCGATCAGGCGGACACGATCTTTCTCGTGCTCGCGGGAGAGGTCGTCGTTTCGCGGATCGGGCCCGACGGCGAGGAGTATGTGATCGAGCTGTATACGGTGGGCGATGTCGTCGGCCAGCTTCATCTGTTCGAGCCCGCACCCACTCGAATGCTCGACGCACGTTCGGTCGATGCGACCGACTGTTGGGTCGTGCCGGGGAGGGCCTTCGCTGAGCTGCTCGAGAAGAGCCCGAAGCTTATGAAGCTGATGTTGCGGACGTATTCCCGCTGGATACGCGTGCGAGATCTTCGCAACGCGGACAGTTCATTTCGGAACGTGGAAGGACAGGTGGCGACAAACCTGCTTCACCTTGCGGATCGCTTCGGTGAAGCCTCCCACGCTGGCGTTCGAATTCGCGTGCACGTAACCGAGACAACGCTCGCGAACATGATTGGAGCCAGCCGCGAAAACGTCAGTCGAGCCATCGCAAAGCTGTCGCGCGCCGGCGACCTGCATCGGGACAACGGCACGTTCCTCCTCGCACGTCCGGAGGACCTTCGCCGCCGTTACAGCTGGGTCAGCGATGAAGAGGCTCGATACACGCGGTCCAAGCAGAACAGGTCGTCAGGCTGATAGCCGCGCCGCCGGTTGGATGTTCTGGTTGAGCCGAAACACGTTGTCCGGATCCCACCGCGCCTTCACCTGCGCCAGGCGTTCGTAGTTGTCGCCGTAGGCCGCGCGAATTCGATCGGCACCCTCCTCACCCATGAAATTGACGTAAGCATGGCCGGTGCTGACCGCGCGCATTGCATGGAACGTTTCGCGCGTCCAACCGATATGACGGTCATTCTCTGAAGGGTCCGACCACATCCCAATCACGTTGTAAATGAAGCCGGCATCGCGATGCGCGAAAGCCGACCCGGCTCCCGCCGGTGGCTGTCTCATTGCTCCGCCGAGATGGTGGATGTGGAACTGTGACAACGGAGAGGCCATGCGATTCGCGTGCTCGACCACAAGGTCGATGCCTTCGTTCGTGAGCTCCTGCATGAAGTCTGCTTTCCAGTAGTTCAATGCTCCTCGGGGAGCTGTGGGATCAAGCGTCGTCTGCAGTTCTACGTACGGAAGGGCGCCAATGGTATCCACGACGGGCGGTCCGAATCGGCGGAGCGGCAGCAAGACTTGCTCTGCGTCCTCGTCACTCCCGGCAAAACACGCACCGATGCCGATCGCAGGGTGGCCGTTGGGCGCAGTCATCAACGCCACGACGAGGGTCAGTTCGTCGGGCGCGGACGCGGCCAAATCGCGGAAGTAGCGGAGCACGGCCGTAGCACGGTCGCGCGGATGAACAACGAGACCGCCCGTAACGCTGGTGAGCGGATGCAATTTGAACTCGAAGGAAGTGACCACGCCGAAGTTGCCGCCTCCGCCCCTCAAACCCCACATCAAGTCAGCGTTTTCCTCATCGCCGGCCCGCACGACGGAGCCCGAAGCCGTCACCAGCTCGGCCGCGACCAGGCTGTCGCACGCGAGGCCGAGCTTGCGAACCAGCCATCCGATCCCGCCTCCGAGAGTGAAGCCGGCCACGCCCGTGCTCGAGATGAGGCCGCCGGTGCAGGCCAGGCCATGTGCCTGAGACTGCTGGTCGAAATCGTGCCATCTCGCTCCGGGCTGCACTAGCGCGAGCCGCCGCTTCGCATCAACGTGCACGTCGCGAAGAGTGGAGAGGTCGATGACGACCCCGCCCTCGCACACCGCGCTGCCCGCCACGTTGTGGCCGCCGCCGCGAACGGCAAGCGGCAAATCGTGATCGCGT
>DASTIX010000152.1:0-2509 GCA_035717165.1 Candidatus Dormiibacterota bacterium
GAGGTTCCGCGAGGCAAGATCACCGGTTTGATCGGCCCCAACGGCGCGGGCAAGTCGACGTTCATGGCCGTGGTCGCGGGTACGCTCCCGGCGAGCGACGGACGCATTCTGTTCGAAGGCATCGACATCACGCGCCTGCCGGCTTACCGGCGCGCGCGGATGGGATTGGTGCGCACGTTCCAGCTGCCGTCGGAGTTTGCGCATCTCACAGTCCTCGAGAACCTCCTGGTCGCGGCGCCGCGCAACCGAGGCGATTCGCTGTGGGGCGCGCTGCTCGGGCGGCGTTACTGGGGCGAAGACGAGGAGCGGCTGGTGGCCGAGGCACGATCGCTTCTCGCGCGGTTCGGCATGAGCGCGAAGGAATCCGACTACGCGGGCACGATGAGCGGCGGCCAGAAAAGGCTGATCGAGATCATGCGCGCGCTGATGCTGCATCCGCGGTGCCTGCTTCTCGATGAACCGATGTCGGGCGTCCACCCGCGAGTGGTGGCGGAGATTCAGCGCTACCTCGAGGACCTGCGCTCGGACGGCCTGACGATCCTGATGGTCGAGCACGAGCTCCACCTCGTCGAAGCGCTCTGCGATTCGGTCTTCGTCATGGCGCAGGGCCGGCTGATAGGCAGCGGAACCATGGCGAGTTTGAGGCGGCAACGGGAAATTGTCGACGCTTACCTTGTTGGATAGACAGACCGAGGCCGCGCCGGAACGTCCCGCCCCCAGCCTGCGTGCGGAGGCGGTAACCGCGGGCTACGGCGGCGTGCCGGTCATCCGGGACGTCTCGATCGCCGTCGGTCCGGCCGAGATCGTTGCCATCATCGGACCGAACGGTGCAGGCAAGAGCACGCTGCTCAAGAGCCTCGTAGGCATCCTGCGCGTGACGTCGGGACGCGTCGTCCTCGGCGACCAGGACGTGACGAACCGCCCGCCGGAACAGCTGGCGCGGCAGGGAGTCGGTTACGTGCCGCAGGTCAACGACATTTTCGAGCCGCTGACGGTGCAAGAGAACCTCGAGATGGGCGGCTACCTGCTCAACGGGTCCCGTCTGCAGGAACGGATTCGCAACGTCGGCGACGTGTTTCCCGCGCTGCCGCCGATGCTCAAGCGCCGCGCCGACAAGCTGAGCGGAGGCGAGCGGAAGATGCTCGCGATCGCGCGTGTGCTGATGCTCGATCCGAAGGTGATGATCCTCGACGAGCCGACGGCAAACCTCAGTCCCAAGCTCGCCGACAACCTCTTGCGCGACCAGGTCACGAGGCTCGCGGCGGCCGGCAAGGCCGTGCTACTGGTCGAGCAGCGAGCGCGCGCGGCGCTTCAGATCGCGACGTGGACGAGCGTGCTGGTGTCGGGCGTGACCCGACTCGATGGGCGGCCCGAGGATCTGCTTCGGCGCCCCGACTTCGAAGAGCTGTTTCTTGGCGCCGGCAAGCCGAAACCGGTGACGCAACCTGACGAGGAGGATGACAAACAGACATGAGGCTGGTTTCGTTCCGGGCTGACGTTGGGTCGCGCATCGGAGTCATGCGCAACGGCGACGAGGTGGTGGAGATCGATGAGCCGGGCGACATGCTGTCGCTCATCGACGCGGGCGAATCGGGTCTGGCAGCCGCGCGCTCTGCGCTGTCGTCGAGCCGGGCCAAAGCGCACCGCCTCGGTTCCGTCGAGCTCCTCTCCCCCATCCCCGAGCCGCGAGGCAACATCATCGCGATCGGCCGCAACTATCAGAAGCACGCGGCCGAGACCGCGGCGATCGAAGGTCGGGAGCCGAGCCCGCCGACCATCTTCACCAAGGCGATCACGTCCTTGACCGAGCCGTTCGCGGACATCGCGATCGATCCGGCGGTCAGCGACAACATCGACTGGGAGGTCGAGCTCGGCGTGATCATCGGCAAGAAGGGAGCGAACATCAAGCGCGATCGCGCGCGTCCTTATGTGTTCGGCTACACGGTCGTCAACGACGTCACCGCTCGTGACATCCAGAGCGGTTGGGGCGGGCAGTACTTCAAGGGCAAGAGCCTGGACCGCAGCTCACCGATGGGCCCGTGGATCGTGACGGCGGATGAGATTCCCGATCCGCAGAGCCTTCGGCTGCAGCTGCACGTCGGCGGCGTCCAGAAGCAGGACGGCAACACCAACGACATGATCTACACAGTCGACGCCGTGATCGAGTGGGTGTCGATCGGCATGACGATCCTGCCCGGCACGATCATCGCGACCGGAACTCCGGACGGCGTGGGCTTCGCCCGCAAGCCGCCCGAATTCTTGAAGCCGGGCGATGTGATGGAGACCGAGGTCGAGAACGTCGGCAAGCTTCGCAACCGGATCGTCGCGGCGGACGGGGACTAAGCGTAAAAAGAAACCGGCCGTCCTGAGCTGGGACGGCCGGTTTCACGTCTATCGCTGCGCTAGAACTGAATCCGCCAGATGCCGCGACCGTGGGTGGCGGCGTAGATGTAGCCGTTCGGACCCGGCGTGACGTTGTCGACGACGACGTTGGGCAGCCCGGTCCCTA
>DASTIX010000153.1:0-11880 GCA_035717165.1 Candidatus Dormiibacterota bacterium
GGTCTGCCGCCGCGCCTCCAGCCGAGCCGCCCATCCCGCCGTCGACCGACGCGGATCTCGCAGCCGGTGCCCGGGCGGCGCAGCAGGCCGCTCCGGAACCGCCGGCCGTCGAGCCGGTCTCACCCGAGCCCGCGCCCGTCCCGTGGACGCCTCCGGCCGCCGCGATGCCGGATGTGGCGGCGACGATGGTCGCGCCGCCACCGCTCAACGGCGGCGGAGCCGAACGCGAACCGACGACTTTGATGCCCGCCTGGCAGCCGCCGGCGGCGACCACGCCTCCGATCCCGGAGACGATGGCGATGCCAGTGCGGCCGTCCACCGCTGCCTCGGGAGCCGGTCCGCAGGCCGAGCTCACGATCGAATCCGGCCCGGACGCCGGCCACAGCCACCGCGCTGGAGATCATGCGCTGCGCATGGGCCGGTCGCCGGACAACGACGTCATCCTTCGCGACCCGGCCACGAGCGGCCACCACGCGAGGCTCGAGCGTCGAGGCGAGGCGTTCTGGGTGGTCGACCTGGGCAGCACCAACGGCACGTTCGTCAACGGCGAATCCGTGCAGGAGAAGCAGCTCAACCACGGCGACCGCCTGACGGTCGGCCAGAACTCACTCCACTTCGCGGTGATCGGAGCCTAGTCCTGACCTCGCTCGTTAGATAACGACGATGCGACTGAGAATCGCGTGGGCCACCGACCCTGGCCTCGAGCGAGAGGAGAACGAGGACTCGGTCACGGTCTGGCGCAACAAGGCGGGCCTCGACACGCTGATCGTCGTTTGCGACGGCATGGGCGGACACGCCGCGGGCCAGCACGCGAGCTCGATCGCGGTCAAGACGGTGACCAAGGTCCTGTCCGAAGACGGCCAGGAAGGGCCCGAGCTCGACCGTTTGAAGAAGGCGTGCAAGGAGGCGAACACCGCGGTGTTCGAAGCCGCACGCGACAACCCCGAATGGGCGGGGATGGGCAGCACGATGGTGATCGCGGCCGTCCGCTCGGGCGAGCTTGCGCTCCTGAACGTCGGCGACAGCCCGGCCTATCTGTTTCGCAACGGGCTGCCCAAGATGGTCTCGCAGGACCACTCATGGCCGGCCGAGCAGGTGCGCCTCGGGCTGATCAAGCCGGAGGAGGCGGCGAACCATCCGCTGAAGCACCGGCTGACGCGCGCCGTAGGTGTGTGGGAGCAAATCCAGCCGTTCACCGACAAGATCAAGCTCGAGGAGGGCGACGCCATCGTCCTCTGCAGCGACGGCGTCGAGACGGCCGGGGTGAGCGTCGAGGAGATGGGCCGGCTTCTGCTTCGCGATGGCAACCTCGACCGCGGCGCCGAGCGGGTCATCGAGCGGTGCCGCGAGCTCGGAGCGCCCGACAACGTGACGCTTGCGGTCGCGCGTGTCGAGGTCGACGTGACCAAGACCGCGGTGCTGCCGAAGCTGAAGATCTAAAGCCCCGTAGCCTGGGCGCGATGAGACCCCTTCGCTAGTCCATCAACGTCACGCTGGATGGCTGCTGCGACCAGCGCCGGGGCATCGCCGACGAGGAGTTGCACCGTCACGCGGTCGAGAACCTCGAACGGGCTGATGCCCTTCTGTTTGGACGGGTGACGTACGAGATGATGGAGTCGGCCTGGCGGCTCCCGTTCCGAAGCGATGTCATGCCGGCATGGATGGAACCGTTCGGCCGGACGATCGACGCAGCGAAGAAGTACGTCGTCTCGAGCACGCTGGAACGGGTTGACTGGAACGCCGAGCTCGTGCGAGGAGATCTGAAGGAGGCCGTTCAGAAGCTCAAGCAGCAACCGGGTAAGGGGGTGCTGGTCGGAGGGGTCACGCTGCCGAAGGCGCTGGCGGAGATGGGCCTGATCGATGAGTACGAGTTCGTGGTGCACCCCATAGTTGCCGGCCACGGACCGACGTTGTTCGCGGGGCTGTCCAAGCCGATCGACCTGAGGCTCGTGAGCAGGATGGAGTTCGGGTCCGGGGCCGTCGTCTTGCGGTACGAGCCCCGAGCTTAGTTCTGCTTGTAGGCGCGCATCAGCGTCTCGGCGACGTGCTCGACCCTCATGTGTGAATTGCGCGCGCGCAGGCCTGACTCGATCTGCATCTGACAGCCCGGATTCGCGACAGAGAGCACGTCGGCGTTCGTCGCGAGCACGTCTTCCATCTTCTGGTCGAGGACTCGTCGAGACATGTCCGGCTCGAGCGTGCTGTAGAGGCCCGCGGCCCCGCAGCAGATCTCCGCGTGCCGCATCTCCACCCATTCGATCCCCGGCAGCGCGCGCAGCAGGTCGCGCGGCTGCTTCTTGATCTTCTGCGCATGCGCGAGATGGCATGCATCCTGATAGGTCACCCGCACCTTCACGTCGCGATCCGGCTCGGGAAGGCCGACCTCCGCGAGCCATTCCGTCAGGTCTTTCACGCGACCCTTGAGCGAGGGATAAAAGTCCTTGAGGTGCGCGCCGCATCCGGCTGAGTCGACGACCAGCGCATCGAACTCCCCGGACTCGTAGACGCGCGTGTTGTGCTCCCGCAACCGCTCGGCGCCTTCGAGGTCGCCGTTGTGCGCGAACAGGGCCCCGCAGCAGCGCTCCTCTTTCGGAAACCAGACCTCGCATCCCGCGACCTGCAAGAGCTTGACCGCGGCGTAGTGCGATTGCGGATAGAGGATGGGCATGACGCAGCCGACCAGGAACGCGACGCGGTACTTGCGAGCACCGAACGGCTCGGCGACGTTGCCATCGGGCGCGCAGAAACGCGCATTGAGGTGCGGCAGCATGCGACCCGACCGAGTGATGGACGTCAGACCCATCCGCTGCGCGATGCGCGTCGCGTTGCCGGCAAGACGCAACCGCGTCGGATGCCCGACCAGCTGTCGGAGCGCGACCTGACTGGTCTTACGTTTGGGTGACGGACGGCGCGCGTCCTCCACGTCGGCGCGACCGGCCTCGATGATCCGGCCGTACGGCACGCCGGATGGACACACTCCTTCGCATGTCCGGCATCCGAGACACAGGTCTATGTGCTTGACCTGCTCCTCGTCGAAGGGCATCGTTCCGCGCTTCCACTGCGTCATCAGGTAGATGCGGCCGCGCGGCGACTCGGTCTCGAGGCCGGTCACGCGGAACGTAGGACACGCGTCGAGGCATAGCCCGCAGTGCACGCACGTGGCGAGGTCGTCGTCAGAGAGCCGTTCAAACATTTAGTAGACGTACCGCCCCGGATTCAGAACGCCGTCAGGATCGAAGGCGTGCTTGATCCGCCGCATCATCTCCAGGGTTGGCGGCCGCGAGCCGAACGCGTCGATTCCCGGGATGCCGAAGAGCGTGACCAGCGAGCCGCCGGCCGCTTCGACCCTGGCGCGCACGGCTCGTGTCGCCCCCGGATCGGCGTCAGGTGGAGTCCAGTAAGCGATTCCGACCCCCGGCGACGCCCACCAGTCTGTGAGTCCGTCGAGGAGCTCGCGAAGCTTTTCTCGCGGCGCTGCGATCCGTGTCATGCGCGTCTCTTGCGAATGCGCGGTCCAGAAGTCGGGCGGCACCTGTTCCCAACCAAGCCCGGCCGTCACGCGGTCGACCGCTTCCGGGCTGCCCAGGAATCGCGCGACGACGCGGCCGTCCGCGAACAGCTCGAGCGCCGACGGTGCGAGCGGCAAGCCGGCACAGCGCTCGACGTCGTCCCAGCCTCCGCGCGAGGACACCGTGACGTCGTTCAGTGGCCGCGGGAAGACCTTGAACGAGGCGGCGACGATCACACCAAGGGTCCCGAGCGCGCCGTAGTGCAGCTTCATCATGTCGTAGCCGCTGACGTTCTTGACCACGCGGCCGCCGCCCGTCGCGAGCTTGCCATCCGGCAGGGCTACGCGAATGCCGATCAGGAAATCGCGCGGCGAACCGAAACGCAGACGCAGGGGGCCCGTCCATCCGGTCGCGAGCAGGCCGCCGATCGTGTGGCCTGGGGAGTTGAAAGGATCGACCGGCAGGAACTGTCCCGCCTTCGCGAGGTGTTCCTGCAGCGCCTCGATCGTGATGCCCGCCTCGACGCTGACGACCATGTCCGCCTGCGAGTGCTCGAGCACGCGATCCAGGCGCTTGGTGTCGAGCAGGACGTCGGACCTTGTAGGCGGATTTCCCATCGCGGGTGCTTTTCCGCCGCCGACAGGGATCACGGTCTGCTTCGATTCCGCGGCTTCGTGCAGCCGCTGCGCCAGCTCCTCGGCGGAGCGAGGCGTCACCACCATTTCGCTTCGATCGCCAGCCCCGTTCGGCCGGCGAGGTGAACAGCCTTGCGCGATGGATCGGGAAAGATCTTTCCGGGATTGAGGATGCCGTCGGGGTCGAAGACGTCTTTGACCCGGTGCATCGCGTCGAGATCGTCGGCGCTGTAGATCCACGGCATGAATGCGCTCTTCTCCAGCCCGATGCCGTGCTCGCCGGACAGCGCGCCGCCGAGCTCGACCACCGCGCGCAGCATCTCCTCCCCCGCGGACTCGACCTGGTGCATCACCTGTTTGTCGCGCATGTCGAAAAGGATGTTGGGGTGGAGGTTGCCGTCGCCCGCATGAAAGACGTTCGCGACGGGCAGCTTGTAGTGCTCACCAATCTCTCCCACCGCCGACAGAATCTGCGGCAACCGCGAGCGCGGGACCACGCCGTCGTGCAGGTAGTAGTTCGGCTTGATGCGGCCGAGCGCACCGATCGCACCTTTGCGTCCGGCCCACAGCAGCTCGCGCTCGCCGGGCGTCTGCGCCTCGCGCAAGGCATAGCCATGGTTGTCGGTGAGGATCTTGCTGATGGCGGCCGTGAGCTCACGCGTCGATTCCGCAACCCCGTCGACCTCGACGAGCAGGACCGCGCCCGCATCGGTCGGATAACCCGCGTGGTAGTGCGCCTCGACCGCGCCGACCGTGACGTTGTCCATCATCTCCAGGGCCGCCGGCACGATTCCATGACCGATCACTGCGGACACGGCCTGGCTCGCGGCTTCGATTGTGGGAAACGCGGCGAGCAACGTGATGACGCTAGGCGGGATGCGCAGCAACCGCACCTTGATCTTCGTGATCGCGCACAGCGTGCCCTCCGAACCGACGAGCACGCCGCACAGGTCGAGGCCGACACGGTCGGGCGCATCGCCGCTCACCCAGTGCACGCTTCCATCCGCGAGCACGACCTCCATGCCGAGCACGTGGTTGGTCGTCACGCCGTAATAGAGGCAGTGCGGGCCGCCCGAGTTCTCGGCGGCGTTGCCGCCGATCGTGCACGCCTTCTGGCTCGACGGGTCGGGCGCGTAGAAGAGGCCTTGCTGCGCGGCCACGAGCGAGAGCTCCTGATTGACGACTCCCGGCTCGACGAGCGCTGTCTGCGCGATCGGGTCGATCTCGAGGATGCGGCGCATGCGCGTGACCTGCAGCGCGATGCCGCCCTTGATGGTGACCGCGCCGCCGCTCAGTCCCGTGCCCGCGCCACGAGGCACGACAGGAATCTTGTGTCGCGCCGCGATCTTCATCACCTCGGCCACTTGCTGCGTCGTCGACGCGAGCACGACCGCATCCGGCAGGGCGCCTTCGATCGAGCCGTCGCGCTCGAAGATCCGCAGGTCGTTTGCGGACTCGATGACCGACTCGCGTCCGACGACGCCGCGCAGCTGTTCGACGACCGGCTTAGCGAGCGCCATTCTCGAACGCTTCAAAGCGGCGGGTCAGCGATCCGGGGAAGCTCGGCGCCTCGGTTGCTTCCGCGCCGACGATCAAGTGCGGGAGCCACTGCCGGACCTCTTCATCCGACGGCATGCGGTCGGCGCGTTCGAAGACCGCCTCCTGGATGCGGTTGTGCGGCGACAGCTGGATCGTGTACCAGACGGACAGGCCGTCCGCCGTCACGACGTGGTGCGACTCGTCGACCTTGCGGTTGACGGGGAGGCGCATGGGTTTGGCCTCCGCCGCAGCGCGCAGCCGCGCGGCGTCGCTCGCGATGTCGGTCACCATGTCCAATCTAAACTCGAAAGCGATGACGGGGAAGGAGCGTGTCGAAACCGCGCTGGCGATGAACGTCGCCGACCGGCCGCCCGTGGGGGCGTGGGGGCACACATACAAAGAGGAATGGTCGCCCGAAGCGCTCGCGAAAATCACCGTCGAGCGCGCCCGCAATTTCGGCTGGGATTTCGTCAAGTTTCAGCCGCGCGCTTCGTGTTTCGCCGAGGCGTTCGGCTCTGTCTACCACCCGTCGGGACATCGCTTGCGCGCTCCGATCCTCATCAAGGCGGCGGTGCCGGACCTCGAGTCCTGGTCGAAAGTGGAGCTGGTCAATCGGCAGGCGCTGGACGACCAGGTCGAATCGATCCGGATGGTCGCGCGCGAGCTTGGGCCAGACGTGCCGGTGATCCAGACGGTGTTCAGCCCGATCACGGTCGGCGGATATCTCGTCGGCAAGTCGCAATCACGCATCGTGCGCGAGCTTCGCAAACAACCCGAGGTCGTCGGGCCTGCCCTCGACCGCGTCGCCGAAGCGCTGGTCGACTTCAGCCGCAAGTCAGTCGCCGCGGGGGCGGCGGGAATCTTCTACGCCATCTCGGGATACGCGGGACGCAACGTCATGACCGAAGGCGTGTATCGCGACCTCGTGCTGCCCTATGACCTGGCGGTCCTGGACGCGATGCCGCGCGAGGCGTGGTTCAACGTCCTGCACCTGTGCGGCTCGAACCTGAACTTTTCTCTGGCGCGCGATCTCCCCACGCACGCCGTCAGCTGGTCGATACACAACCAGGGCAATCCGTCTTTGAAGGAAGGGCGCGACATCGCGGGTCGCGCCGTGATGGGTGGGCTGTCGCAGCGCGCGACGCTCGTCTATGGACCGCCGCCGCGAATCGAGGAAGAAGCGCGGCAAGCCGTCGAGGAAACCGGTGGCCGCGGATTGCTTCTGGCGCCAGGCTGCTCGGTGCCGCCGCGTGTGCGCGAGACGAATCTCGCCGCGATGTTGACGGCGGTTGCGGCATGAGACGCGACTGTCGAAGGTACGCGGCATGAGCCGCGTAGAGGGCCTGGCCGAGATCGTGCTGTGGGTCGCGGACATGGAGGCGTCGCTCCAGTTCTATCGCGATCAGTTCGGGATGGACGTGATCTCGCCGCCGGCCATGCCCAACAAGTTCTTGAAGGTCGCGGAGTCGGACGGCATACCAGAGCTGATAGTCCTCGTCCCGCATCCGCATCCGGACTCGTACTTCCCCACGCACAAGGAGAAGGACAAGCGGGCGCTACACCATCTGGCGTTCCGCGTCACAGCGCTCGAGTACGAACGGCTCGAGGCGCGGTTTATCGAGGCGGGCGTCGAAGTGCGGCATGGTGTCCATCCCGTGCTCGAGGACGTGGTGACGTTTTACGTCGACGACCCCGACGGGAACGAGGTCGAGGTGATCGGCCCGGCCTGATCCCCGGATTGGCGCGCATATCCGGGGTTTTCGCCAGCGTGAATGCTTGATATCGGGGACAAAGCCGATCCTTCTCAGCCCTCCGTACCGTTGTAACCGGTATGGGGGGAGAGTCGCGCATCGAGCGCAGGCGCGTTCGCTGGTTCTTCGCCGGCTTGCTCGTGGTGAGCGCGGTGCTCGAGATCGTCAGTGCGCTTGTCGTCACGCACCAGACGCGCACACAGGTACTCGAGGCGTTGCTGCCGGCGAGCGTCACGCTCGGCGGCCGCACCGGCGCCGTGCTGTCCGGGTTGGGCCTGTTGCTCCTCGCGGGCGGAATCGCGCGCGGCAAACGCATTGCGTTTCGCCTGACACTGGTCGCGCTTGCCGCGACGATCGCATTCGAGCTGGTCAAAGACCTCGACTTCGAAGCGGCCGCGCTGTTCGCCTGGATCCTCTTCGGACTGTGGTGGTTCCGCTCCGACTTCGACGCAGACTCCGACCCGTTGCGCATGCGGTGGGGGCTGGTCGTGCTCGGGATCGGGCTGCTGGCGGCGATCGTGTACGCGGTCGTCGGCGCGGCGATCCTGCAGGGCGAGCTCCGCCCAGAGGTTGGCGTGGTGCGGTCGTTCGAGTCGCTGGTGCTGGCGGTGTCCGGAAGTCCCACTCGATATCGCGCCATCACCGAACGCGCCGACTGGTTCTTGGGATCGCTCCCCATCGTTGCGTACGCGCTGATCATCGTCGGCCTCACGCAATTGCTGCGACCGGTTCTCGCTCCTCGCGCCGCGGCCGCGGATCGCGAGCGGCTGCATGCGCTGCTGTCGCGATGGGGCCGGAACCACATCTCGCATCTCGCTGTCCACGGCGCGTCGAGCTATCGGTGGATCGGCGCTGAAGCTTGCGTGGCGTTCACTCTGCGCGGGCGCACCGCGCTGGCGCTCGGGGATCCGGTGGCGCCGCCGGCGATGATCGGCCGGGCGGCGCAGGAATTCGTCGACTACTGCGAAAAGCAAGACTGGATCGCCGCGTTCTACCAGGTCGACCAGCCTGCGCCCTATCGCGCCGCGGGCATGAGCCTGGTCGCGATGGGCTCGGAAGCGATCCTCGATACGTCGACCTTCACGCTGTCGGGCCGAAGGCGCGCGGACGTCCGGTACGCGCTGCACCGGTCGCAGAAACAGGGAATCCGGTTTGTCTTCGGGCCCGCGTCAGAGATGGCCGCACAGCACGGTGACCAGCTCCACATCGTGTCGGGAAGCTGGCTGCAGATGCACCGGTCGCCGGAGCTCGCTTACAGCCTCGGCACTTTGTCCACGCTCGCCGATCCCGACATCGTCCTGGGCCTTGCGTTTGGCCCAGACGGCAGGCTCGAAGCGTTCGTCAGCTGGCTGCCCGTGCCGATGCGCAAGGCGTGGACGCTCGACCTGATGCGCCGGCGACCCGACAGCGCCTACGGCGTCATCGAGGCGTTGATCGCGCAATCGATCGACGAAGCGCGCCGTCGGGACGTCCACGAGATAAGCCTCGGCGTGACGCCACGCATCCTCAGCCAGGTGGACATGAGCCGTGCATTCCGCGCCATGTACTGGGGCCTGGACCGGTTCCAGCGAAGCGACACACTGCATCGGTTCAAAGAAAAGTTCGGGCCGCGATGGGAGGATCGCTACCTCGTCGTCCCGACGATGGCCGCGCTTCCCGAGGTGATGGTCGCGATGGTCCGCGCGCACGTGCCACCGGTGGCGGCGGTGGCGGCGTGGCTGCGGTCTCTCAGGTCGCCTGAGGCTTCGGCTCCGCGACGGGCGCGGGAGTTCGCGTGACGAATGCGCCTGCGAGGCTGACGAGCAGAACGATCGTCAGGACGATCAGCGTCGCCGGCTCCGGGAATCGGATTCTGAGCAGGTTGTCGATCGAGATGACGCCAGGACCGGTCAACGCGAGCGCCGCCACGGCGCCGAGGATCGACAGGTTGAATTCGAAACCGCCCTTGCTGTTCCAGAAACCTTTCGGAAAATGGACAAGCGCGATCGCGACGAGCATGGCTCCCGCGATGGCGATGCTGGGCAGCGGGTAGAGCAGGCCGAGCGCGAGCGCAAGGCCACCCGCGAACTCGCCGATCGCCGAGATCCAGGCCCAAGCTGCCGGCGGCCGCATCCGCATGCGGGTCATCGCCCCGGTCCATCCCTTCATTCCTGGACCGCCCCACCAACCGAAGAGTTTTTGCGCTCCGTGCGCGGCAAGGATCCCCCCGATGACGAGTCGAAGAACAAGAAGTCCTGCTGCAAACATGGCTCCCACATTACCCAAGCACGGCTCGGCCAAACTTGGGGTGGCCGATAGACTCAGCCGTCAGGGCCCGTAGCTCAGCTGGTTAGAGCGGCCGACTCATAATCGGCTGGTCGGTGGATCGAGGCCACCCGGGCCCACTCGGTTTTGAATTCAGAAGCGGTCTGGATCGCACATCGGATAGAGGGCGAAGGCGATAGGACCCATGCGCGTGCTGACTTCTGACCGAGGTCAGGAGCCGCAGCCCTGCCTTCCGCCGAGCGCATACTCGCACTCCGTGTTGTCCTCGCGCGGCAGCGTCAAAGTTGATCTCACGCGGACGCGAGCGTTCAATCACGCCGAGCACGCCCTTACCTCCCTCCATGCGCGCATTACACGCTCCGACCTCGAGGAGGGGTTCATTGAAGCGAAGTTTCCTTGGAGCTGGCGATCACCGGGCGAGACATTCACTGTTCGCATTTCAGGAGTAGACGGAGCGGTTCTTCTTGAAGTCAGCAGTCGCCTGCGCACCATTTGGTACGGCTTCATGGACTTCGGGAAGAACGCGGAAAACGTCAGGCGTTTCGTGACTTCGCCCGCCTTCGCCTCATCTGTGATCGAGTCGCAGTATTAGCCCTGCCTCACCACCCGCCGCGCCGGTTCGAGCATGGGGCGCTGGTCGTTGCGTCATTGCCGTAGTGAGTCGCGTGACCGTTACGTCTCAGACTCCACGCTCGACTCGCCCCATGCGAGACCCGAGTACCACGGCGGTGTCTTATCCGGTGCGCCGAAGTAGCCCCAGTCATTGAGCGTGCCAACAAAATGCTCGCGATCAAACGCTGAGTAGGCCGAAGGGTTGATGGACGAGTAGTACAGGCCTGCGGCCTGAGCTGCAGAAACCTGCTCTACGTCGTGCATGGGATGGTAGCCAAGCTGGCAGACGACCATTCCACGTGTGCTGCCGAAGTCTGGGAGGTACACAGCAAAACGCACAGAGCCGTGCGCAGTTTCCAGTGTGTAAGGAGCAGCGACACGAATGCCGAGTTCTCGCGCCGCAATCTGCCACACAACGGCCATGGATTCCGCCGACGCGGTTTCGTCAGGAGTCATTGTTCAACCCTTGATCACTACCCATCCCGCCGCGCCGCATCGCCGGAAGGATCACCGCGACGTTGACTGGACAAGCCAGATCCCTAGCCCGAGAACTAGGCCGAACGCTCCGACGAATCCGATGTAGACACGCAAACCATCGCGGTACTCGTCATAAGTCCATTTTCGAGGCAGCAACGTCCAACCGCGCTGGTTAGTCCAATAGGAAAGCTCGTACATCCACGAGAACACGGCCAGTTTCGGGAACAAAGCAGCCGCGAGCGGGATCAGGAAGATCGCGGCGAAGAGGGCACCACTCATTCGTGCGCTTCACCACCCCGCCCTGCCGCGCCGCATCGCCGGGACTGTGATCACTACGGTGTCTGAGTCGCTGAGGATTGCTTCATTCCCCACGTTCCGCCGCGAAAGAACGCTACCGCTGCGAGCGCGATGAGCAGGATAAGAATCGCATCGCTGACGTAAGCGAGCCAGCCGAATGGACTACCTCTCGGCGGTACGGCGAAAGACAAGACAGCGAGCAGCACATTGCCCCAGAACGCCCATCCCCACGTCTTGTAGCTGCCGTAAGCCAACAGCAACCCGATGAACGTACAAACAACTAAGAAGCCGACGATCGTTCCGCCTGCAAACGTCTCAAATGCACTCCCTGCCGCGAAGAGAGTCGTTGCCTTTGGGGTGGCAGAAATCCACATAACGATGATCGATACAAGGATGTAGGTTGGTAGCGCGACTTGTAGCACGCGGGTCAGCCGGGTTACTTCTTTCATCCTCGCTTCCGTCCCTCCAACGGCTCGGGAGGGTGATTGATCGCAGTAGTTGGATCTAGGACTGCCGGAATTCGTTTGGACGCCATTCGTGCCATTTTCCAAACCACAACGAGTTGCCGAAGTCCACGTCGTACCGATCCTTGTGGCCGACGATGGTGTAGCAACCACGAATCAGTCGTAGATCGGCCACAACCGTAAGGACAGCCAACGCAATCCCGACAACCAGCGCGGCTAGGAGCGCGATTGCCGCAGAGACCCCAAACGCCATGATGACCTTCGCGCTGAACCAGACAAGGAACATCCAGAAGACCAGTGACGCTCCGCCTACCACGAATTCGATGAATAG
>DASTIX010000154.1:0-9221 GCA_035717165.1 Candidatus Dormiibacterota bacterium
GAGGCTCGCCGATCGACGCAGCGGACGCGTGGTCTTCGTATCTCACTGCCTTCTCAACGAGAACGTCCGGTACCTGGGCGGCGCATGCCGGCCGGGACCGATCAAGGAGTGGGTCGAAAGGTGGGCGGCCGAAGGCGTCGGCGTCTGCCAGATGCCGTGCCCCGAGCAGCGCGCCTGGGGCGGAGTTGCCAAGCCCTTGATAGCGCCGGCGTTCGGTTCGCGTCGAACCGCGGTGTGGCCGCTGCGCCGCTGGATCATGTGGGCCTTCGTCCTCTACACGAGGATCAGGTACGCGCTCATCGCTCGCCGGGTGGTCGGCGAGATGCAGGACTACGTGCGCTCCGGCTATCGGGTGGAAGGCATTGTCGGCGTCGCGGGGTCGCCCTCGTGCGGCATAGCCACGACCCTCGATACCCACAAGTGGCTCGAGGCGATCGCCGGTGCCAAACCCAAAGAGGTCACCGCCCGCTTCGTAAACGAAGCGGTGATCTCAGCGGCGCGTCCGGGACGTGGTTGGTTCATGTCGGCGATCACTCGCGGCCTCGATAGGCGAAGGATGGCGGTGCCGCTGGCCGAGCACGACCTCATAGCCGAGCTGGCCGAGTCTCAGCGGCCATCCAGCACCCCAATCGCAGAAGCACCCTCGTACGCTGCATCTGGCGCAGTCGAACAGCAATCTGCCTGATGCATCCGAGCGCCCTGATGGCTCCGAATGTTGTGATCGGTCATGCACGAGCCGGCGTCTGACATCGCGAGGGGCGAGCAGTCCAACACACTGGGGCTTTCCTCGGCGGAGGCCGGGGAGAGGCTCCGCTCCGACGGTCCGAACGAGCTTCCCGCTTCCGAGCGGCGAACGTTGCTGCGCATCGCCGTCGAGGTTTTCAAGGAACCGATGCTGGCCCTTCTCGTGGGCAGCGGCGTCGTGTACCTCATCCTTGGCGATCTCGTCGAAGCCCTCATCCTCCTCGCGTTCGCGTTGACCTCGGTGGTCATCACTCTGGTTCAGGAGGCGCGGACGGAGCGCGTGTTGGAAGCGCTGCGTGACCTGAGCAGTCCTCGAGCGCTGGTTATCCGAGACGGGGCTCCCCAGCGCATCGCAGGCCGAGAAGTCGTGAGGGGCGACGTCATCGTCCTTGCGGAAGGAGACCGTGTACCTGCCGACGCCACCCTCCTTGGCAGTCACGATCTCGCGGTCGACGAGTCGCTGCTCACGGGCGAGTCTGTCGCCGTTCGCAAGTCGATCCACGGCGCATCCACAGCCGACCGGCGCCCAGGCGGCGACGATCTGCCTTACGTCTTCTCGGGGACTCTGATCGTGCGCGGATCTGGTCTGGGCGAGGTCACGGCGACCGGGGCGCGAAGCGAGATCGGCAAGATCGGTCAGTCACTCAAGCAGGTCGAGGTCGAACCGCCGCGCCTTCGCGCGCAAACGCGCCGCCTCGTCTGGATCTCAGGACTCGCCGGAGCGGCCATCAGCGTGTTCGCGGTGGTCCTTTACGGCACTCTGCGGGGAGGTTGGCTGCCCGCCATCCTCGCCGGCATCGCTCTGGGCATGTCGATGCTTCCAGAGGAGCTCCCGGTGGTCCTGACCGTGTTCATGGCCATGGGCGCCTGGCGAATATCGCGCGCCCGGGTTTTGACCAGGCGCGCCACCGCCATCGAAACGCTCGGTTCGGCGACCGTCCTGTGCACGGACAAGACCGGCACGCTGACGCAGAACCAGATGTCGGTTGCCGAGCTGAAGCCATATGCGGGGACAGACCAGTCACTGATTCGGTGGAGCGTTCTCGCTTCGATGCCCGAACCGACGGATCCGATGGAGCAGGCGTTCCACCGCCTTGCGGCCAACGGTTCATCCACCGGTTGGCAGTTGGTTCACACCTACGGATTACGTCCAGAGCTTCTGGTCATGTCCCAGGTCTGGCGCGACCCCGATGGCGCGTTGGTCGTGGCCTCCAAAGGTGCCCCCGAGGCGATCGCCAAGCTGTGTTCCCTGGGCGGCACGCTCGAAGCACGGATGCAGCACGACGTCGACGCCATGGCCGAACGCGGTCTGAGGGTCTTGGGAGTGGCGAGTGGCAGGCTGGCCCGAGAAGAATGGCCGGAATCGGAGTTGCAGCTGTCTCTCAACTTCGAAGGCCTGGTCGGGCTGGCGGATCCAATCCGCCCCGGCGTACCCGCAGCAGTGGCCGAATGTCGCGCGGCCGGCGTCCGGGTTCTGATGATCACCGGCGACTATCCCGCCACCGCCCGCGCAATCGCGACGCAGGTCGGCCTCGATGCCTCCGAGGTCATCACTGGCGATCAGATCGAGGGCTGTTCCGAAGAGCGCCTCTCGGTGATTGTGCGCGGGTCGACTGTATTCGCCCGCATCATGCCGTCGCAGAAGCTCCGCATCGTCGAAGCGCTCAAGCACGGGTCCGAGATCGTGGGCATGATCGGCGACGGCGTCAACGACGCCCCATCGCTAAAAGCCGCCCACATCGGGGTTGCGGTTGGCGGCCGCGGAACCGATGTTGCGCGCGAAGCGTCGTCACTTGTTCTCCTGGACGACGACTTCGGTTCGATAGTGAAGGCGATCCGGCTCGGCCGCAGGATCTTCGACAACCTGCGCAAGGCGATCGGTTTCATTTTTGCCGTCCATGTCCCCATCGCCGGCGTGGCGCTCGTTCCTCTTCTCTTCGGCACACCCATCGTCTTCACGCCGATCCACATCGCGTTCTTGGAGATGATCATCGATCCGGTCTGCTCCCTCGTGTTCGAGGCGGAGCCTGAGGAGACCAACGTTATGCGTCGCCCACCCCGGCCGCCTGCCGAGCCGCTCGTTCCGCGATCCCTCATCTTGCGCAGCTTCATTCAAGGACTTAGCGCGCTGGTCGTCGTCATCGGCGTGTACGCGCTCTCGATTGCGCGCTCTACGCCGGAGAACGAACTGAGAGCGATCACCTATTTCGCCGTCATCGTCGTGATCGTCGTTCTGGTCCTCGCGAACCGGACGCTGGGCGCTTCCCTCATCGACGCCATTCGGCGTCCCAACTCCGCTCTGGCGTTGGTGCTGCTCGCAGTCACGGCGGTGCTGACGTTGTCGATACTCCTGCCTGCCGCTCGTTCACTGTTCGGGTTCGGACCACTTCACGCGGATGACCTCACGCTGGTCGCATTGGCAGGCGCGGTGGTGCTTCTCGCCGATTTCGGAACCCGCCACCTGCTCAGGACCGACTGAGCCTAGGAATTGGCCACTCGTAGAATGGCCGGAATTCACTCCCAGGTCATGGTTCCGGTACCAGTCCTTCGTACGAAACGCAGCCCGATCAGATGGATCTTGCGTGTGTTTGCGCTGCTGCTGTCGGCCTGGCTCGCAGCCAGCTTCCTGGCCGAACACATCAGCCTGCACCCGCCTCGCCATGCCGCCGGCCTGACTCCGGCGCACTGGGGCATGAGCTACAGCAACGTCACGTTCGAAACCGCCGACGGCTTGAGCCTGCGTGGGTGGTGGATTCGAGGACGCATGCACAAGACGGTGGTGATGATCCACGGGATAGGGTCCAATCGAGACGAGCCCCTCAGCAAGTCTGGCTACCTACACGAGGCCGGATACAACGTGCTGGTTTTCGACCTGAGAGGCTCCGGTCAGTCAGACGGGAGCACGACGTTTGGCTACCGCGAGCCGTTGGACGCGAGCGCGGCTGCGGCCGAAGCGAAGCGGCTGGATCCGGGACCAGTGGCCCTGTTCGGATACTCGTTGGGCGCGGCGACCGCCGTGGAGGATGCGGCAGTCGATCCAAACGTGAGCGCGGTGATCGAGGACAGCGGATTCAGCTCGGCGTCCGCTGTCATCCTCGACAGGTTCGTTAGAGTCACGCGGCTTCCTGATGTGCCATTCGCCGCCGCGGTGATGGCGTTCAGCACGTTGGACCTCGGAACGTCGCCGTGGAACGTGCAGCCCGTCGCCATGGCGGCGCAGCTTCACAAGCCGCTGCTCGCAATCGTCGGAGACAAAGACACAGTCGTGCCCCCGGTCGAGGGATTCGCGATCTTCGACGCCGCGGCTGGCCCGAAGCAACTTCTGGACGTTCCAGCGGCAGGGCACGTAGGCGCCTACAACGTGGCCAGAGAGCGATACGAGAAGACCGTGCTCGACTTCCTGGCGGCGCGACTCACGGACTAGGTCATGGAGCGGTGGTGGGCGCAGGCGCAAACGCCCAGGCCTAGGCCTTCACGGCGGTCAACGACGGCGTGGTCACGCCGCCTGGGGTAGGACCTTCGTAGAGCGATTAAGGGGGCGATTGGATCTTGGGTCCGCAAGAAGCCCGCCGTTGAATGAGCGTGGAGGTACCACAAGATGGCAACTGCGATTCATCAGACGCGCCCCAGCACCGAGGAGGTATGGCGCGAGCTTGACAAAGCTTCGTTCGCGATCATCGGCTACAGCACACCCGCCGGAGAGCCAAGATCCAGCGGTGTGGTCTACAAGACGGTCCGCCACCACCTGTACTTTGCGGTGGCGCCTGACAGTTGGAAGGCGCGCCACATCGAAGCCAACAACCACGTCGCAGTCACGGTGCCCGTGCACCGGGGTGGCGTCCTCGCGCTCGTGGCCCCGATCCCGCCGGCGACGATCAGCTTCCATGCCACGGCGATCGTCCATGCCGCGGGCTCCGTCGAGATCGGGTCGCTGTCCAAGGAGCTGGAATCTCTGGTTCCAGCGGAAAGACGCGATACGGCTGTCGTCATCGAGCTGATTCCATCGAGCCGATTCTTGACTTACGGAGTCGGTGTTTCCTTGACAGACATGGCCAAACCCGAGCTCGCGGAGGCCGTCGTCGCGTCGACGGATTGACCCGCCGGGAGACTCTCATATGCAGAATCCGGAGCAGAGCACGCAGTCTCTGACGTGGCCGATGGTCATACGCAACGTCCCAGGGTCGATCCTGCGGCTCCGCGGGACCTTCACCCCGCCGATCGGGACTCCGAATGGCATTGCTGAGTTGAGGCCAGTCCTGCTCAACGGCCATCCGCAGTGGCTGCTGATTCGCGGTGCGGACAAGTCGAACCCTCTCCTCCTCTATGTGCCGGGAGGTCCGGGCGAATCCAACATCTGGGCCGCTCACTACACGATGCGTGAGGTCGAGCGGCACTTCGTCTGCGTCAACTGGGATCCGCGAGGCGCGAGCAAATCACTCCACCCTGCTCCCGATCCCGCCACCATGACGATCGACCAGTTTGTCAAGGACACGATCGCGCTCATCGAGGTGCTCCTCCAGCGCTTCGACCGCAAGAAACTGCTGCTGATCGGCCACTCCTGGGGCAGCTTCCTGGCCATGAAGGTCGCGGCCGCGCGGCCCGAACTGCTCTATGCCGTAATCGGCATGGGCCAGGAGGTCGACAACCGGCGAGGCGAGGAAATCTCCTACCGGTATGCGGTCGAACGAGCCCGAGCCGCCGGCGATCGCAGTGCGCTCCGCACGCTCCAGCAGCTCGGTGGTTCGGACACCTACACGAAAAGCGGCAAATTCGTCGAGCGAATGCTGCTGTTTCGTCTCGGCGGCTTGATGCACACAGGCGGCATACGAGCGGTGCTGGCGATCATGCTCAGCGCTCCCGAGTTTTCCATCGCCGAGTGCGTTCGGTATGCGCGCAATGAGGGGACGGCCTTCTCGATTCCCCTGATGGCCGACGAGCTGATGAAGCTGAACCTGCTGACCGAGGTCAAGGAGCTCGAAGTACCTGTCTTCCTCTTCGAGGGCAAGTACGACTACACGGCCCCATACGAGCTGGCTGAGGAGTTCTTCGCGGCTTTGAAGGCGCCACACAAGAGGTTGGTCTGGTTCGAGGAGTCAGGCCATCCGATGGACGTCGAGGAGCCTGAGAAGTTCCAGCGCGAGGTAATCGCGATTGGGGCAGAGTGCTGCTGTGATGCGCCGCGCGTGTCGGCGGCACGTGGCTGAGGCGGCGATGCAAAGTGCACTCTGAGCGCATCCACTACTTCGACTGGCTGAGAGTGCTTGCCGTTGCAGGCGTCGTGCTGTTTCATGCCGCATTGCCTTTCGCAAACGTTGGATGGTGGGTAAGCAACGTGAACGGAAGCGACGCGCTCAAGGCTGCCGCCCCCCTTGTGGACGCCTTCGGGCTCGCCCTGCTCTTCTTGCTGGCCGGTGCAAGTGCGAGGTTTGCTCTTAAGAAGAGATCGACATTGGCCTTTCTAAAAGAGCGATCACGGCGCCTTGCGGTGCCATTCGTCGTGGCCTTCCCATTCGTAGTCCTACCGGTTGGATACGTGACCGCGATTGCCAGCGGCCTGGTGTCGGGATCGTTCCTCGACTTTCTTGCGGCGTGGCCTGATCTGACCTGGAAATGGCTTCAGGCAATCGGCGCCTCGCCCCGGGTCTTCGACATCGGTCAGCACCTGTGGTTCCTCGGCTTCTTGTTTGTATTTGCACTGCTCGGAATCCCGATCTTCAGATTTCTATCGTCAACTCGAGGGAAGTCATGGACCGAGGCAATCGCGCGTGCCAGCCGCGTTCCTGGTTCGACGCTGTTCGTGGCGGTACCGATAGCGGCAGTGGTTCTGCCTCTCTACAGAGTGACTCCATTCGTCCACGACTGGTGGTCATTCGGCTTCTATGGCATCACTTTCCTCGCCGGATATCTCATCTACAGCGACCCGCGTCTCACATTTGCCGCTCGGCGTGATTTCCCGGTCGCCTTGACGGTCGCCGTGCTTGCATCCGGGGTCCTCATCGCGAGTCAATTCACCTCGTGGTCGCTCGCGTTCGCGAGCGGACCGCGTGCTGTCGACGCCACCTATTTCTTCATGCTCATCCTGTATGTGATCAGCGGCTGGAGTTGGACGTTGGCACTGCTCGGAATCGGAATGCGCGCGCCGTTGATGCAGCGGCCGCTGCCTGCAGCCGTCAGCGAGATGGCAATGCCCGCCTACATCCTGCATATGCCCATCGTGGTCGCCGCGACATTCTTCGTTGTCGCGCTGCCATTCGGCCTCCTTGTGAAGATCGGGCTCAGTCTGGCGGTGAGTGCGGCAGGGACAATCGCCGTGTCAGCCATTGCCACTCGGGTCGGGATTCTTCGGCGCATGCTTGGGCTGCATGCGAAGGCCCGCAAGGTCACGGGCGTCTCTGGAAGCCATCGAGGGGCAAAGCCCCTGCCGGCATGAGCGCTCCAGAGTCGCCGGACGCGGGTCACGGTCGGTACACGCGCGTGAGAGATTTGAGAGCGTCTTCCGTAGCGCTTGTATTGATCGCGCTGTTCGTAGGCGCCTGCGGGTCGCCGTCTGGCCAGGCCAGCCAATCGGCTCCCCCAGCGCAAGCCACACCGACCAACGGCCCGACCGCGATGCCGTCGACCAATCCTCAACCCACCTCGAGTGCGAGCCCGACTCCGAGCACAAACGTGCTCGATATTCCGATGGACTATCAGGATCACCCGCTCAGCTGCGAGGCGGCGGCGCTGAAGATGGCACTTACAAAAGAAGGCATCCAGGCCAGCGAGGACGAACTCCTGGCTCTGATGGGTCGGGATGATCGGGCTGCGGTAGTCGATTCGAACGGTCGGTTGCTTCACTGGGGCAATCCCAACGTTGCGTATGTCGGCGATCCGGATGGGAAGCTGGCCAGCTTCACCGGTTACGGCGTCTACGCGGCGCCGGTGGCCAAAGCCGCCGCTGCGGCCGGTGCAACTGTGCTCGTTTGGGGGACGAATCTTCCTCCTGACCGTGGTAAGGGGATCGCTCCGGCAACCGTCTACCAGGCGCTGCTCGAGGGCCATCCGGTTGTCGCATGGATCAGCAACACCTATCACGACATCCAGCTCGGCAGCTATACCGCCTTCGACGGTACGACTATCTGGTACACGCTAACCGAGCATGCAGTGACGTTGATCGGGGTCAGGCCGGACGCGGTTCTGATCAATGATCCGTGGTTCGGCCAGGCCTGGCACTCCAAGGCCGAGTTCGAGTCTGCTTTCCACACCTTCGAAGAGATGGCGGTGATCGTTGAGTGATCCGAGCCACGGGTCTTCCTCGCCTCTAACGACCTGCGGTGTAACAGTCCCCCCACGCCGCCCGAGGGAAAGGTCTTTCAGCCCTATCGGAGTGAGGTCCGGTGCAAGAAGCTGAAACGGTAAGGTTCGTCATGAGCAGCCACCGGCTTCTCGTCAGTCGACGCGACGAAACGGTATCTGGCGAAGATGTCGTAGCGGGTGTTCCCATGTATGGGGCAAAGGCCGACCAAATCGGTTCCTACCGGGAGTCGGCTTTTCCACTCATCAAGCGGTCAGTAGGTGACCTGTTCTCACTGTCCAGATCGAAGAACTACGTACTCGGCCTACTCGAGGTTGATGTCACCGAAGCGCGCGAGCTCATTCGTCAGCACGAGGCGGAAACGGGCGAGGCGCTGTCATTCACTGCCTGGATCGCACGCTGCCTGGCCCAAGCAGTAAGCGAATTCCCCCCAGCAAACTCATATCGCAAGGGCTCGCGCCGCGTAGTGGAATTTGAGGACGTCGATGTCCTGGTGGTAGTCGAAAAGCAGGTCGGGGTCAGCCGCTACCCGCTCCCATACGTGATCCGCAAAGCAAATGAGAAAACCGTCCAGACCATCCACAACGAGATCCGGCTCGCACAGACCGGTCAGTTCCGCAATGAAGGGACGGCGATCCGTGAGGAGGCATCGCGCGATCCAAAAAGCATCCTCCTACGGGTTGCCAATCCATGGATCCTCCCGACGTTTGTCCGTCGGCTCTACTGGAGGGGCTTTCGAACCAACCCATTCAAGGTGAAGCGGGTGATGGGGACAACGGGCATTACAGCGGTCGGCATGTTCACCCGCGGGGGCGGCTGGGCTATCGCCCCCGGGGCTCACACGATCGATCTTGGTATTGGCGGAATTGCCAGGAGGCCACGGGTGATAGGTGACCAGATCGCGATCGGGGACTTCCTTGACCTGTCCATCCAGGTCGACCATGAGATGGTTGACGGTGCGCCGGCGGCCCGATTTGCGGCCCGGCTGAGTCAGCTCATGGAAAGTGCCTTCGGCCTGGAGACGATCGGCAGGAGCGAACGTACCCGGCTCTCGGCTCCCCAGCCTTGGCAGTGACCGCTGCCCGACGCCCGACCCAGCGAGGATTGACAACCAACTGCCGTCAGCTGACCAAAGACGAATGGAACCTCGCCCGTTCGTCGCTCTCCTCTCCACGGGTAAGTA
>DASTIX010000155.1:0-32152 GCA_035717165.1 Candidatus Dormiibacterota bacterium
ACTCCAATGCGACCTTCATACCAGAGCTCGCCGATCTCGTATTGGGCCGGCTGCATCACGTCCGAAAACAACGCCATACGCGTCTTCAGCAGGGCGAGGGCTTCATCGACGACAAGTTTCGCCGCCTGCTCATTACTCGCCAGCAAGGCATCGATGAGAGTCCTCACCTTGCTCCGGATGCTCGCTAGGAGGACGGAGGGCATTCCGCTATCTGAAAAACATGACGGACTCGAGTTGCGCGGTCGTGTCTCGACATCGCTTTACGAGTGTGGCCCGGCTCCCGAGCGGCGGATTCGGCGTAGGCCACGCTCTCTTGGCTCCCCTCACGTCTCACGACGAGCCGATCCGCCTGCGGCCAGCGCCGCCGTCAGCAACTGCCCGACGTGGATGAGAGCCTGAAAGAGATCGTCAGAGAGCAGCTCCGGATGACGCGAGCCTAGTGCCAGAATCCCGTGAACGGAACCCTTGTAAGTCACAGGCACAGCAATACCGGACAACACTCCCGTGCGGTTCTGGATCTCGCGCGCGTGTGGCCCCATTGGTCCACCGGCAATCGCACCCATGCGAGGTTCCTTGGACTCGACGACTTCGACCAGGAATGGATGGTCGGTCAGTGGCCACGCGCGGCGGACCAGAGTCTCTTGCGGGTCGATTTGAAAAACCGGGACGAGGGTGTTGCGGAGAAGTCGCAAATACACGGTCCGGGCCGAAGGGTCAGATGCCGCCGCAAGCTGGAACGCCAGCCGGACTCCCCGTTCGAGAATCGCCAGCTCGGGCTCGAACGCAGTTGCCTCGATGGGAGCTGCTCTCGCAGACTCGAGTTCGTTGGGCGGACCCTTGATCACAAACTCGCCCGACTGGCGCAGCAAGTTCATCACGCGGCGCGCCTCCGCTGCGGCGTGCGTCCGGCAACGCTCGGCCGGCGGCCTTATCGGCTTGCCACAATCGACGCAACGGCCAAGGGCTTGGGGCTCACCTTTGACGGCCATCACGCGGCCAATCGCGTCAGGCTTCGCGCGCCGTCCGCATACGCGGAGCGCTCATCCGCAAGGACAGCCTCCGACTCCGTGATTACTTTCAGTCCGTGCCCGTCCGCCTCAGCCAATCGCTTCGCCCCACTCGCAAAATGGCGCCGACGTCCTTCCCTGAACGCCGGGTTAGATTCTACTTATTTCCTGTTCAATACCTTGTCACATCTTGCTACTCAAATGCGGACTGAGATAACGTGGCAATTATTCGAGCGCGGATCGGTGGCGCTAAGCTTTGACGCGAGGTTGTGGAGGTAGTTGGTAGGTTCCAGACGTCCAGGCGACCAAGAACCCACCTACAGCATCGGGGCGGTCGCTCGGATGCTTGAGGTCCCTACGTCGACCCTCAGGGGCTGGGAAAATCGATATGGGCTGCTAGCGCCCGGACGGAGCAAGGGTGCGCACCGCCTCTACTCTCACGATGAGGTAGAGCAACTGCGGTTCATCAAGGACACCCTTGACTCAGGTGTCAGCGCAGCGGATGCGCACAGGCTTCTGGCTCAGGGACGTCGGGCCGTCACCACCGCAGGCGGCGCATTTGCGTCTAGACAGGCTGCCGGCGCAGGGGTCGGCAGCGTAGTGCTTGGTGGGGTCCACGCCCCGGTCCACGCTCACTATCCAACTTTCTATGCAACCGACGAAGGCCGGGTTAGGCTCGCGGTTCCGTTCCTCCGCGACGGTCTGCGTTTTGGCCAGACCTGCTTCTTGTCGGCCGCCGGCCAGGTCCAGGACTCGTATATCAGTGCGCTGGCGCAGGTCGAAGGCCTGGACATTGAGTCGGCGATTCGAAGCGGCCAGCTCGTGGTTGTCGACGCGATCGGTCGGACCGTTGAGGAATGCATCGCCTACTGGGAGCGAAGCCTCTGGAGAGCCGTTGACGGCGGATCCAATTTGGTCCGTGTGATAGGTGACATGTCGACCGAACGCGAACTGTTTCCCTCCCTGGGCGAGATGATGCGGTACGAAACGGCTTACAACGGCGTCGCCAAACGGTTTCCCACGGTCACCCTTTGCCAGTACGACGTTCGAGTTTTCGACGGCGAGATCGTTTACGAAGCGTTCAAGTCCCATCCAGATACGTATGACCTGCGGGTGGGTACTTTCCTGAGCTAGCGCGGGACGACTTTGATCGTCTCCGTCGCTGTCGTAGGTGGCACCTACTGCAAAGTCGCTCCCCACGCGGGCAGGATCACTTCCTGGTCAGGTCCGGTGACGCGGGCTTCTTCCCGTCCAGCGTTTGAACGCATGGGAGAAGGCAGCCGGTTCGGAAAAGCCCAGCAGGTACGCGGTCTCGTTGACGGACACTTTCTTGCCGTCCAGGTATTCGACAGCCAGCATGTGCCGGAGGTCGTCCAGGGTGTGTTCGAACGTTGTGCCTTCTGCCTTGAGCTTCCGAAACAGCGTTTGGCGACTGACCGACATTCTGTTGGCGACTGCATCAATGCCTACGTCGCCGGTGTGGAGCATGGATATGAGAAGCCGTTCCACCTCGCCTCGGACAGATCTGGAGCTCTCAAGGTTGGCCAGCAGCGTGTCGGCGTGGCGAGCGAGAATCCCGAACGCGTAATGCGGTTCGCGGGCAATGGGATGACTAAGAGCAGCCTCATTTGCCCTAATCGCATTCCACTCGGTGTCGAACGTGACGGGTACGCCGAGGACGCGATCGTATTCCGATCGGTAGCTGGGCGCCGAGTGCGTGACGTGGATCTCTTCCGCCCAGTTGTCAATGCCAAAACGTCTGGGTGTGCACACCATTCGCGCAAACGTTGACTCCGTCAGCTCGGGAAACTCATTCGGACTGTCCCGCGCATCGACGAGCCAGAGCTTGCCCTGCTTGCGTGTCAGCAGAAAGCGATCTTTGGGCCCGGCGAACTCGACGACGAGGCGTCCATATCGATTGAGTTGTTCGAGTGCCTCGAGCATGTTTGCCGATGCATTTCCAATCAGCCCGACTACGGAAATGTCGGACAGGTCGTTGATCTCGCCAAAGTGCAGCGCCAAAGCCGGGTCATGGCTGAGCTCCTTTCCTGCCCGCATAAGGGCGATGTATCTCGCAAGCAGGATTCGGTTGTCCTGGTCCGTGAGCTCCGCCAGCCGGATTCCCGAGGCTTCCAGGAGAGCGTCGCGACGTGCCCCTCTGGAAACGGCCAGCTCGATGAGGCCTCGAGCAAGCCCGGCGGACACAGTGAGCGTGGAACCGCCGGCGGCGTGACCTCGGATCATGCGTTTGGTACTAGCAGTCATGGTCGCCGAACGTAAGCGGGGCGATAGTAAGCCTCAATGAGTGACATGGCACGAGTCGATCTCGATGCCAGTGAAAAAGTCACTCCGCGAACAAGGAGGCGGCGATATGGAAACTTCGACTGACCTTCGTGTGACACCAAAGTGCATGGCTAGGATCGCCGGCTTCCTCTACCTCTGTATGGCAGCCTTCGGAGTCCTTGCCATGGCCGTTACCTCAGGCATCGCTCGGACGGACGCCGGGACGACGCTGACCAGTATCAGGAACGCGAGCGGGTTGATCCGGATCGGACTGGGTGCGGATGTGATTTCATCGCTCGCCTTTCTGCTGACGGCAATGGCGCTTTACGCGCTCCTGCGGCATGTGCGGCCGCTCGCCGCCGTCGCGATGCTCACGTTCGTTGTGGTCGCCGTGGCGATTGGTTTCGCAAACCTTGCCAATCAACATGCTCAACTGGCATTGGCGACAAGCATTGATGGGAATAGCCAAAGTGCAGACGCTTCACTGGTTGCCCTCTTCGCTTCCATGCAGAACTTTGAAGCCGCCGTTGATGAAATGTTCTGGGGGCTGTGGTTGCTGCCATTGGGCTATCTCGTCCTCAAATCGGGCTACTTCCCATCCCTCGTCGCCTTGCTGCTGTTGATCGCGGGCGCCAGTTGGCTTCTCCAGTCGCTCGCCAACTTCCTGGCGGTTCCATTGGGCGGCGTCGCAGCGCTTTTTACCGCAGGGACCATCGGTGAGTTCGTGTTCATGGGCTATCTGCTCGTGAAGGGGGTTGGATCGCCGGCGAGCACCACGCTGCGATCGGCTATAGCGTGACGGCGGGCACTTGACGCTGTACGGAATGCCGCGGCGCCGGGCCGCCTGGAAGAATCTATATCCGTGGACGTTGAGTTCGAGGCTGTCCGCAGGGTCGAGGACGCTGGGCTCGAGGAGCTCGCTGCCGTCAGCGTTGGCGACGTCGAGGCGCACATGGACCGGCTCCTCGACGCCGACGTCGACTCTTCATCGCTGTACCAGCGGTGGGAGCGTCAGCAGTGGGCGGTCTCCGATCTCAGCTTCACAAAAGACATCGCCGATTGGGACACCTTGCCCCAAAGCGTGCGAAACGTCATGCAGCACACCATGACGCTCTTTTTCATCGGCGAGCAGGCCGTCACCGACACACTCGCACCGCTGCTTCACGCGTCGCCGCGAGAAGACGAGCGAATTTTCCTCGCGACACAGATTGCGGACGAAGCCAGGCATACAGTGTTTTTTCAGCGTTTCTTCGCTGAGGTGCTCGGCGTGGGCGGCGGGCTGCACGCGGCCCTCGAGGCGGTGTCTCCAGGTGCAACCGAAGGCTTTCGGAAGATCTTCGAGCACCAACTACGGGAGGCGATGGACCTCGTTCGGCGCGAACCCGCCAACGAGGTCGCATGGGTGGAAGGGGTTGTCACGTACCACCTCGTCATCGAGGGATACCTCGCGGTCACCGGCCAGCGGAGTCTGCTGCGAACTCTGCGCCGGGTCGGCCTGATGCCAGGCTTTGCCGCCGGGTTCACCGCGGTCGCGCGCGACGAATCACGCCACATAGGGTTTGGCGTGCTGGCCCTCAGGAGACGCGTCGCCGAGAGTGAATGGGCGGCTCGCGTGATCATCCATAAGGTCCAAGAGCTTCTCGAACCGGCGGTGCGCACCATCGTCGCACCTGATAGAAAACTGCCGTTCGAAGATCCGCGAGACATTCCGGAGCCGCTCCGTGTCAACGGGCTCGAGCTGCGGGACTTCGCGATCTCGTCGCTGGCGAAGCGCCTTCGCGCCGCCGGCGTGACCGCTACAGACGTCGAGGAAATTCGTGGGCGGGCGATCGGTCTATACGAACAGGCGTGGGCGGAATACGAACGGACACACGGTGTCCGTCATCCCGTCCGCTATTACCAAGAGGGTCTGGTCACCGCACCCGCCTGAATCCGCTGGGCTCGGTGTACAAGGTGCGCTCGCCTGCCGCCGGGTGCGCATGTCCGGAGATGGTCTGTCGTTATAGCTGTGTTAGAGGATGGTCGGGCTGGACAACCCCCGGATGGAATCTCCACACTTACGCGCCGGATGATAGGGAGGCGACGCTGGACTTTCGCGATTGCATTCGCTGCGGTGGCAACGATTTCAACCGCTGCCGCCGCTGATGGATTGACTGCGAGCGCCAGCGTGTCGCCCGGGTCCGGCTATTCGGGGGCGAAGCTCGTCGCTACGTACTCGTTCACGTCGAAGAGCTCGTGCTCTGCGTTTCATGGGCAAGTGTCGTGGTCCTTCGGCAGCACCATCAACTGGGTCACCAGCCCAGCGCCATCCGGCACCGGCGGCACCTGCACAAGCTCGACTCCATCGATCGCTCCGCCAGTCGGCGTCGCCCCGGGCTCTTACATGGTGTGCGGGACCGATTCCGCTGTGACATCGACCCCTGCGTGTGCCAGCTACACGATCAAGCCGCCGGCACCGAAACCTCCACCGGCACCCTCCCCAACCTCGAACCCGCCGCCGCAAATGTCGCCTTCGCCTTCGGGGCCGGCCTCGCCCTCCCCAAGCCCGGCGGCCGCGCCTGTCACGAGCGGCGGTACACCATCTCCGACCGCCTCGCCAAGCTCGGCGCCACCGGCAGGCTCGGACGGAGGCGGTTCGAATGCCGTGCAGACCGCGGCGCGCTCCGGTGGCGTTCCCGCTTGGCCCTGGACCGGGGTGCTGCTCTTCCTGGCTCTGGCCGCCGCGCTCTGGCGCTTCAGGAGCTGGCTGATGGGCGTATTCGAGAACGTCGTAGTGCTCGGCCGCTCGGGAGCCGACCTGGAGACCGAACTGCTCCACCACCAGCCTGCGCACGAAGACTCAGGTCCGGTCTACACGTCAACCGCTCTTCCGCCGACGCCGTCTAGTGAGGGAGCTGACGTCGCTCAGGCCGATCCGCCCGACCTTTCAGGGCCCCACACAGTCGACTCTGAACAGCCACCTCCTGAGCAGGGCGCGGGTCCCGAAACGGACCCATCCCTCGGAGACGCTCCACCTCCGCACGAGACCTGACGCGCCGGGGGCCAGTCGTTACCGAGCTATGTCCGTCGATGTCGTGCTCAGTGGTGCGACCTCCGCCACGAAATCCTCGGGCCGAGCCTCTTTGCAAATTCGGCGGATATCTCTCCTCTCTCAGGCATCCGCCCGACCTCGCCCTTGTCAAAGACGAGCTCTCCATCCAGGGACACCTTGAAGACGCCTTTGACGCCAGACACGAGCTCGATCTTCTCGAGCACCGGCGCCCAACCATCGCCGATTTCAGCCGCCACACGGACGGCAGCATCCAGATGGTCTCAAGGAACGCAGTATTCGACGATCGCGACGTGATCAGGGCTGATCAAATCTCGAACCCCTCCTTAGCGGGATTTGGAACTTACATAGCCAGAATGCGCACACGCCTCAATCCGACGGAGGGACCCAGACGCCGCGCTCATGCATCAGGCGAACCTGCCGGTTGATCACCTTCTCCCGATATTCGGCGTGCTTCATCGGCTCACGGTCCAGGTAAAGGTTCTTGGGATAGATCGGGTTCTCATAGAGCATCTGATAGAGCTCAGTCCTTAGATCCTTCATCCAGTTGTCCCACAGCGCGTTGGCCCGGTGATGCCTGAGCGCCTCGATGTCGATTACCCCTGAGACCCAGGTCGATCCGGCGCCGTAATCCTGTTTCCCGACCATCCGACCCTTGTAGTCCGCGATCAGGGAACGACCACCAAACGTGTCGATCGGCGTCACTTCCTCGGGGAACAGGTGATACGTCCCCATGTTTGGCGCCACCACGTACATGTTGTTGTCGAGGGCTCGGGCCCGGGTCTGGATCTCGAACATGTCACTGCTGGTTCCCGGATGCGGGTAGGAAGCCCGATAAACGACCTCGGCTCCGTTGAGCGCCAGGGCGCGCGCATTCTCGGGATACGAGCCTTCATTGGCCATCATGACTCCCAATCTGCCGATCTCCGTGTCGACCACCGGCCAGAACGCCTCGAGAGTCCGACCGTAACGCTCGATCCACCAGTCATAGACGTCGTGGGGGCAGACGGAGTGCTCGACGGGAAAGAGTGGCGAGACCTTGTAATGCTTGAGGATCACCTCGCCCTCCGGATCGATGATGAAGCCGACGTTGAAGAAGCGGTCTTTCATGTCCGGGTGGCGGGCTTTCGCCTGTGCGATGACGTGGACATTCCACTCCTTCGCCAACTTGCCGAGAGCTTCGGTCTCTTCGCCGGGGATGTCGATCGCACATTCACGCGCAAACTGAACGTGGTCGACGTCCAGCACCTCGTCGTTGAAGCCCTGGAGCGCCCCCTCGGGGACTGCCACGAGACGCACCGGAAGATCGAGGCTCGAAAGCCAGAAGGCGGCCTTGACCAGGTGAGTCAGATGTTCGAGGTTCAAACGAATGTCTTCGCGCCGGCGGATTCCTCTAACCGTGGGTATCAGACCAACGGCGGTGTAAGGACGCATCATCGTCCAACTCCTTGCGCTCAGGGCTGCTAACAGGCCTGGGTGATCGGGTGCGGTTAGCTCGAAGTCATCCTAGATCGCGTCGATCAAGGCGATTCTCCCCGGATGGCGTGGGGGAAAGGTGCTCGCGCGTCCTTACATATATATGGGCGGGCCCGTACAGCAGCGACGAGCGGTTGCTCCGATCGTGTGGCAGGACGTCACGCGGCCTCTGGCGCCGGCGCAAGACGTGATTGTGCTTCCTGGAGTGGGTCGGGAATGCGGCCGCCAAGTCGAAGCAGGACGGCTCCGGCCAGGACCACGGCAAGCGCGCCACCCCACCACACGGCGTCTGGTGAGGTCTGCAGCAGGAGACCGCCAATCGCCGGGCCCAGGGCCAGAGAGATGGTGAAACTCAGGCCCTGGATAGAGATGTAGCGGCCGAGCAGATGGGGCGGAGCCATGTCGGCGACCAGCGGCCCGAAAACGACTGTGTGAACGCATTCGGCCATTGCGAAGACGATCGCGACGCCGGCGAGGAGAGTGGCCGCCGCGAGCTCCGAATGGATGAGCGTCGCCGGCAACACTGAGAGCAGGCTGACCGCAAAAAGCGCGCTCGCGACCGCGAACGCGTGTGTGCGTCGCATAAGTGCCGCCACGCGGACCGACGGGATCTGCAGGATGACGACTGCGGCCGTGTTGGCGAGAACGACGATCCCGATTCCGGCGGGGCCGAGCGGCGTGTAGGTCTTTGCGAATGGCGGCAGGATGTTGGAGAAGAACGTGTGGCCGGCGACGAAGAGCACGGTGTTGGCTGCGATCACTATGAGGAAGATTCGATCGCGAGCGACCGCGCGGAAGCCGCCCGTTGCCTGAGTGTCTTTCTTTGCGACGGTCACGGCTGGCGGGACCGGCACGGCGGCGACGACGATCAGCGCGAAAGCGGCGTAGGTGACGGCGTCGAAGAAATAGAGGATCTGGAACGAGCTGAGCTGCTGCGCGGATGCGACGATGAAGCCGGCTACGGTCGCGCCGGAACCGATACCGAAGTTTCCCGCGACGCGGAAGAGCGCGACGGAAGCCGCTCGCTGCTCGGGCTTGACCAACGTGATCGTCATTACTCGGGTGGCCATCCCTGCCGCGCCTATTCCGGCTCCGCTGAGAATCGAGCAGGCAAAGGCCTCCCAGGGATGCTCTACGAAAGCGAAGCCCGCGTAACCCAGGGCGCTCGCCAGACTTCCCGCGACCACGATCCCTTTGGCGGAGTATCGGTCGAGCAGCGCTCCCGTCGGCGGGGTGACGATTGCCGCCGTCCCCATGGTTGCCGCGAGAACCAGTCCCGCCGTCGACGTCGAGAAGCCACGTATCTGGTGCAGATAGATGATCTCGAAGGGAAGAATCAGCCCGTAACCGAAAAAGTTGAGTGCGTTTCCTGCTTGAAGGATGAGCACCGGCCGAGAGAGCCCGGTGCGCCAACCCGAGATGAGGTGTGCGACGCGACGGCTCATCCGACTCGGCTCGCGCGCACGGCACCCACCGCAGCGCCTGGTTTGGACATGCACGTGTAGACACCAGGTCGTCTGCGAATTAGTCGGCCCGGCGGCCGCCTAAAACCGGTTCCGGTCGGTGTCAGTACTGTTGTCAGCTTGTCCGCAATGAGCCGGGGGCTTCAGCCAGAAAATGGTCAAGTGCAGCGAGAGCTACTCACGCGTGCCCGCGCGGGAGATGACGTGGCCTTCGAAGAGTTGGTCCACCCCCATCGTCGGGAGCTACAGGCGCACTGCTATCGGATTCTGGGGTCCGTCGCCGACGCCGAAGATGCGTTGCAGGAGTCGCTCACTTCCGCGTGGAAGGGCCTCGCCGGATTCGAAGAGCGAGCCTCGTTTCGCACATGGCTCTACAGAATCGCCACGGGCCGCTGCTTGAACATGCTGCGCGCCCGCCGGCGGTCATCTGGAGGTGCGAAGCGGATGGTTGGTCAGCCGCCGGAGCCCACTCGATTGAGTGAGGTTCTCTGGCTGGAGCCGTATCCCGATGCCTTGTTGGCCGAGGTCCCTGATCCGACAGCCGGACCGGAAGCGCGCTACGAGCAGCGGGAAACCATTTCGCTGGCTTTCATCACGGCGCTGCAATTGCTGCCACCGCGCCAGCGGGCAGCCCTGATCTTGACCGACGTTCTCGACTTCTCCGCGCGCGAAGTAGGGGACATGCTCGAGACAACGGAGCACGGGATCTACGGCGCGGTCAAGCGAGCACGCGCTACGCTCGCGCGCCAGCTGCCGAACGCCGAGCCGCCGCCGCTGCCCAACTCACCAGACGAACAGCAAGTTCTTGACCGGCTGGTTCGTGCATGGGAGGAATGCGATACCAACGCGCTGGTAGCGCTGCTGACTGAGGACGCGTGGTTGCGGATGCCGCCGAGACCGGGTGAATGCCTGGGCAAGGGGGCGGTCGAGCGGTACTTTGCGACCGTTACGTTCCGCGAAGGTCGACGCTTCCGGCTCCTCCCTACGCGTGCCAACGGACAGCCCGCATTCGGCGTCTATCTATTCAGTCCCTTAAGTCGCGTGGCTCACGGCGCCGAACTGGTCGTGGTGACCTTGGCTGGCAGGCGGGTCAGCGCGATCACGTTATTTGAGAGCGCTGAGATGGCACGATTCGGCCTGCCGCGATCGGTGACATGAGTCTCTGATTCTTCAGGCGGGCGAAGATGTGGCGGACCACGCTGAGCCCCGCCCGCCGCGCAAGGAAGGGGCGCGCTAGGCTGCAGAAGCGTGAACCGGGCAGAGCTCATGACCGAGATCGACCACCGATGGCATCTCATCGACGATCTTGTCAACCAAGCGTCGGCGGCCCAATTGCTGGAAGCAGCTCCTGGTAGTGAGGCCAAAGCCAGCGGATGGACGGTAGGTGAGGTTCTTCTTCATATGGCGGGCTGGAAGCGGCGGGCTCTCGTCACTGCGTTGCGGCTGGCCCGCGATCCCGATGCCGGCGACGAGGAGATCAACCGGACACAGTTTTCCGACTGGCGGGAGTACAACGATGGGCTTCAGGAACGCTGTACGGGCGTCGCGACCGATCAGATCCTGGCGGAGCATCGAGCAGCGCACGCCGAATTGATCGCAGCTGTCACCGGGCTACCCGATTCATGTCTGCTGACGGACGGTGATGCGCGATTTTGGTTGCGTCCACTTCTGGCCCATACCTACGATCACCTCAACACAGATCTGCGGCCAGTGCTCGGCTGACCTATGCCGGTTGTGACGGCGCGCTCGCAGGACCTCCCGAAACTTTGGTGGCGTGGCACCGGCCAGCCGTAACCCGGCTCTGTATAGATCGCGATGCGCGTCGTGGCGGTAGTCGTGGCGGCACTGGCCCAATTGCTGCCGTTGGCGTACGCGCTAAGCGTCAGCGGCGATTTCGGACGCCAGGCCCAAACGATTGCCGAGTCGGTTGCTGCATCAGTAGTGATAGCGAGCATTGGCGCAGGGATTCTAGGTGGACTCGGCGCGCGCCGGAGTTTGGCGGTAGTCCAGGGCGCGCCGAGCGCTTTGGTGAGCGCCGTCATCACCATCGCGTTCATACCGGCCGGGGTTTACGGCGTGCTGAGCTTTGGCGTCGCAGGCATTTTGTTTGTCGTCGTCCCAGCCGCCGTGACAGGGTTGTCGCTCGCGGCTCCAATCCTTGGTAACGCGGCCGGCGCTCGGCTCAGAGCTAATCGCCCCTGACGAGCTCGGAGACTCAAAGGGCAGGCCACGCGCGTCCTCTTATATATGCGGCCCATCGGAGCGGCCACGAGGTTTGGCGGCTGCCTGCGTCGGGCCCGCCGCTCAGCGACGCCCGGTCAGGCCGCTGACGTGGTCTTCGACAGCCGGGCCTGCGCGAACCAGCGCTTGCTGTTCACGCCGAAGATCAGCATCCACAACAGCAGCGAGAACTCCGCTACACCTGCCACCACAGCGATCGCCGGGAAGATCGCACTGGCAAACGGCGGTACCAGGTAAGTCATCCACCCTAGCCCGTCGGCCATGAGCAGCAGTCCGATCACGCGCGGCATAAACGTCGATCGCACGATCAAGTAGCCCAGCAACACGCACCACAACCCGAAGAAGACCACGTAAACGTCGAACGTCAGGTGGCTCAGATTGATCAACAGCAGGACAGTGTCGAGCTGCGTGAACCCGGCCTGCAAGTAGAGCAGTGGGCTCAGGTACACGACAGCGGCTCCGGCCTGGACGGCACAGCCCACCACGATCACCAGCAACGCGAGCTGGTTGATCGTCCGGTTGACGACCCGGAACAGCTGCTAGATCAGCAGCGCCCACGTCAAGTGGAAGCCGACGGCTACCAGCGGTATGGCGAACCCAATCCGGTAAAGCGGCTCATTGGCAAGGATGTTGTGCGCCGTCGCCGAGGCGTTGCCGTTGACCACCAGCATCCCAAGCACGATGGTCTGCCCAAAGACTGCGGGCAGGCCCTCCAGCGCCTGGAAGACGCCAGACAGTCGAGCTCGCGCCCGGGGCGAAAGCATTCAAGCCATATACCGAGCGCGGTTACGACGATGTGCCGGTAGGTTGGCGCGAATGGCCCGTTTTCGAGCAAAGGATGTCCACCTCCGGTTGGCCAGATCAGGCACCGCTTAGTCGCCCGCATCGCACATTGATGTCACTCGATCGAGGACACTGACCCGGTGGGTCTCGAGCGGCTCCATGGTGTGCAACCCGGACGGTTCGGCCTGTTTCTAGGCTCGCTTGCCGGCCAGGCGGCCGCCGTCGAGCGCCGAGTCGTAGCCGAGATCGAGGACCTTGGCATCGGGACGATCTGGTACGGCGAATCGGTCGGTCGGGAAGCGTTCGCGCATGGAGCGATCCTGCTGGGCGCGACCCGGCGGCTCGTGATCGCCAGCGGCATTGCCAACATCTGGGCGCGTGATGCGCAAGCGATGGCGACAGGGGCTCGCGCCCTGGCCGAAGCCTGGCCCAACCGCTTCATCCTGGGCTTGGGAGTCAGCCATGGGCCGATGGTCGAGCGTCGCGGTCATCGCTACGACCGTCCAGTCACGGCGATGCGCGAGTACCTCGAGGCCATGGATCGAACTACGTGGCGCGGACCCGATGCGCCGATGCCTCCCATCGTGCTCGCTGCGCTCGGACCACGGATGGTTGCGCTCGCGGCCGAGAAGACCGCTGGTGATTACACGTACTTCAGCCCCGCCGACCACGTGCAGGAAGTGCGGACAGTGATGGGACCGGACGCCTTTCTCGCAGCCGATCTGCCCATCGTCCTCGCAAATGACCGCGTCCGCGCACGCGAGATCGGCGATCGGCATACGCAGCTGTACCTGTCCACCGCCAACTATCGAAACAATCTGATGCGGCTCGGCTGGCCTGCCGAGGAGCTCGAGCCGCCGGGGTCGGATCGTCTCTTCGATGCGATCGTCGCGTGGGGCGACGTCGACACCGTGCGCGAGAGATCGGCCGCCCTGGTCGCGGCCGGTGCCGACCAGGTGGTGTTCAACCTGATCACAAAGGACCCGAGCGTCCCGTACGAATCCGAACTGCGGAAGCTTGCCTCAGTTATCCGCTGAGCGGATCGTCGAGGACGCTCGAGGAAGACGTCGACGTGATCCCCGATGTCGACGCGATCAGGTCGTGGTTCTGCCGCGCAAAAAGCCGACGAGCCATAGGACGACGAGTATGGCTATCACGATCCAGATCAGGTTCATGATCGCGATGCTGGCGTGGAACAGGAACCACAGCACGAGCAGAATCGCCGCGAGCACGAGCAATGTATGAATCAATTCGTCACTCCCCTTTTTGAGATAGCGGCACGGGCCATCAGCTTCTGCCGCTATTAGTGAAACGGCCGCCCGGTCTCGAACACTCGGCACCGACACTGGCTCGAGGTCGCCGAACGAGTGAGTTAGGCTGCCCCTAGAGCTCGGCTCTCATCAGCACAGCGAACTCACAGCCTGGGGTCGAAGGATCGAAGCCGTGCTCGATGAGCCAGCGCGCCGCCCGCAGGCTTCGCAACGACCACCACGCGCGAATCATGTTCACGTCGACATCGCCGCCATAGCCTGCGAGGACGCTCCCCAGGTGTTCCTCGTGTCCGAGCGTCAAGATGGCGAGGTCGTACAGGGCATCACCCGGACCCGCCTCCGACCAGTCGATCACGCCAGTGATCGCGTCACCCTGGACGAACACGTGCGTGATCTGCAGGTCTCCGTGTGCGAACACCGGAGTCCACGGCCGGAGCGCGGCGTCGGCGATCCGGCGGTTGCGTGTGACCACCTCGGTTGGAAGAACGCGGTTTTTGACCAGCCATTCACATTCGCCGTCGAGATGGATTGCGATCTCGTCGAGGCTCTTACCGGGCCATGGCGGTAGAGGGGCATCGTGCAACTTGCGCGCGGCTGCACCCGCCGCCGACCATGCCGCCGGTGATGCCGTTGACGGTTCACCCAGGCGGCCGAGTGCCATTCCCGAAAGTGCAGCGACCGCGAGCACGTGCGGCTTGCGCCACAGGACCCTGGGAGTCGGGACCGGAGACATGGCCATCGCCTGGACCTCGATGTCGATGCGCCTTTGATCACCGTCGATCTTCAGGAACATGTCGCCGACGCGTACGGTCGCTCGCTCGTTGTGGGCGACGACGACCTCGACCTCCTGCACCGAGGCCAATTATCTGAGTCTGCGGGCGATCACCAGGCAGACGCTGCCGGCCGACATACGGCCCGCTATGAATAGGTCGTTCCCTTGTATCGGACCCAACCGGGCTCCGGACACCCACTCGAAGTCTGTGCGTGGAGGCAGTGGACGCCGGCGCGGCCGGGATCGATGTAGAGCTGGCCGTGAACCTCCACCTCGTCGCCGACCTTGACCGGAATCCATTGGCCCAGCTGGGTGTTGTAGTCGAGCTCGAGCTGATCGCCCAGGGCGTCCCTCACCTCGATCTGCTCATGGTCGCCGGCCGTGATGGGAGCCTGGACTACGGTCGCGTCGAATGTCATCTGGCCAACATCGGAGGTTGGCTCGCCCTGAACGACGACACGTTGGCGGCCCAATGTCGCAACCTCTTGATACTCACCGAGGGTTTTCCGACGTATGGAGGTCTGGCCGGCCGCGATCTCGAGGCAATCGCTCAGGGGCTGCGCGAGGTCGTGCAGCACGATTACCTCCACTACCGCGTCCGTTCAACCGAGTATCTCGGCGAGGCGCTGACACACCTCGACATCCCGATCGTGCAGCCCACCGGTGGGCACGCGGTCTACATCGACGCCCGCGCGATGCTTCCTCACATTCCGCCGCTCAGCTACCCGGGCCAGGCTCTCGCCGTGGCTCTCTACGAGATCGGCGGTGTGCGCGGATGCGAGATCGGCACTGTGATGTTCGGGCTGCGGCCCGATGGGAGCGAGCAGCCTGCGGCGATGGACCTGGTGCGCCTTGCAATTCCGCGCCGGACGTATACCCAAAGCCACATCGATTACGTGATCGAGGTCTGTGGTGAAGTGGCGACTCAGGCTCCGCGGCTCGGGGGCTATCGCATTGTTGAGCAACCCAGGACGCTGAGGCATTTCACGGCGCGCTTCGAACCCATGGGAGCGACGGCCTCGCACTGACGGTCACCGCCGCCCGCGACCTTATCGAACAGGGACTAATGGCCCTGTCTTTCAGGTACCTCGGGCCGAAACTGGTTCGTAAGGAGGAAATGCCATGGTCCTGGGTGATCCATTCATTTATTTCTTTGTCGTGGTGGCGATTCTGCCGCTCCTGTGGGTTGCTTGGTGGGCGGTAGATTCCGTCTTCTCGAGCTCGCGAGCGCCCAACGCCGTGGTTCCGGCTGCAACGAGCGCGAAATCGCCGAGCTATGAATACCCTCGCCCGGTCGACCTCACCCTGCCCCGAAGGCGAGGAGCTGTCGCGATCTACTCGCTCAAAGAACGAGCCGAGATCGACTGCTGCCGTGGAGCTGATGTCGCGGGGAAATGCCCCCGCGCGACGGCGGACGGGACGGTCGCCTGCGCCGGCTCACTGCTGTCCCTTCCGGTGCCGATTCGCGGAAGCGCGGAATGGCAGATTCCTGTCGGGTACAAGGTTTGCCCGGTCGCCAGCTATGACGTTTACCGGCAAGCCGGTTCACCCCGATTGCGCTCGGCGACGTAGACACAGTCCAGCCACTTCTGACGGCTCCTAAAGCACCTCGGCCACGAGCAAAGGCGCAAGGCGGTTTTCACCGCCTCGCGCCTCGGACTCACGCTAGGTCAGACCTTGACGAGCTCCCGCTTCTCCATCGCCGCGGCGAGGAAGACATCAACCGGATAGGTCGGTCCACCATCCAGTCGGGCGACGCCGAGCTGGTTGAGCTTGATCCGTGCCTTGAACGACGCCTCGTCGTTTGGAAACTCCGCGATGGTCACGAAGTCGTACTCGCCCGCCGTCGTCCAGACCTCGAGCGTCTTGCCGCCGAATGACTCAGTGATGGCGAGCATCTGCTTGTACAGCTCGCCAACCTTCTCGGGCGGTGTCGTCTGTCCCTTGTCGGTTAGCCGCATGAACGTCAGGTACTTCTGCATGACAAACCCTCCTCGCATGCATTTGTTGGACACTCCCAGGGTGCGTGCGAAGAGGTTCGGTGGGCAGGGTCGTTAGTCCCATCGCGATTGGGTGCCGCCGGCGGTGCAGGTTCAGAGACCGGCCGCTCCTTTAGGTGCCGTCGCGGCTCCGCGTCCTCTCCTGCTCGATCAGAAGCCGCCTCAAGATCTTCCCTGATGGCGACCTCGGGACCGCCTCAACGAACTCGATCTCGCGCACCTTCTTGTATCCGGCAACCTGCGCGGCCACATAAGCCAGCAGCTCGTCAGCCGTCGCGGTCGCCCCAGGTTTCAAGACGACGAATGCCTTTGGAATCTCGCCTGCCTCGACATCCGGTTTTGCCACGACCGCAGCATCGGCGACTGCGGGATGCGTAACCAGCAGAGCTTCGAGCTCGGCGGGCGCCACCTGGAACCCCTTGTACTTGATCAGCTCCTTGAGCCGATCGACGACGCACAGCTGGCCGTCGCCGTCGATGCGTCCGATGTCGCCGGTCCGCAGCCAGCCGTCGGGAGTGATCACAGCCGCCGTCTCCGCGGGTCGGCCGAGGTAGCCCTTCATCACCTGCGGACCCCGGTACCAGACCTCGCCCGTCTGCCCAGGCGCCACGTCTTCGCCGGTCACCGGATCGACGATCCGGCATTCCGTGTTCGGATGAAGCACGCCGACTGTGCCTGGCCGCGGCACCGAGCCGTCCTCCGGATGCATGTGACCGCCCGGGCTCAGCTCGGTCATGCCATAGCCCTGTTTGATCAAACAGCCGCCGAGGCGCGCGCTCAGGCGAGCGGCGACGTCGTCGGGGAGGGGCGCGGCGCCGGAGATGATCGTGCGGACGCTGGTCAGGTCGAAATCCTCGAGTCGTGGTTCGTTGGCCAGGCGGAGGATCAACGGCGGGACCAGGGGCAGGCGCGTTACGTGGTACCGCTCTATCGCGCCGAGGAAGGTCTCCATCTCGAAACGCGGCAAGATCACGAGCGTGGCGCCGCGGTAAAGCGCCAGCAGCAGAATGACCGACAACCCGTATATGTGAAAGAAGGGCAGGACGGCGAGGACGATGTCGTCCGGTCCCGTCGCCTCGACGGGTTCCATCTGCATTTGCATGGCGACGAGATTTCGGTGCGTCAACATCACGCCCTTGGGCGCCCCCGTCGTCCCGCTCGAGTAGGGAAGGGCGGCCACGTCGTCGGCATCTGCAGCCGGAGATGCGAAGGGTCCGCCGAGCGGAAGCGCATCCAGCTCCTCGATGGTCCAGATCCTCCGCAGCGTGGCTGCGCCGGCCGACGCGATCTTTGGCTTGAGCTCGTCAGAGGTGAACGCGATCACGGTGCCCGAGTCGGCCAGCTGCTTAGCCATCTCTGCCGCGGTGAAGTTCGGGTTCAAAGTGGTCGCCGCGCCACCGGCTTTGGTGATGCCGAGGAAGCAGACCGGAAACTGCGGCCCATTCGGCAGGCAGATCGCGGCGACTTCGCCGCGTTGGAACCCGTCTTGCACGAGCGCCTGTGCGAGACCGAGCGCGCGGCGGGCAAGCTCGCCGTAGGTCATCTCGCGACCGTTGGTGCCGGCGATCATGGCAACACGCTCGGGCCAACGAATCGCTCGATCGAGTATCAGGTCGGGCAGAGCTACGTCCGGAATTTCCACATCCGGATACGGACTTCTATAGATCAAACGGCGGCAGCCACCGTATGGCCAAGATAACGACTCAAGAGGAGGTTCCGTAAGTGAAACGTGAGGTGAGGTTGTCCAGTCCGGAGACTATGTCGAAACCGGTCGGGTACTCGCATGTCGCGGAGATCTCCTCCGGAAAGCTCGTCTACATCGCCGGTCAGGTCGCACTCGATCGTGACGGCCGGCTGGTGGGCGAGAACGACTTCGAACGCCAGTTGAGGCAGGTCTTCAGCAACCTGGATCACGCGCTCAAACAAGCCGGTTGTTCATTCCGTGACGTGGTCAAGTTGAACTACTTCTGCTCAGACACCGTAGACGCGAGCTCGATATCCGTCGTGCGAGCCGTGCGCGACGAGTACGTGAACCAAGACGAGCCGCCGGTAAGCACATTCGTGTACGTTCCTCGGCTCGTCCGGCCGGAGTGGCTTATCGAAGTCGAGGCGGTGGCCGTCGCCCCCCGCTAGCTGCGGATGTCATGCGGATCGTGTCTACGATCTCTTTCGAGAGGCAGTTAGGCATGGCATACGGAGCAGAGACGCCGTGGATGCTTGGAGCGCGAGCGGACACTCACGATGCCGACGCTCGCGCTGCAATCGTGGCCGCGATCAAAGCCGCCGGTGCCAACGGATGGTTGCTGTTGGAAACTTGCCATCGGGTCGAGCTCTATGGGTTCGGTCAGGCGCCCGATATCGACCCATCGCTTCAGCTGACCGACGGCGAGGCGGCCGTCCATCATGTGATGCGGGTTGCCGCAGGCCTCGACAGTGCGATCGTCGGCGAAGACGAGGTGCTGCATCAGGTTAGGACCGCGTTGACGACGGCAGCCTCGACGGGGAGACTTGACCGCCGGCTTCATCGGCTGTTCGAGATGGCCATTGCGGCGGGCCGCCAGGCGAGGCGAAAGCGCAGCTCTTCTTCGGCAAACCTTGCGCAGAGAGCGATCAAGTGGCTCGCAGAGAGATCTCCTGTGACCGGCCATCGCGTGCTGATAGCAGGCGCGGGTCATATGGGTTCGGCGCTGGCGCACAAAGCAACGTTGCTCGGCGCGAGCGTGACGGTCGCAAGTCGGAGTCCTGCGAGGGCGCGTCGACTTGCCCACGTTTACGGAGGAGATAGCGCCGATCTGTTCGAAGCGGCGAAGATCGCGCCCCATTGCGCTGCAATCGCGGTCGCGCTCGGCGGCCCGTGGAACGAGCTCCAGCCATTCGAGTATGGATGTCCGCCCATCGCAGACATATCCGCACCGCCCGCGGTGAGCGCCGCCGTTCGGGAACGTGCAGTGGCCGGCTATCTCGGCATTGACGACCTGTTCGCGCGCGATGAACCCGCTCCGCGGGCTTACGTCGAGAATGCCGACCGGGTCGTCAAATCAAAGGCCGCGGACTACATGTCGTGGCTGCAAGACCGAGCTTGAACAGCAGCACCGCCGCCGAGTGGCGCGGAAGAGCCGAGCGACTTTTTCCCGGCGGCGTTAATAGCCCCGTACGAGCCTATCGCTCGGTCGGCGGTGAGCCTCCGATCATGGCGCGCGGCCGGGGACCTTTCGTGTGGGATGTCGACGGCAACAGATACATCGACTATGTCTCGGCCTTTGGGCCGCTGATCCTCGGCCACTCAAATCCTCAGGTCATCCAGGCGATCAGAAGTGCGGCCGAAGCCGGCGGTTCATTTGGAGCGACCGTACCGGCTGAGATAAGGCTCGCGGAACTCATTCGGTCACGCATGCCGTCGATCGAGCGCCTGCGATTCGTGAACAGCGGCACCGAGGCGGTCATGAGTGCGGTCCGCGTAGCACGGGCCGCCACCGGTCGGAACCTGATCGTCAAGTTCGACGGCGCATACCACGGCCATGCCGATGGAATGCTGGCGGAAGCCGGGTCCGGCCTTGCCACCCTGTCTCTTGTAGGGAGCGCCGGCGTCCCGGCCGCCGTGGCGGCGCACACGGCGGTCGCGACCTACAACGATCTCGAGTCGGTCAAAACCGTGATGCGGACACATGCAAGAGATGTGGCGGCGGTAATCGTCGAGCCGGTGGCAGCCAACATGGGCGTCGTTCTTCCCGCGCCGGGCTTCCTGGCGGGCCTTCGCGCCGAGGTCGACAGATTCGGCGCCCTCCTCATATTCGACGAGGTGATCACCGGTTTTCGCGTTGGACCTGGAGGCGCCCAGGAGTTGTTTGGCGTCCGGCCGGACCTCACCGTGCTGGGCAAGATCATCGGCGGCGGACTTCCTGTCGGCGCCTATGGCGGTCGCCGGGAACTGATGGAACTGGTCGCGCCAGCGGGCCCCGTCTATCAAGCGGGAACGCTTTCGGGACACCCGCTGGTCATGGCCGCCGGCGAGGCGACCATGATGCAGCTGACGCCAGAGGTGTATGCGCAGCTCGAGTCATGCACGCACAAGCTCGCCGACGGGCTGAGGCGAGAAGGCCGAAGCGTCGTACGCGTCGGGTCGCTGCTGACCCTCTTCTTCCGGGACGACCCGCCCCAGAACTACCGCGAGGCGAAGACCAGCGACACGGATTCGTTCCGCGAGTTCTTCATCAGGATGAAGAAAGCAGATGTGCTGCTTCCGCCGTCGCAGTTCGAAGCGTGGTTCGTATCGGCTGCGCATGACGATTCGGTGATCGAACAGACCCTTCGGGCAGTGTCGTAACTGCTCTCACGTCCCGACCCGGTCGATTCTGGCGCCGATACCGGGATTTCCGCACGCGCGATGTCCGGCTTGCGCATTTCCATCAAAGACACTCCGACCCCATAAGTCAGGAACCGTCCATATGGGATGAGCTCGATCACCACTCCAGCGTCCTTCCGATCCGGTGGCAGCAGAGAGTCGAGTTCTTTGGAGATGGAAGAAAGCCGGATCGAGCCGGCGGGATGCACCAGTGCGGTCGCATGGAAGCTTATGGTGGCCGGCGGTATCGGGGCGACCAGCGCCAGAACTCCGCCTCGATGGACGGGCACCGTAACCGAGACATGCTTGTTGGTGGCGATATGCCGGGCTTTCCAGCTGTCCGGGCCGACCACGATGTAGAGCCGCTTGCCAACCGTCCTGTACACGACGCCGCTCGAGCGCGGCTCTCCCGCCGGCGTGACGTATCCGATGACCGCGAAAGAAGCGTCAGCGAGCTGTCGCCAGACCAGGTCGCTTGTTATGCGCGCTCCGCCGGCCTCGGGTGCAACGTCAGCGGCCGTCTTCGGTTCTTGAGTTGCTATTGCCATGTTCGTGGACCTCCTGTGCCCATTAAGGTCGAGATCCCGGCGAAATCCAAGGACCGGCTGGCACGGTTCGATCGGGTCGTCAGTCCAGGCCGTGAGTCCGGCGACACCACGCGCGCGCGTCCTCTTATTAATGTGTCGGGTTATTAATATGTCGGGCCCGCCGAGGACCCGCTCCACTAAGATCAGGCCGCTTGGCTTCGCAGACCGAAGTCCACTACCTCGACAACTCCGGCCGGCCAGACGTCCTCAGCGGCGGAGTGAGGATGATCCCGATCCGCACGCCCAAGGGCCAGTTCAAGGTCTGGACGAAACGAGTCGGCAACAACCCAGCGTCGAAAGTGCTGCTGCTTCACGGGGGGCCCGCCGCAACCCACGAGTACTGGGAGGCTTGCGACAGTTTCCTGCCTTCGGCGGGAATCGAGTACTACTACTACGACCAGCTCGGGTCCGCGTACAGCGACAAGCCTGACGACGACGACCTCTGGCAGCTCGACCGATTTGTCGACGAGGTCGAACAGGTCCGCCAGGCGTTAGGCCTCGACCAATCGAACTTCATTCTTGCGGGCCACTCGTGGGGCGGAATCCTTGCCGCCGAATATGCCCTCGCACATCAGCAGCACTTGAAGGGTCTCGTGATCTCGAACATGATGATGAGCATCCCGGCGTACAACGACTATGCGAACCGCGTGCTCAAACCGGCAATGGATCAGGCAAAGCTCGCGGAGATCGAAGCACTCGAGGCCGCCGGTGACTTCAGCAACCCGCGCTTTATGGAGCTGCTCATGGAGCAGCATTACGTGCACCACATTCTGCGCATGCCGGTGAGCGATTGGCCAGATCCGGTCAACCGCGCGTTCGCCAAGCTGAACTACAAGGTGTACACGCTCATGCAGGGTCCCAGCGAACTCGGTGCCAGCGGAAGACTGGTCGAATGGGACCGAACGAAGGACCTACATCACATCAAAGTGCCGACGTTGGTCGTCGGCGCGACGCATGACAGCATGGACCCGGCGCACATGGAGTGGGTGGCGAGCCAGATCCCCGGCGCCAGGTTCCATCTCTGCGCGAAGGGCTCGCACATGTGCATGTACGACGATCAGCAGAGCTACTTCGACGGCCTCGTCGGATTCATCCACGACATCGAGGGGAACGGCGACAGCCGGCAGAGCAGATAGTTCGGCTCTTTACGCTTCTCTTCGAGAAAGGATTCGGATCAGAACCGCGTAGATCGCGATCGCCCAGGCAGCCATGATGGCGAACGACAACCATGCATTGCCATAGATCGCCTGCCCGCTCAGCCCATCTACCAGCACCTTCATCGCCGGACTCCCCGGCATGGCCGACATGGCCGTCTCGATCCATTGCGGAAGCCCCAGACCCACCAGGAACACGGGCATGATGACGAGGAGCAGCGGAATGCCCGACCAGGTGTTCAGCTGACTGACACTTCGTACCACGGCCCCCAACAGGAGGCCAGCCCCCAGTAAGGTGACGCTCAACGCGGCGAGCGCTGCACCGAATAGAGGCGGGTTTGCCGGCGAAAGACCCGTGACGACCAGAAGAAGTGGTACCGAGACTGCGATGTAGACGAGCCCGACAGCGACTTTTGCCGTCACGACGTCAGCCTGCTTTCCGACCAGCAACAGAGCGTCGGCCGTCTTCTTCTCGTACTCCTCGGTGAGCAAAATCGGCAGTACGTAGATCGCGATCATGGCCACCAGCATGATCAGCGTCCCAAGCACCAGGTATTTGCGGATGCCGAGGTCGATCATCGTGGAAGTCCTGTCGCGTGGCAACGCGATGGTTTCTGAGGCGACGACGGCTGGGGGTTGCTGGCCTGTCATCTTCCTCAGGGCTGCATCCAGCGCCGACGCAACGTAGATGGCGCCGTTCGTCGCCACACCGCTCGGTTTTATCAGGAGCAGCTGCGGGGCAGAGCCGGCGGCGAGATCCGCATCGAATCGACCTGGGAGCACGAGCCCAACATCCGCGTTCTTCGATGTGATCTGACCCCTCACCTCCGCGGCCGACGCGAGGCTGGTGAACTTGAGAGTCACGGAGGATCCCGCGACGGCCCGAAGGGCATCGGGCAATCCTGTCGAGTCTGCAGACGCGATCGCCACGGTGACCTTCGGTTTCTGCACGTCTGGCATCGCGACGTTGTAGATGAACCCAAGAGCCAAGGGCATCAGCAGAGGCAGGAGGACGCGCCCGTCTCGGATCGCATCCTTCAGGTCTTTGGCGGCGATGGCGAGCACGATGCGAACGTTCATGGCTTTCCTCTAAAGGCTCCGCCCAGCAAGGGCGATGAACACGTCCTCCAGGGTGCCTTCATGGGAGTGGACCGTCAGGACACGTCCGTCTCGCATCCACGACTCCATGCGGGCGGCATCGTCGGAGCTGGCCAGGTCGATATTTGCCTCGGAGCGGTCCTGCAGTAGCACCGTCGCGGTCTTATGCCCGTAGCGCAGCTTCAGCTCGCGAGGTGTGTCGAGAGCAACCACCCTACCGTGAGCCAGGAATGCGACCCGGTCGGACAGTTCATCCGCCTCCTCCATGTAGTGAGTCGTCAGAAAGATCGTGGTTCCGGCGCCGCTGAGATCCTTGACCAGGGCGCGCACCTCGTGTGCCGAGGCTGGATCCAGGCCCGCCGTGGGCTCATCGAGAAAGAGAACTTCGGGCTGATTGACGAGCGCCCTCGCGATCAGGAGGCGCTGCTTCATTCCGCCGGAATAGGTCTTGACCTTGCGGCTGGCCACGTCGCCCAAACCGACGGCGCGCAGGAGCTCTTCCACCCGTCTTTTCGATGCGCCATACAGACTCGCGAAGAAGGCCAGGTTGTCGCGGCCCGACATTCGCTCGTAGAGGTTCTGGTCTTGTGAGACCAGGTTGATCCGCGGCTTGATGTGGTCTTGCTGCGTCCGGCAGCTGAATCCGGCGACACTGGCGCTGCCGGCGGAAGGTCTCAAGCGGCAGGTCAGGATGCGAATGGTCGTCGTCTTGCCCGCTCCGTTATGTCCAAGCAGACTGAAGATCTCGCCGTGGTTGACGGTGAACGTGATTCCGTCCAGCGCCCTCACGGCACCGTAGGATTTCGCCAGGCCTTCGACCGCGATCATCGGCACCGCGGTAGAGATCTCGTTCGCTGTTGGAGTCGGTGGAGAAACGGCCAACGCCATGGCTGAAGCATGCAGGCCTATCGAACTACGAGCCAGGGCCTGAAAGCCCGGTTCGAGGTTGACGATCGGCCCGGCCCAAATGGCTGAGGCTTCGTCCCGAGATTGGACTCGGCGTTGCGATCGGGGCCGTCTACTGCGCCGTCTTCATCCGGGTAGCTCGCCGAGCACGACGGACAACGTGACCGGGGACCCGTCCGCACGGATCACGCCGATCTGGACCGCCTGGCCCGGATCAAGCGTTGCCAGGACCGAGCCAAGTGACTGCTGGTCGGCGATCTTCTCGCCCCCGAGCTGGGTGATGACGTCGTTCGCCCTGATCCCGGCGCGATCCGCAGGCCCGCCGGCAACGACCGAGTACACGATCACGCCCTCACCGCCGGCTCCGTTGGCCACCTGGATGCCGAGGTAGGCGCGGTGACTGTTGGTGACCCGGCCGTTCTGTATCAGCTGGCTGGCGATGTCCTTGGCGACGTTGCTCGGAATCGCGAAGCCAATGCCGGGCGCGGTTCCGCCGGCCTGGGGGTCCTGTGCGGCCAGCGTTGGAATGCCGACCACCTGCCCGTCGAGATCGACCAGGGCGCCGCCAGAATTTCCGGGGTTGATCGAAGCGCTGGTCTGGATCAACGGCGGCAGCGCAACCCCGTTCGGTTCCGAAACCTGACGGCCAACCGCCGACACGATGCCCTCGGTCACGGAGCCCTGCAGACCAAGCGGACTCCCGATGGCCATCACGATGGTTCCCACGCGGATGTGATCGGAGTCGCCGAACTCCGCGGCCTGGAGGCCGGGCGCGTCGATCTTCAGCACGGCGAGGTCGTCGGCGGTGAACGCTCCGGTCAAAGTTGCCGCGTATGAGCGGCCGTTGGAGAGGAACACCTTGTAGGTGCTCGACCCGGCCACCACGTGAGCATTCGTCACGATGTGACCGTTCTTGTCGAAGATCACGCCTGATCCGAGACCAGTGCCCGTCTGGATCGCGACCACCGAGGGGCTGACCGTGTTGACTACCACGATGAACTGGTCTTCGAGATTGACCTGCACGTGGCTCGTGGTCGGACTGGGAGAAGGCGTGTTCGACGTCGTCGCGGACGTACAGCCGCTGCTCAGCACGAGAATGAACAGCGCTGCCACGGCCGGCCCAGTTCTTTTTGATACTCGCGCCATTACGCCCTCTCACAACTCCGCGCGAACCTAGCCTCACTCGACCGCATCAGTGACCGCCTGTCCCAGCCGGCCTGCGATTTTCAGGCCCTACGGCCCTGGCTCGACCGCATGGTTTGTGATTCCCTTATATGGATGTTGTGGGCATTGCCCGGGGCAGTCGCGGCCGCGTCGCGGCGAATTCCGCTCGACTGGCGCGCCAGATCGCCCGAACTCCAGCCGCTCTCGTTGGCCGGCGGAAGGGCCGACTGGCTGGTAGGCGCGGCGTTCGTCGTTGGCATCGTCTTCGTCGCTGGGCTCGAGAGTCGTAACCCTGGTCTTTCGAGCCTCGGGTCGCTGCTGTTCATTCCCGTGGTCGCATCGGCGTGGCTGCTTGGGAATGAGGCGGCCGCCACCGTGGCGTCGCTTGCGGTAGTCGCGAGATTGATCGGCTACCTGGCCGCGAGCGTCGACCTGGGTACCGCGATCGCCGAGGTCACCGCGCTTGCATTCCTCGCGGTGATGACCCGGTTGGCGGCGGTGACTCTCATCGACAGGCGGCGGCGCGAAATCGAGGCCGCTCGCGACAGGCGGTCGCTCGAGCTGCTCGCGGAACGTGAGACGATCGCCGGCCGAGTCACCGACACGGCCATCCGCCGGCTGTTCGCGATGTCGCTTCGCTTCCAAGCTGCGCTGACGCAATCCGAGGCCAACACCGCGCGCGCCGTGCTACGTGACGGCATCGCCGAGGCGGACGCTCTCATCGTCGATCTCCGCACCACAATTTTCGACGCGGCGGCCGACAGGTAACCGCTCCGCGGGAGGCCCGGTCGAAGCAGGTCCATCGTCCCTAGGGCCAGAGACATCTCCGAAGCGAGACTGAGAGCAAGGAGGTCTGAAATGACCGAAGGCTACGTGGCCGACATCAGGAAGGCGGCCAAAGAAAACGACAACTTTCGCGACGTGATCGCTACGGCGACGAAGAGCCAGCTCGTGCTGATGTCTCTCCGGCCCGGCGAGGAGATCGGGCTCGAGGTTCACGACGGCGACCAGATCCTCTACATCGTCGACGGTGAAGGCGTCGCGATTCTCGATGGCCAGAAGAACGAGATCGAAAAAGGGTCGATCGTGTTCGTGCCGGCCGGCGTCCGGCACAACGTCATCAACGGCGACCGCAAAGCCATGAAGCTCTTCACGATCTACGCGCCGCCGCAGCACGCGGCCGGCGTCATCGAGCCCACGCGAGACAAAGGCGAGGAGGCGCGCTTCTCGGAGCTTCAGGCGGAGATGGCCGAATGAGCACGCGAACGTTCTGAACAAACTGCGTTAGTCCGGACTATCGACGTTTTCCAGCGGCGAAAACGCGCGTTAGTCCGGACTATGGCGAATAGTCCTCGCCGCGCTGACAACCCGATCCCCCAGCTCGAGGCTGCCGACGGCCAGCGCCGTGATGCCGATCGCGGCAAAAAGAACGATCGGCCGGGGTAGGTCGAGCTCCAGCACGCTTCGCACGGCGGGAATCGCGAGCGCCAGCAGCAAGCCCGCGATCATCGCGGCGACGAGAAGGCGACGGGCAGGGGTCAGAGGCGAGGCCAGCTTGGCCAGGATCCACACCCCGATCGAAGCCAGCACCAGCGTGGCCACTGTCCGCTCCTCGGCCAGTGAGACGCCGGCTTCGTTGACGGCCATCACGTACGCGACAAAGGTTGCAATGCCGGCCACGAATCCGACAGGAATCGCAAAGCTGAGGACCTGGCGCAGGAAGGGTTTCCTCGACGGCGTGAAGCTCGGGGCCAGCGTCAGCACCGCCGCAGGGATTCCGATCGTGAACGCGCTGATCAGGGTCAGCTGCCGCGGCAAGAAGGGGAAGGGAAGGATCGCGATGCCGACCGCGACGGCAAGCAGGAAGGCGTACACAGTCTTCGTGAAGAACAGTCGCGCGAGGCGCTCGACGTTTCCGATGACACGGCGTCCCTCGGTAAGCACCGACGGCAGTGCGTCGAATGAGCCGTCGGTCAGGACACACGCGGCGACGGCTCGCGCGGCGGAGCTGCCGCCACCCAGGCCTATGCCGAGGTCGGCCTCTTTCAGAGCGAGGACGTCGTTCACACCGTCGCCGACCATGGCCACCGTGTGGCCGCCGCTCTGCAAGGCGCGCACGAGCGAGCGCTTCTGCTCCGGCGTCACGCGCCCGAATACGGTCGTACGCATCACGATCTCGCGCAACTCGTCGGGCGAGCTCGGAAGCTCTCGTCCATCGACTGCATCGCCGGAAGGCAGGCCGACCTTGGCCGCGATCGCGGCAACGGTCGACGGGTGGTCGCCCGAGATGAGCTTGATGGCGACTCCCTGATCAACGAGATGCCGCACTGTAGTGGCCGCGCCAGCCTTGATCTTCTCCTCGAGCACCGCTGTTGCCATGGGCTCAAGACCGGTGATGTGATCGCGATCGACGCTCGAGGCCCTGGCGAGAAGCAGGCCTCGCTGCGGCCGGGCCCCGTTGCCATTGGCGCTCAGCACATCGGGCGCGCCGATCACCCACCAGCCATGTTCACCGAATCGCGCCGCACTCCATTTCCGAGAAGAGGAGAACGGCACCGTCGAGTCGGGGGTCCAATCGTCTACGGCCGGAAACGAATCGGCGATCGCCCTCATCGATGCGTTCGGGTGTGCCTCGACGCGCGCCAGAGCGCCGAATGCTGGAGCCCATTCCCGAGCCGGTAGAGCCGACTCCACCCGCGACAGCGCCATGTCGATCTCGGTCAGAGTGCCGGTCTTGTCGAAACAAACCACGTCCGTACGCGCGAGCATTTCGACGGCGGCCAGCTGCTGGATCAGAACCTTTCGGCGGCCGAGGCGAATGACCGCAAATGCGAGGGCAGCGCTGGTCAAAAGGACCAGACCCTCGGGAATGAGGGTGATCACCCCGGCGACGGAGGCCCGCGCCGCGTCGGGCAGCGAAGGATTTGCCTTCAACTGGGAATAGACCAGCAGAAGCGCAGTCGGGATGATGATCCACGTCACGACGCGCAGGATCTGGTTGATTCCGCGCATGAGCTCGGAGCGGACGAGTTGAAAGCGACGAGCCTGAGACGTCAGTTGTCTCGCATACGTTGCGTCCCCCACACGCACCGCGCGGTATTCACCTTGGCCGGCGCTCACGAAACTGCCGCCGAGCACCTGGTCACCGCGTTTCTTCGGCACCGAGGCGGCCTCTCCGGTCAGCAGTGCCTCGTTGAGCTCGATCGGCCGATCGGACTCGAGCACACCGTCGACGACGATCTCGTCTCCGGCGGCGACCTGGATGAGATCGTCCTGGACGACGTCGGCAACCGCAACGGTGATCGCGGCTCCATCGCGGACCACCGTGGCTTTCGGCGCCGCGATTATCGCCAGGCGGTCGAGCGTGACCTTGGCCCGCAGCTCCTGGGCGATTCCGATCAGCGCGTTGGCGACGAGGATCAGTCCGAAGACCGCGTCCTGGATCGGGCCGACGATCAGGATGACGACGAGCATCGTGCCCAGCAGGGCGTTGAACCTGGTCAGAAGGTTCGCTTTCAGGATGTCGCCGACGCTGCGGCTGGTGACATCACGCGTGAAGTTGGACCGACCGTCAAGCCGGCGTTGGCGGACCTCTTCCTGCGTCAGCCCGCCGGCTGCGACGGCCATGAGCTTCGGGACTACGACGCGAGCGCCTTCGTGTGCGCGCGCTGGCTGATGAGGGTCTTGAGCTCCGGCAGAGCGAAGGGTGCCGATAGGCCAATCAGGAGCAAGCCGGCGCCCAGGATGATCCAGGTCATGACCATGGTCTCGGTCATGAAGATCAGCTCTCCGACGATCCAGCCGACGAGCACAAAGCCCATCAGCAGCCCGGCGATCCAACCAGCGCGTTCGTTGAACGCTGCGATGCCCGCGGTGACGAGGCATCCGCCGCCGACCACGACGAGGAGAAGCACGCCGGCGACGAAGTAGCCGGAAAACGGCCATGCGCCGGTCAACCAGCCGGCGGGGAGCTTGAATCCGTAGACCGAACCGTCGGTCATGATCTGCCAGCCGGGGATGATCGCCTGCAGGCCGACCAGAGCGGAGACGGCCACGATCGCGATCCGATCGAATTTGCGCAGCATGTGATGAACCCTCCTGAGTAGCTAGCGTGGGCCGTCCGTGGGCTACTAGCTAGAGGCGATCGCCCGCGCGTGGTGGGTCGTATGCCTCTCTCATGGGTCGCCGCCGTCGCGCATAAGCTCATCAGCGGACCGCAATTGCACCTCCATCCTGAGCACGCCGAGAAGCACTTCACGGCAAGTGACACCGTCCGCGACGTGGTCGTCGGCATGTCGGATGGGCTCACCGTTCCATTCGCCCTGGCGGCCGGCATTTCCGGCGCGATAGCGGTCAGCCATCTCGTGGTCACGGCCGGTCTCGCCGAGATCGCCGCCGGCTCGATCGCGATGGGATTGGGCGGATACCTTGCCGGCCGCAGCGAAGCCGAGCACTACGCGAGCGAGCGAAAACGCGAAGAGACCGAGGTGAAGTCAGTGCCCGAGGTCGAACAGCGTGAGGTCGAGCAGATCTTCGAAAGCTATGGTCTGAATCCTGAGGAGAGCGCTTCGGTGATTGCAGCACTTGCGAAGCGCCCGCAGCAGTGGGTCGATTTCATGATGCGCTTTGAGCTTGGGCTCGAGAAGCCAGATCCTCGGCGAGCCCTCGTCAGTGCGGCAACAATCGGTGGGTCGTATGCGCTCGGCGGAATCATTCCGCTGGCGCCGTACATAGCCATCAACGATGCGCACACAGCCCTGATCGTGTCGGCGGTGGTGACGCTCGCTGCCCTTGGGATCTTCGGCTTCGTGAAGGGCCGATTCACCGGTGCCGTTCCCATCGTCAGCGCGGCGCAGACCGTGGTGATCGGAGGAATCGCAGCGTCGGCAGCGTTCTTGCTGGCGCGTGCCATCTCGTAAACGAGCGGCTGCGGCCCGATGGCGGCCCTGCAGTATCACGTGCAGGCGGATATGGAGCCACCGACTTCGCGGCGATGGCTCCATGTTCGGTCATGCCTCTCGTCTTAACGCGAAAGTGGAACGAGCTCGATGGTGACGACCACGGGCTGAGGAAACTCGAAGGGGTTGGAAGCGCTCGGGTCAGGATTGATCGGTAGAAAGTCGCCCGCTGCCTCACCGGCCTGGACCATGGCAGCCGTCGTCAAGGGCACGAAGTTCGGGCCGCTGATGTAGGCCGGCGAATACATCAGCGCGATAGGGTGACGGGTGGCTTGCCAGACGCCGGCAGTACCGATCTCCCCGAATCCAGGGACACCGGCGACCACGTGGTCGTGATACACGAGCTGCAGCGGTAGACCCGGGTGGAAACATGGATCGCACTGTGGGTGATAGCCCTGGACCGATAGGGCTCCTAGAGTCGTCAGGCCCTGCGGGTTGATCGGGTAAGCGACTGCGTAAAGCGGTTGCGCGGCCGCCATTTCCTCCGATGTCGGAGAGAGATTGATGCGGTGGATGTTCATCTGGTAGATCCCGCCGTTGGCGTACACGGCAACCTCCGTGGACGCGCCAGGGATCTGCCAGCCGCCGGCGGCGCCATAGGCTCCAATGGGCACGCCAACGCCGGCAACAGCCAGCGCCGCTGCTGCGGTCACGGCAAGTCGAAGCAACCTGTTCATCTGCGCTCCTTTTTGTGATTGACATGGATTGTTGGGCGCCCTGTCGGGAGGCAGGATGAACGGACGCGGTCGTGGCGGCCGTGATAATCGTCACAGTCGATGAAATACAGTCACGTCAAAATCGCATCACTGATGCGATGACAAAGACAGGCAAACCTCTCGCCATCGACGGCGAGGTCATCAGGCCGGGGCACCCTTATTACGACGACGCCCGTCGTGTCTTCAACGGACTGATCGATCGTCGCCCCGCCGTCATCGCCCGCTGCCGCACCGCCGCTGATGTGGCCGTTGCCATCACTTACGCGCGCGATCTCGATTCGCCGCTTGCGGTTCGGGGCGGCGGTCACAACGTGGCCGGCAGCGCCGTCTGCGACGGCGGCGTCGTGATTGACCTGTCCACGCTTCGCGACGTGCGCGTCGACGCCAAGCGACACCTGGCAGTGGTGCAGCCAGGAGCGACATGGCACGACTTCGACCAGCGATCTCAGGCACATTGGCTGGCTTGCACCGGAGGGCTCATATCGAGCACGGGCGTAGCCGGTTTCACCCTCGGCGGCGGGATCGGATGGCTGGTGCGGAAGCTCGGCCTCGCGTGTGACAGCCTGACAGCGGCCGAGGTAGTGACCGCCTCAGGCGCGGTTGTGCGTGCCGCTGATGAGGAAAACCAAGACTTGATGTGGGGCCTGAGAGGCGGCGGAGGCAACTTCGGCGTGGTCACTTCCTTCGAGTTCAAATTGCATCCGCTCACCAGCGTTACGGGCGGTCTCGTTGTTCATCCGCGCGACCGCGCATTGAACGTTCTCCGCTACTTCCGCGACTTTGCCGCGTCGGCGCCCGACGAGCTCACGCTCGTGGCGGCGCTGATGACCGCACCGAACGGCCATCCAGCCGTAGGCATCGGTGCGTGTTTTGCCGGGAGTG
>DASTIX010000156.1:0-4070 GCA_035717165.1 Candidatus Dormiibacterota bacterium
GCGGGCAACAAGCCGGAAACGGTGGCCAGGGTCATCCAGCTGGTCGACCGCAGCGAGTACAAACGCCGGCAGGCCCCGCCGGGCGTGAAGATCACGCCGCGGGCGTTCGGCCGCGATAGGCGAATGCCGATCGTCAACCGGTACAGTCCAAACGGGGTACGGGCGACGGACCCGACGCCGCCTTAGGCATAATTTTTGTCGATGACAGGTATAGACAGGAGCTATGGCCCAATCCTTTGATGTAGCCGTGATCGGCGGCGGCCCGGGGGGCTACGTCGCCGCACTCCGGGCCGCTCAGCTGGGCGCCAAGACGGCCATCATCGAGAAGGACCGGATGGGCGGTACGTGCTTGGTCCGCGGCTGCATCCCGACCAAGGCACTGCTCCAATCCTCGGAGCTGTACACCCAGGCCAAGGAAGGGGCGCCTTTCGGGCTGGTCGCCGACAACGTCGGCTTCGACTGGGGAGCCGCGCAGAAGCGCAAGACCGCTGTGGTCGACCAGCTCGTCAAGGGCGTCGAGGGCCTGCTCAAAGCCGGCGGCGTGACATCGTTCGCGGGCTCCGCGCGGCTCGCCGGCAAAGGCGTCATCGACGTCTCGGGCGAGCGGTTGCAGGCCAAGGACATCGTCATCGCCACGGGATCAGCGGTCGCGCGGATTCCTTTGAAGGGCGCGGAGCTGACGATCGATTCGGACCAGATCCTCGAGCTCAGGGAGGTGCCGCGGCGGCTCGCCGTCATCGGCGGTGGCGTGGTCGGGATGGAGTTCGCCGCGATGTTCGCGGCGCTCGGCGCCAAGGTCACGGTGCTCGAGATGCTGCCGCAGGTCCTCTCCATGGTCGATGCCGACCTCGTGGCCGTCTACACCAAGCATCTCAACGGTCTCGGCGGCGCCATCCACACGAACAGCAAGGTTTCGGAGGTCGTCAAGCAGAACGGTGGCTTGCAGGTGCGCTTCTCGACCGGAGGCGAGGGCGGCGCGGTCGATGCCGACCAGGTGCTGCTCGCGGTTGGTCGCGTCCCGTACACGCACGGCCTCGACGCCGAGAAGGCGGGGGTGAAGCTCGACCGCTATCGCGTCGTCGTCGACGAGCATCTGCACACGGACGCCGACGGCGTCTGGGCGATCGGAGACGTGATCGGCGGCATCATGCTCGCCCACGTCGCCTCGTATGAGGGCGTGTGCGCGATCGAGAACATCGCCGGAAACTCTAAGCGCGTGCCGGACTACCACGCCGCGCCCAACTGCATCTACACCGACCCCGAGATCGCGCACGTCGGTCTTGGGGAGAAGGACGCGAGGGACAAGGGCATCGCCATCAAGGTCGGCAAGTTTCCGTTTGCCGCCGCAGGGCGGGCACTGACGCTCGGGCAGACCGAAGGCTTCGTCAAGGTCATCGCCGACGCGCAGAGCGGCAAGCTGCTCGGCGCGCACATCATCGGCCCTCGCGCGACCGACCTGATCGCCGAAGCGACGCTGGCGATTCAGAACGGGCTGACGCTCGAGCAGGTTGACCTGACCATCCATGCCCATCCGACGCTGCCCGAATCGTTCATGGAGGCCGCGCTTGCCGCGCAGGGCCGCGCCATACACATCACGAATCGAAGATCGACGCCGCCACCGACAGCAGTTGCCGCGAACACGAATAATCAGGAGAAGCAGATGGCCGCCCCGGTCAAGACCACTCCCCCACCTCCGCCTCCGCGCACGCCCGACGCCATCAACCCCAAAGCGCTCGAGCTGACGAAGGACAATCGCGACTTCCTGCTGGCGATGCACAGGCAGATGCAGCTCATCCGGCGGTTCGAGGAGCGCGCGCAGGAGCAGTACACGAAGGCGAAGATCGGCGGCTACTGCCACCTCAACATCGGCGAGGAGGCGACGGTCGTCGGCGGGATCCTGGCGCTCAAGCCCAACGACTGGATCTTCACCAGCTACCGCGAGCACGGCCACGCCATCGCGCGCGGTGTCGATCCCAAGGCCGTGATGGCGGAGCTGTTCGGCAAGGAGACGGGCACGTCACATGGGCGCGGCGGCTCGATGCACCTCGTCGACTACAGCAAGCGATTCATGGGCGGATACGGAATCGTGGGCGGTCACCTGCCGCTCGCGGTCGGCGGCGCATGGGCGGTCAAGTACGAGAAGCACCCAGACGTCGTCTTCTGCATGTTCGGCGATGGTGCGACCAACATCGGCGCCTTTCATGAGTCGCTCAACATGGCCAAGGTCTTCGATCTGCCGGTCGTGTGGTTCTGCGTCAACAACCGCTACGGCATGGGCACGCCTGTGGAGAAGGCGTCGGCGGTGGCCGACATCTACAAGAAGGCTTGCGCGTACGACATGGAGTCGATCCAGATCGACGGGATGAACCTGCGCGAGGTCCTCGTGAAGACGAGTGAGATCGTGGAGAAGACGCGCAAGGATTCCACACCAAGGTTCATCGAGTCACTCTGCTATCGCTTCCGCGGCCATTCGGTCGTCGATCCGGACAAGTACCGGTCGGAGGAAGACAAGGTCAAGTGGCGCAAGGCCGACCCGATCGTCGCGTTCGAGCACGAGCTGGAGAAAAGCGGGCTCGCCGACGAGGAGTACTTCAAGAACGTCCGCGTCGAAATCGACAACGAGGTCAAGGACATCATCCAGTTCGCCGACGAGAGTCCCGACCCCAACGTCAACGATCTCTACAAGTACACGTACGCGGGGCAGTGGGACAACAGCCCGATGCTGCGCGCGGAGAGGGTGTGATGGCGGCGACACAAGCACCGCCTGCCACCGAAGAGAAGCTCTTTCGGGTCGCACTGCGCGAGGCGCTGAACGAAGAGATGGAGCGCGACGACAAGATCTTCCTGATCGGCGAGGACATCGGCAAGTTCGGCGGCGCGTACCGCGTCACCGAAGGATTGCTCGACAAGTTCGGACCGCAGCGCGTGGTCGACGCACCGATTGCCGAGGAGGTCATCGTCGGCACCGCGATCGGCGCCGCGATGCTCGGCCTGCGACCGGTCGTCGAGATGATGACGATCAACTTCTCGCTGATCGCGTACGACCAGATCGTCAACAACGCGGCCAAGATCCGCTACATGCTCGGAGGCGAGGTCACCGTGCCGATGGTGATCCGCATGCCGGGCGGCGCCGGCCATCAGTTGTCGGCGCAGCACTCGCACTCATTTGAAGTGCTGTACGGATTGATTCCAGGTTTGCTCGTCGCGGCACCGACGACGCCCGAGGACGCGAAGGGGATGCTCAAGTCCGCGATCCGCTCCGACAACCCCGTGATGTTCCTCGAGTCGATGAGCCTCTACAACGTGAAGGGGCAGGTGCCTTCCGGCGACTACACGACGCCGCTCGGCAAGGCCGCGCTGCGGCGCACCGGATCGGACGTGACGGTCATCGGCGTCTCCCGTATGGCGGTGCTCGCCAACGAGGCGGCGAAACAGCTCGAGGAGGAAGACGTCGACGCGGAGGTGATCGACCTGCGCTCGATCCGGCCGATCGACTGGCAGCCGATCGTCGAATCGGTGCGCAAGACGTCGCGCTGCGTCGTCGTCGAGGAAGGGTGGTCGACGTACGGCGTCACCGCGGAAATCGCGGCCGGCGTCCAGGAGAAGTGTTTCGACTACCTCGACGCGCCTGTACGACGCCTCGGCGGGGCTCAAGTCCCGATGCCTTACTCGATGCCGCTGGAGAAGGCATCGATCCCGACCTCCGAGGACATCAAGCGCCTGGTGCGCGCCACGCTGGGTCGCAAAGCCGATGGCTGACGGGCCCAAAGCGCGCCGTTTGCCGGCAATGGGCGGCGTCCGATTGGCTCTTTCTCGCCGTTTGCCGGCAAAGGGCGGGATCCATGGCTGACGTCAACATGCCGAAGCTCTCCGACACGATGGAGGAGGGCACGATCGTCGAGTGGAAGAAGAAGAGCGGCGATGCCGTGAAGGCGGGCGACGTGCTCGCCGAGGTCGAGTCCGACAAGGCGACGTTCGATCTCGAGGCCGACTCCGACGGCACGCTGCAGATCCTCGTCGAGCAGGGAGTGCCGGCCAAGATCGGCGCGCCTATCGCGAGGATCGGCGAG
>DASTIX010000157.1:0-14175 GCA_035717165.1 Candidatus Dormiibacterota bacterium
CTAGACCGAGTAGGTCCTCAGGCAGCGCGTGCAGACGCGCGCCCTAAAGGTGCGGCCCGCCACCGTCACGCGGCCCATCTGGAGGTTGGGCTCGAACCTCCGGTTGACCCGGTTTTTCGCGTGACTGACGTGATGACCGAACTGCGGGGACTTGCCGCAGATCTCGCACTGCTTGGCCACGAGGCACCTTCCTGCTTGGAGTAAACCGCGGTGCACCGAACGGGTGCTCGACGCGGACGTGAATTGTACCATGAGCCTTCGAATGGCCTCCAGGACGACTCCCTCCTCGACCTCCTCCGCCCTCATTCAGTCCAAGCAGTGGGGCCGCATCGAAGTGTTTCCTTCCGCCGTCGCGGCGATCGCGGGGCACGCCGCGATGCGCTGCTACGGCATCAGCGGCATGGCCGGTCGCGGTCTTCGCGACGGTTTTGCCGAGCTTCTGCGACGCGAGAACGTGGACAAGGGCGTCGACGTGGTCCAGCTGGAAGAAGGCCTGGTCATCGACGTCTACGTGATCGTCCAGTACGGGATGCGCATCACCGAGGTCGCGCACAACCTCCAGGAAACGGTGAAGTTCGAGGTCGAGCGATCGGTCAACGTGCCGGTCCTCAAGGTCAACGTCAACGTCCAGGGCGTTCGCGAAGAGCGGCGCTGATCGTGTTGGCAGCCAAGGCCACGGGCGTGGACGGACCTCTTTTCAAGCGAGCGCTGCTCGGCAGCCTGAGCTGGCTTGCCGCCAACCACGAGGAGGTCAACCGCCTGAACGTGTTCCCGGTCCCCGACGGCGACACCGGGACCAACATGCTGCTCACGCTCCAGTCGGCGGTCGAAGACGTCAAGGAGTCGAACGCCGGCGAGGTCAGCAAGATCGCGAAGCTCGCATCCCACGGAAGCTTGATGGGCGCTCGCGGTAACTCCGGCGTGATCCTCTCGCAGATCTTCCGGGGCTTCGCTCGCGCCGTCGAGGGCAAGAGCTCGCTCACGCCGACCGAGCTGGCGGCCGCCTTCGAAGAGGCCGCCAACGCCGCCTACCGCGCGGTCAACAAGCCGACGGAGGGAACCATCCTGACCGTGGCGAGAGAAGCCGGCCGGGCTGCTGCGACGGCGGCGAGCGGCTCCGACGCCACCGTGCCCCGCGTCATTGCGGCAGCTGCGGCCGGTGCGAAGTCGGCGGTGATGAAGACGCCGGGCCAGCTGCAGATCCTCCGCGACGCGGGCGTCGTGGACGCCGGCGGTTTCGGGCTTCAGCTGATCCTCGAGGGGATGCTCAAGAGCGTCGAGGAATCCGACAGCGTGCTGCCTGTCCTGCACGACACGAAGAAAGTCGCGATACCAGCCGCACAGGTCGCGCTTGACCTGCCCGAGGGCGGCTGGGGCTACTGCACCGAGTTCCTGATTGAGGGCAACAACCTGGACACCGAGCTGATCCGCGGTCAGATCGAGTCGCTCGGCAACTCGGTGCTCGTCGTCGGCGAACCCGAGCTCGTCAAGGTCCACGTGCACACCGACGATCCGTCGAAGGTGATCAACCTCGCGGGCGGTTACGGGAGGTTGATGAAGCTCAGCGTCGGCGACATGTCGACGCAGCACCGCCGCATCCTGGAATCCGAGGGAGGCTCGACCGCAACCGCCAAGCCACTCCGGCCCAACGGCGTCGGAGTCGTTGCGGTGGTGGCCGGCCGCGGGCTTGTCGAGATCTTTCGCGGCCTCGGCGTCGACGCCATCATCGAGGGCGGTCAGACGATGAACCCGAGCACGCAGGACATGCTCACGGCGATCGAGTCGGTCCCGTACGACGAGGTCATTCTCCTGCCGAACAACGGCAACGTCATCGCAGCCGCGAAGCAGGTCATCGGGCTTACGAAGAAGAAGGTGGATGTCGTGGAGACCCACAGCGTTCCCCAGGGCGTGTCCGCGGTGGTCGCGTTCAGGCCCGAACGTCCGGCAGATGAAAACGTGAACGCGATGAAGGTCGAGGCCGAACGGGTGCAGACGATCGAGGTCACTCACGCGGTGCGCGACACTCGCTCCAACGGATTGCGCGTGAAGAAGGGCGACGTCATCGGGCTCATCAACGACCGGCTCGAGTTCGCGGGCGGCGACTACGCGGAGGTCGTGCACAAGGCGCTGAGCAAGCTGGGACCGGACGCGTACGAGCTCGTGACCGTCTACCGCGGCGAGCAGGCGAGCGACGCGGAGCTCGCGAACCTCGAGAACGAGATCCGGGGCAGCTATCCAGGTCTCGAGGTCGAGGTGCAGCAGGGCGGGCAGCACCACTACCCGTTCATCCTCTCCGTCGAGTAAAGCTCTCAATTGACGCGGAGGTTTGCGGTCGTCACGGACTCGACCGCCGACGTGCCCGACGATTGGCGCACCAAGTACGCAATCGAGATCGTTCCGCTCAAGGTGCTCTTCGGCAAGGAGACCTTCCGCGATGGCGTCGACATCAACAACGAACAGTTCTTTCGCCGCCTTGCCGCCTCGACGTCGCTGCCGACGACCTCGGCGCCCTCGCCGGGTGAGTTTGCGGAGGTGTACCGCCGGCTCGCCGAGAAACACGACGGCTGCATCTCCATCCACATCGGCGCCAAGCTCTCGGCGACCGCGGAGGCGGCGCGCATCGGCGCACAGGCGGTCGATGGATTCAAAGTCAACGTGATCGACAGTCAGACGGTGTCGATGCCGATCGCATTCCTATGCCGCGTCGCGGCGGGTTGCGAGACGCTCGATGCGGCGACTGCAGCGGTCCAGCAGCGCCTCCCCAAGTCGCGAGTGCTCGCTCTGCTCGACACCCTGCGTTACCTCGAGATGGGTGGCCGCCTCAGCCGCGCGCAGGCCATGATCGGCACCATGCTCGACCTCAAACCGCTGCTGCTGGTTTCGGATGACGCCTCGATCAAGCCCGTCGACCGCGTGCGCACGCGGTCGCGCGCGATACCGCGGATGGTCGACTACTTCAAAGGCGACATGCCCGTCGAGCATGTGGCCGTGATGCATGCGCAGGCACCGGACGAGGCGGAACAGATCGCGGCCGCGCTGCGCAAGGACCTCCCCGACCGTGAGGTCAGTGTCGGGCAGATCGGATGCGTGCTCGGGACACACACCGGCCCCAAAGCTCTCGGGATCGTCTACATCAAGAGCTGAACGACGGGATAGGCACCAACGCCACCCAGAGGGCGCCGATTGTCATCGCGAGACCGAGCAACGCCAGTTTCCAGCCTCTTGTCGTCAGACCCTTGATCACGAGGAAGATCTCGAGCGCAAGAAGGCCGCTAAAAAGCAGCGGATACATATGGGCCACCGAAAAGCCCTGCTTTCCAACGCCGGCTGCCACGAATGCAACCGCTCCACAAGCGAAGGCAGGTACACCCTGGTTGCTCATCCAACGCGCCAAAGGCTGAGGGCCGATCCGAACGTCTTTCCCGTCGCGGATCCTCGCGATCACAACATCCATCGCGTCTGACGGATTCATTCCACGTGCTACGGCCAGCGACCCAACTTCGCCAGCCTCCTTGACTTGTTCTTCGCCCCAACCAATTCCGCGAGCGAAGTCTTCCCAGTACGCTGGCTCGTCCGGCCTGGGCATCAAACAGTCATCAGGAAGTCCGGCGACAGCCGCACGTTGTGTCCCGGCAGAGGCCAGACCCTCAGCACCGGCGGCGTGACGGCGATGAGCAGCGGCAGCGCTCGCGTGAACAGGCGAAACATGCGCGCATGCACGCGTCCCCAGCTCAACCGATACTGCTCGCGAAGCGACGCGGGGAGGAGGCCTGTGGTGATGAGCTCCAGGGGCATGAACATCGCGCCGGGTATCCGCATCACTTTTGGTCGGAGCACGAGCCGCGAAAGTTCCAGCGCCGCGTCGCCGACGCGCAGCTCCGTGGCGATCATCTCGTCGACGTAATCGCGGAAGGCTTTGAACGTCGGCGGAAACTTCGCGTGAGGAACGCCCAGCAGCTCGGCCGTCTGGTTCATCTGTTGATAGAAGTCTTCACGCTGCCTGGCGGGGAGCGGGTGCACGAACCTCTCGTAGGTGGTCAGCGCCGAGTCGACGAGCGTCGCATGCACCCACAAGAGGAGGTCTGGGTCGAGCGCGTGATAGTCGCGGCCCTTCACCCGCGCGTGCACGCGGTTGACGTTGCGCGCGGCCGCGAGCGCCGTTTCCCGGTCGCCGAAGACGATCGCCATCGTCAGCCAAACCGTGCGCCGCAGGCGGTACAGCGGCCGCTGCCGGAAGTCCGAATGCTCGTCGACTCCCGCCGCGACCTTGGGATGCGCGAGCTGCATCAACAGGGCGCGGCCGCCGCCCAGCATGAGCACGTTCTCGCGGCTGACGCGGCGGATGATCGAGTCGTCGGCGAAGAGGCCCGGGCGCACCGATCTCATTTAACCTGACCGTGACTGTGGGTCAGCAGATCTTCATCTTCGGCGCGGCCTTTTTCGGTTCGGCGGTGGAGGCGACGGAGGCGCTGACGATCGTGCTGGCCATCGGTCTCACCCGAGGCTGGCGTGAGCCTCTGCTCGGGACGCTCGCGGCGCTCGTCGCGCTCGCGGCGCTGGTAATTCTGTTCGGTCAGCTGATCGTCAGTCGCGTGCCGGACTCCGCGCTGAAGCTGCTGGTTGGAGCTCTGCTTCTGCTGTTCGGCTTGAACTGGCTGCACAAAGCGGTGCTGCGGTCCGCCGGAGTCATCGCTCAACGCGACGAAGTCCGTGCCTATCAGCAGACGGTGTCGCAGCTGAGCGAAACGCGCACCGATTGGGTTGGCTTCGTGCTCGCGTTGAAAGGAGTGTTTCTCGAGGGGCTCGAGGTGGTGTTCATCGTGATCGGCGTCGGCGGCACCGGTCACGGATTTCCGATCGCGGTCGCCGCGGCGGTTCTTGCAGCGGCGCTCGTCGCAGCGGTCGGCGTGGTCGTGCGGCATCCACTTTCGCGAGTACCCGAGAACATGTTGAAGTACGGCGTCGGCGTCATCCTGACGAGCCTCGGAACGTTCTGGGCGGCCGAAGGGATGGGGGTGCAATGGCCCCTTGACTTCGTGTCGATCCTCGGCCTTGTAGTCGTGTACTTTGTCGCGTCGCGTCTGGCGGTGGCACTGATCAGGCAGCCGGTACCTGCGTGAGATACGTGCGCGCGGCGGTCGACACCGTCGTTGGACTTTTCGTCAGCGACTGGGTTCAGAGCGCGGTCGTCGTTGCGATCATCGCGATCGGTTGGTTTGCAGTGGCGAGGTTTGGAAATGTCGCGCTGGTCGCGTTCGTTTTCCTGATCGCGGCGCAGCTCGTGTGGTTCGCACGCGCCGACGCGCTCAGGAGGTCGCCGCGGCGATCTCGGAGTTGAAGCGGTCGATCAGCGGCCGGTAGAAACCGTCGATCTCGGATCCGATCTTGTCGACGTCGTACGTTCCGAGCTTGGCTCGGTCGGAGTCGATCGTCGACTCGTCCTGAGCAACCGTGGCGTCATCGCCGGCGATCTGGGCGTCGAGCTGCTTGCCGTAATCGGTCACGAACGTCTGCAGGTCGACGATGAGCGAATGGAGATCGGCGGGGAGACCCGGAGAGGTGGACAGCTGCACGGCCTGCGCGACATCGGTCTGAAGCTTGCCGAGCGTTGTCTTGGCCGTCGTCAGGTCGCCGGCGCTCGCCTGATTGTTGAGCGTGTCGAGCTCCGACAGCGACGTGTACATCGAGTGCCAGAAACGCCCGTCCAGCGCCTGGTCCGCGGCCACCGTTCGCGCTGCCGCAAGGGCGTTGCGGGCGTGGCTTATGCGCGCGGATTCACGGTCGATGCTCGAGTGGCCGACCAGCGTCAGCCAGCGACTTGCGGTCAGCTGGCCCTGAACCGATGCCAGCGACGAGTCGTCCTGGTTGATCGTCGCGGTGGCAACCTGCGAGTTCGTCACGGACTTGTCGACGAGGGCGACCGCCTGCTGCGGATTGAACGTCCCGCTGCCGTTAAGAGCCGTGACTTCGCCGTCGATCTCGGTGAAAGATGTATTCAGCTTGTTCTGGTGTGAGACGACCGTGCCCAGCGTTCGCTCGGCGCTCGATGTGAGCACGCCGGCGTACACGATCCCGCTGCCCGCGTAAAGGATCACGCCTATGATCAGGACTCCAAGCACGGCGATCTCCGTCTGCCTTCGAAGCACACAACTAATCTAGATGGCACTGCTCCTCATCCCTCGGACGCTCGATTCGCCCGTGCAGAAGCTGCCGGACGTCGGGGCCGTCAACGCCAAGCGGCTTGCCAAGCTCGGCATCGAGACGATTCGCGATCTCTTGCTCACGCTTCCATTCGGGTGGGATTCGTACGGCGGCCCCACTCGAATCGCAGAGCTCCGTGTTGGGCAGCAGGCCACGATCATCGGCAGTATCGGATCGATCACCGCCAAGCGCTCGCCGCGGCGCGGCATACGGCTTACCGAAGGGACGGTGATCGACGCCGCGGGCGATCAGATCGACGTCGCGTGGTTCAACCAGCCCTGGGTCGCCAGCCAGCTGCATCCAGGAGATCCCGTAGCGATCGCGGGCACGGTCAAGTTCTCGCGCTTTGCCGGCGTCCACATGCAGAACCCGCACTACGAACGCCTCGAGCGGGACGAAGACGCGCAACCGTCGCGCGTAGGCGGGATGATGCCGAAGTACCACCTCGTCCAGGGACTGACCTCGCGCCGCGTCGCGCAGTGGATCGACATGGCGCTTCCGCTGGCCGACCAGCTCGAAGACGTGGTCCCGGAGGACGTGCGCTCACGCCAGAACCTCCTCGGTGTCGCCGACGCCGTGCGCATGGGCCACAAACCGCAGAGCGAGGACGAGTACGCACGAGCAAGGCGACGCATGGCGTTCGCCGAGCTGTTCGAGCTCCAGACCGCGTTCGCTCTCATCCGCTCCTCGCTCGCGGCCGAGCCGGCGACACCGATCGCCTACCGCCAGGAAGTCATCGACACGTTCAAGCAGGGACTCGGCTTCGAGCTCACGAATGCGCAGCGCCGCGCGACGTGGGATGCGTTCAAGGACATGGAGCGGACGGTGCCCATGAACCGGCTGCTGAATGGGGACGTCGGTTCAGGGAAGACCGCGGTCGCCGCCGCGTGTGTTGCGATGGCGCACGCCGGCGGCCTTCAGTCGGTCGTGATGGCGCCGACAGAGATCCTCGCGCGCCAGCATCTGCGCAAGTTCCGCGCCTATCTCGAGGCCAGCTTTCCCGACCTCAAGGTCGAGCTGCTCGTGAGCGGTCAGAGCGCGCCCGAGCGCCGTCGAGTCCGTACCGCGGCGGCATCGGGCCATTGCGCGCTCGTGGTGGGCACCCACGCGCTGATCGAAGAGGACGTCGAGTTCGCCAATCTCGGACTGGCGGTCGTAGATGAGCAGCACCGTTTCGGCACGCGGCAGCGCGAACAGCTGCGGGCGAAGGGAGTGGGGCGGCCGCACTTTCTGGCGATGACGGCCACGCCGATCCCGCGCTCACTTGCGCTCGCTCTCTACGGAGAGATGACGCTGTCGGTGATCGACGAGCTGCCGCCAGGAAGGACCCCGGTGGCGACGAGGGTCGTAGCGCCGGAGGAACGCTCCGGCGCGTACGACCTCGTGCGCCGCGAGGTGACGGCGGGCCGGCAGGCGTTCGTGATCTGTCCGCTCATCGAGGAGTCGGAGACGCTGCAAGTGCGGTCGGCAACCGCGGAGTTCGAACGCCTCCAGAAGGAAGTGTTTCCCGACCTGCGACTGGATCTGATCCACGGGCGGCTGAGGACGAAGGACGACGTCATGCAGCGATTCGCGGCGGGTGATGTCCAGGTTCTCGTGGCGACGGCCGTCGTCGAGGTGGGCGTGGACGTGCCGAACGCGACGGTGATGATGATCGAAGGCGCGGAAAGATTCGGCCTGGCGCAGCTACATCAATTTCGCGGGCGTGTCGGTCGCGGAGCAGCGCGCAGCTACTGCCTGCTGCTGAGCGACGATGGCTCGGAGGCGGCCAACCGTCGCCTCGCGCTGGTCGCGTCGATTCACGACGGTTTCAAGCTTGCCGAGGAGGACATGAGCATCCGGGGGATGGGTGAGCTGCTCGGACCGAGGCAGCACGGCATGACGGACGTTGCCATGGATTCACTGCGGCAACCGGAGCTGTTGAGCGAGGTGCGGCAGGAGGCGGAGCGAGTGCTGGCGTCAGACCCGAAGCTGGACGCTCACCCCGCCCTCAGAGCCGCCGCACTCCGGCGCCTCGAGGTGACGTCGATCAGCTAAGGCGACCGGAATACCCGGATTGGCGCGCCTATCCGCGGTGTTGGGCGCCCGCTATGCCTGATTTGGCGGCCGAACCGGTGGGGTGTACGCGGCCGTCAACATTCCGAAGTACGTCGGTGCCTCGTAAGAGATGAGCTCGCCGCGCCAGCCGCGTGTGGCTCCGTGGAGGATCAGCATCTGCCACCAGCTGTCGGCCTTGGCGCGCTCGACCAGCTCGCGCTCGATGTTCACCAGCTCGTCGAGGCGATCGGCGCGCACGAGCTCCGTGACCAGCGCGTCGTACTTCGCCGCGTCGGGATGAAACCCGTACGGTCCGTCCGGCTGGTGTGCATGCCCATGGTCGGCGCTCGCGATGAATGCGACTCGCAGCTCGGACGCCGCGGCCGCCGACGCGATGGCTGCGCCCGCGGTGACGTGATCCGAAGCCGACAGCTCACGCGCCGGGGCGATGATGACCGCCGGCACGGGCGAATCGGCTCGCCCGCCCATGAACCACAACGGGATCAGCGCACCCCAGTCCATCGGCGCAACGGCGGTCGTCGGGTCGTTCGAGCCAAAGCTCACCGCCGCCGAGGGCACGCCCGCATACGAGATCGACTGCAGCACCTGCCATGCAACGTCAACGTCGGAGGCGAGATCGAGCTCGATCGGGGGCGTGACTCCGTTCAGCCGTCCTTTCACGCGACCCGCGATGACGACCCCGATCGCGTTGGCGATGTGGACGTTGTGCGGAGTGGCGACGATCGCGAGGTCCGGACGCGCCGCGGCGAAGCGACGCCCGAGCTCCTCCATCCCTGCGCGGGTCTTGCGCGCGACGTCCCGCTCGTCGGGCGAGCATGCCTCGGCGATCGCGATGCCGCCGTGGGGAGCGATCGCGGCGAACACCAGCGGCACGCGTCGATACTAATTGCCGGATGACAGACGTTTCGCCGATGCGCTTGACGGAGTACAGCCACGGGGCCGGTTGAGCCTGCAAGCTCAGCCCGGTGGAGCTAGGGCAGGTTCTCGGGGCGCTGCCCCCGATCGTCGACCCCAATGTGCTGGCGCATGCGGCCGCCCGCGACGACGCGGCCGTCTATCGCATCGCGCCCAATCGCGCCCTGGTCGCGACGGTCGACTTCTTCACGCCGATCGTCGACGATCCGTATGCGTATGGAGCGATTGCCGCCGCCAATGCCCTGAGCGACGTGTACGCGGTCGGGGCCAAGCCGCTGTTCGCCTTGGGGATAACCGCCTTTCCGCGCGCAAAGCTCGCCGGTGGACTGCTCGAGAAGATCGTCGCCGGCGGGAGCGCCAAGCTCGCCGAGGCCGGCGTGGCGGTCGTCGGCGGTCACTCGGTCGACGACGACGAGCCGAAGTTCGGCTACACGGTCATCGGCGAGGTGAATCCGAAAAAGGCGATCGGACACGATGGCGCGGAGGGCGGTGACGTGCTTTTCCTGACCAAGCCGCTTGGCTCCGGCCTGGTCGCGACCGCGATCAAGCGTGGGCTGTGCCCACCCGAGCTCGAGGCCGAAGCGATCACGGTGATGACGGCCCTCAACAAAGAGGCGTCTGAGCAGATGGTGAAAGCCGGGGCGACCGCCGCGACCGACGTCACGGGCTACGGCCTGATCGGTCACCTGGCCAACCTCAAGGGCGGTGCCGACATCGAGTTCGACTCGGTGCCGTTCATGAAGGGCGTGGGCAATCTCGCCGAGCGCGATCTCTTTCCCGATGGCAGCCGGCGCAACCACGGCGCGTATCGCGATCGGGTGCAGTGGGGAGGTTTGGGCGAGACCGAGCAGCTGATGCTGTGCGACGCGCAGACGAGCGGGGGGCTGCTGATCGCGATTCCTCCTGCAAAAGCGAGAAGATTCAAAGCCGGTACGCGAATCGGTGTCATGCGGAGCGACGGGGTCATCCGCATCCACGCATGAGCAAGCTGCGGATAAGCGGCGGTGAGGCACGCGGCCGGCGGCTCAAAGCGCCGAAGAACATCCGGCCCACGCAGGGCGTCGTCAAGCAGGCGATCTTCAACATGGTCGGACCGGACATCGAAGGCTCGACGGTGCTCGACCTCTTCGCCGGCTCCGGAGCGATCGGGATCGAGGCGCTTTCGCGCGGCGCTCGAGCAGTCTGGTTCGTCGACCAGCAGCCGCGCGGTCTTGCTATCCTGCGCCAGAACTTGGATGCCCTCGGCTTCAAGGAAAGGGCGCATGTGGTACGCGGCGACGTCGTGCGCTGGCTCGAAGCTTCGCCTCAGGTGATCAAGTCCGCGGATTTCGTCATCCTTGACCCACCCTATGAGGACGTCGTGCTCGACCGCGCGCTAAACGTCCTCGACCGCGAGGTGACCGATGCGACGGTCCTGGCCGAGCACTCACGACGCCAGCAGATTCCGCAGCTCCAGCGCTTGAAGGTCGACCGCGAGCGCCGCTACGGCGACACCGTGGTCACCGTGCTCACCGTTTGATGGCGAAGAACGCACCGGCAAACTCGAAGATCGCGGTCTATCCGGGCAGCTTCGATCCTTTCACCAACGGCCATCTCGACGTCGTCGACCGGGCGCTGCACATCTTCGACAAACTCATCGTCGCGGTTGCTGCAAACCCGGAAAAGAGACAGCCGCTGTTCACCGTCGACGAGCGCGTCCAGCTCATCCGCGCATCGCTCAACGGACGTGAGCGCGCCGAGGTCGCAACTTTCAAAGGCCTCACGGTCGAGTTCGCCCGCTCGTGTGGCGCGAGCACGATCGTCAAAGGGTTACGCGCGTACTCCGACTTCGATGCCGAGCTTCAGCAGGCGCTGATGAACCGCAAGCTCGCGCCCGACATCCACACCGTTTTCCTGATGTCGAGCTTCACCCACATCTTTGTCTCGTCAAGTATCTTGAAGGACATCGCGAGCTACGGCGGCAAGGTCACGGACCTTGTGCCGGCGCCCGTCGCGAGAGCCCTGAAGGAGAAATTCCGATAAAGGTCGACGAGCTGCTTGACCGTTTCGAGTATCTGATCCAGAACGCGCGCCACGTTCCGCTCTCGACGCAGATCATGCTCAACGAGGACGAGCTGATGGAGCTCATCGACCAGATCCGTTTCAACCTCCCCGATGAGATGAAGCAGGCCAACTGGACGGTGTCGGAGCAGAACCGGATCATCACCGAAGCCCACGCGGAAGCGGCGCGCACGATGTCCCGAGCCAACGAGCGAGCCGAGGAGGCAGCCTCCGAGCACGAGGTTCTGCGCCGCGCGGAGCGTCACGCCGCGCAGATCGTGAAGGACGCGCAGCTGAAGTCCGACCAGATCATCCGCGACGCCGAGGGCTACGCGCTCGAGCAGCTGAAACAGCTCGAGGCTCACCTCGGTCGCACGCTTGCGACCGTGCGCCGTGGGGTGGAGGCGCTGCAGGCCAGCCAGCCCGCGGAGCAGGAGACCGCGGACCAGACGGTCGGCTCCTAGATTCCCGTAAACTTCCCCGAGCCATGGCACTCCCGAAGGTCAAGCTGTCCAAGTCGAAGAAGGGTCGCCGCCGCTCGCATCTCGCGCTCGCGCTGATTCAAATCCAGCCGTGCCCGAACTGCAAGCACCCGCTCCGACCGCACTCCGTGTGCCCGAACTGCGGCCAGTACGCCGGTCGCGAAGTCATCAAAGCGAAGGAATAGACGGCTAAGACCGCGTTTCTTTTTCCAGGCCAGGGCTCTCAGCAGCCCGGCATGGGGAGCGATCTCCTTCAGGACGAAGAGATCTCGGCAGTCTGCGATCGCTGCGCGGCATTTGCGGGCGTCGATCTCCGTCGCCTCCTGACCACGGCGGACGATGACGAGCTGCGACTGACCCAGAACGCACAGCCCGCGCTGTGCTTCGTCGGCATCGCTCTGACGTTGCTTTTGCGGCGTCGCGGCATCGAGGCCTCGGCGGCGGCGGGCCACTCGGTCGGGGAGTACGCCGCGCTTGCCGCGGCCGGCGCGATCGACGCCCCGCACGTCATCAAGGCGGTGGTCGACCGAGGCAAGGCCATGGCCGAGGCTGCGCCGGCCGGCACGAGCTCGATGTCCGCGGTGCTCGGTCTGGATGCGCAAGCGGTCGAGGTCGCGCTGGCGGGCATGAACGACGCGTGGCCCGCCAACTACAACACGCCGACCCAGACCGTGATCGCCGGCACCATCACCGGGCTCGAAGTTGCGACCCAGCGTCTTCAGGTCGCGGGCGCGAAGCGGGTCATTCCGCTGAACGTCAGCGCCGCGTTCCACACGCCGCTGATGGCACCCGCCGCGGAGCGACTGCGCGCCGCGCTCGACCGGGTCGAGTGGCGCGCGCCGAGGATCCCGGTGATGGCGAACCTGACCGGGCGGCAGCACCAGGGCGGCGACCGCATCCCGCACGTCATGGAGATGCAGCTTCGATCTCCCGTTCGCTGGTCGGCGTGCGTCGCGTCCCTGGTCGAGATGGGATGCGACGCATTCCTCGAGGTCGGCCCGAAACGCGCGCTGACGGGCATGATGCGCGAGCTGGCTCCGGGTCGGACCGCGGTTGCAGTCGGCAACCCCACGGGCGTCGCCGACCTTGCGATACAGTAGACCGCGTATGGACACTCAAAAGCTGAGCTTTGAGGACTTCAAGAACATCATCGTCGAGCGCCTGGGCTGCGAGCCCGAGCAGGTGACGATGGATGCCTCGTTCCAGGAAGACTTGAACGCCGATTCCCTTGACCTCGTGGAGCTGATCTACGCCTTCGAGGAGAACACCGGACTGGAGATCCCCGACGAAGACGCGGAGAAGATCACGACGGTCGGCCAGGCGTGGGAGTACATCCAGGAGAAGGCCGGCTCATAGCTCAACCGCAGGCTGCTCCGCTTTCTCAGTCGCTGCAGCAGCTCCAGCAAAAGATCGGGATTCATTTTCGCGACCCGGGGCTTCTGCTCGAAGCCGTCACGCACAGCTCGTTTGCCAATGAGAACCCGTCGGTCTCGCCGCGCGACAACGAGCGACTCGAATATCTCGGCGACGCAGTCCTGCAGCTGATCGCGGCCGAATACCTCTACAAGCATCACCCCGGCGCGAGCGAGGGCGAGCTGACGCAGACCCGCTCGGCGATGGTCAATACGAACACCCTCGCGCAGCTTGCCGAGGAGCTCGGGCTCGGCGGATATCTGTACCTCGGAAAGGGAATCGCCAAGGGCGGCGGCCGCTCGCTGAAATCGCTGCTCGCGAATGCGTTCGAGGCGGTGCTCGGCGCCGTATTCCTCGACGCCGGCTATGACGCCGCGTACCACTACTACCTCGATCGCTACCGCGCGCTGCCTTCACCGGTGCGCGATGAGAACTTCAAGGGACGTTTGCAGCAGATCGCACAGGAACGATTCGGCGCCACGCCGGTCTACGACAGCGAGGGCGCACGGGTCGGCAACAAGCGCGAGTACACCTCGGTTGTTTTCGCCGGCGCCGAGCCGCTCGGGACGGGACATGGCCCGAGCAAGCAGGAGGCGGAGCAGGACGCTGCCCGCGCCGCGCTGGAGAAACTGTTGGGCGCCACCGCGCGGCCGGAAAAACCGGAGAAACCCGACAAGCCGCAGCGCCAGCGAAGGCCCCGCAAGCCGCGACCGGCCCCTGCCGCCGAAATCCAGGTCGAGCAGGTCCCGGCTGAAGTGGTGCCGCTACCGGAGCCGCGCAGCCGGCAGTTCGGCGAACCGATCGAATAGATCGCTGAGCATGTGGCGCTCCTGGCGCCAAACGCGTCTATCGAGGGGCTCCGATAGGCCCTTTTTGATCCAGAAGCGCCGAATCGCGCAGATTTGGTGGAGCGGGAGCAATCTGCTACTCTCCCCGCACACTCTTGTTCCTCAAGTCCCTGCAATTGCTGGGCTTCAAGACGTTTGCCCGGCAGACCGAGATCCAATTTGACGGCGGAGTGACCGCCATCGTCGGCCCGAACGGCTCGGGCAAGACGAACATCGTC
>DASTIX010000158.1:0-2165 GCA_035717165.1 Candidatus Dormiibacterota bacterium
GCGAGCACGGCGGTAAAAGTGGGCGGCATGTGCTGCGTGATCAAGATCGGCACGCGCTGCAGGACGCTGCCGATTTCCGCGATCAGTCCGTTGAGCGCTTGTGGCCCGCCGGTGGATGAGCCGATCAGCAGGACACGCGGCGCCACGGTCGGCATAGGCCGCAATGCCTGAGGTGGCGGCGGCGGCGGTTCTTCGCCGATCTGCGGCACGATGGAAGGGGCGGACTTTGCCTCCGTCGCGACGCGCGAGGACGCAAGCCCCCCGCGCAGACGCCTGGCGCGCTGGCCGAGCTGGCGGATCTTTTCGATCAGCTCGCGGCGGAAGGCCATCGAGGCGCTCAGCTCGCGATTGCTGCCCGGCTTCGGAATGTAGTCCGCGGCACCGAGTGACAGCGCCTTCAAGCTGATCTCGGCGTTTCGCCGCGTCAGCGTCGAGGCCATGATCACGACGAGGTCGCGCTTCTTCTCGAGCAGGAGCGGAAGCGCGGCGATGCCGTCGAGGTCGGGCATGTCGACGTCGAGCACGACGACATCGGGATCGACGCGCTCAAACTGGTTCACGGCCTCTCGACCGGTGCGCAGCGTTGCAACCACGTCGAGATCGGGTTCGGATTCGACCCAACGCGCAAAAAGACCGCGCACCACGACCGCGTCATCGACGAGCATGACGCGGATGCGACGGTTTGCGGCGACGGAGGACGGTGGAGATACGACTAAGTTCATGGGACGCGACTGACTGTACTGACTTCGATTACGGGTACGGCGAGGATCAGATCAGTCCGACTTCCTGGAACTTGGCTTCCACGATGTCCTTGTCGAATGGCTTCATGATGTACTCGTTGGCACCCGCGTGCAGCGCGCGCGCGATGTGTGCAACGTCGTTTTCCGTGGTGCAGAACACGACCTTCGGACCATCGCCGCCCGGCAGGCGCCGGAGCGAGCGAAGGAAGTCGTAGCCGTCCATCTTCGGCATGTTCCAGTCGAGCAGGATTGCCTCGGGCAACTGCTTGCGGCAGGCCTCGAGCGCCTGCTCGCCGTCCTCGGCTTCGACAATCTGGAACTCGAGTCCTTCGAGAATGCGTCGTGCCACCTTGCGAATGACACTGGAGTCGTCAACAACCAAACAGGTTTTCATCGTACAGCCTCGTTGTGTTCGCGCCCAATTTCCATTCCATCAGACCGCGTCACGCCGCGGCTGCCGTCATTTCGATGTCGAGCACTCGGTCGACATCGAGAACCATCAAAAGTTGTCCATCGAGCCGGTAGATACCGGTCGACACGCCCGCCAGCCGTGGATCGAGGTTCGACGGATTTGGCTCGCGGGCCATGTCGTCGAGCTTGAGCACCTCGCCAATGCTGTCGATCAGCAATGCGTAAGATTCGCCGCGCGACTCGACACCGATGGCCATGGCCGGAGCGCTGTCTTCGCGAACTCCCAGGCCAAGCCGGCACCGCATGTCGATCAGCGTCACGATGCGTCCACGCAAATTGAGCACCCCGGCGATTTCCGCCGGCGCCAGCGGCACGCGCGTCAACCGCTCGGGAACAAAAACGTCCTGCACCCGCAGAATGGGCAAGCCGAAGAGCTGCCCGCCGATCAGCGCGGTGACGTATTCGTGAAAGTTTTGCCCGGCGGCTTCGCTCATGCTCTCACGCTGCCCGTCCGATGTCGGTCTGTTCTTTCAGCGCCGCGATCAGTCCTTGCCGGTCGAATTTGGCGACATAGTCGTAAAATCCAACGCGGCGTCCGCGATCGATGGCCTCGGCCGATACGACCGACGAAAGCGCGATGATCGGCAGCTCGGCCGTGCGCGGATCGCCCCGCACGGCTTCAGCAAACTGGAACCCGTCGATGTCAGGCATTTCGATGTCGGTGATGGCCACATCAAAAAGCCGGCCGTCCTTGAGCATGGCCAGCGCGTCTTTGGCGGAGCCGACCGCCGTCACCGCATAGCCCGCTGCCTGCAGGACAGGGGTGAGCATGTTCAGGAAGAAGGGTGAATCATCGACCAGCAATACCGAAGACTGACGGTGCTGCGCCGGCTGCTCCCTGCGGCGGAACCAGTCCTCGAAGGCGAGCGACAGGAAGTGACCCACGTCCACGATCTCGGTTGCATGGCCGCGCACGATCGCCGATCCGAGAACACCCGGATTGTCGCTTCCGAC
>DASTIX010000159.1:0-4075 GCA_035717165.1 Candidatus Dormiibacterota bacterium
AGGTGGTCATCTTGATCCTCCGTTCTCGGCGCCTTCGGCGCCACTCGGGATGGATCGAGATTGGCATCCGCGCGCGTCCCCAGACATCGGGGGGTCACCCTGATCTCGCACCCTGATTTCTCATCGGAAGCGGCTACAGCCCGAGCGCGATCGAGAGGCTCATCGTTTCGCCGGGGTGGGATGGCCGCCGCGGCGTGGAGGTACCGGGTGGTGACTTGACCGCTGCTTTACCGGACTCCGGCTTAGGGCGTGGTTACGGGCTCTGCTGCTCTGCGGGATCCGATCGTGGAGGAGGGGTCCCGGAACGCGAACAGTTATTGAGTTGGTCGAGACCGGCTCGGCGGACAAGCCGCGCGATCCGGTCGTGACCGAGCGCGTCGAGCTGCCGGGCTAGCCTGGCGTCACCGCCGGCCGGGCCTCGGGGGCCTCTCCCTCGTCGCCCACCCGGGGCTCCGCGGAGAGGTTCGGTACCCATTCGAGCCACGTTGGCAGGTACCAGTTCCACTTACCGAGCAGCTTCATCGTCGCCGGCAGCAAGACCGCGCGGACAATCGTCGCGTCGATCAGGATCGCCACCGCGAGGCCGAAGCCCATCTGCTTGATGTCGATCTGGCTCAGGCTGGCGAAGATCCCGAACACGGCCACCATCACGATCGCCGCGCTGGTCACTGTCCCCGCGGTCGAGACGATGCCCTGCTCGACGGCCTCTTCGGTGTCCATCCCCCCGTCGACCAGCTCCTTGATACGGCTGACGATGAAGACGTGGTAGTCCATCGAGAGCCCGAACAGGAGCACGAACAGAAACAGTGGCAGCCAGGACGCGATGCCGCCGTTCGAGCGGAAGCTGAGGATCCCCTCCGCCCATGTGTTCTGGAAGACGAGCACGAGGATCCCGTAGGCGGCGCCAACCGAGAGCAGGTTGAGAACGATCGCCTTGATCGGGATCACGATCGAGCGGAAGGTCATCAGCAGCAGCACGAACGCGAGCCCGAGCACGAACGCGAACACGAGCGGCAGGTGCGTGCGCATCAGGTCGTTGAAGTCGCGGTTGCCCGCCGTCTCTCCGCCCACCGCTACCTCGACCCCGGGCACGGTGCCGATCGTGGCCGGGATGATCTGCTTGCGCATCTGCCTGAGCGCCGCATAGGCGGTTGGGCTGCGGCTGTCTGTCGAGGCGATCGGCAACGTGATGCGCTCGATCGTGTGCGAGCGGTTCAGGCTGATGTCCATCGGGAGGGTCATCTTCCCGGTAGCCAGGGCGCGGTCGCGCAGGTCGAGGACGGCCTGCTGCATCTGCACGGTATTCAGGTCGTTGCCCTTGACCGCAATCACCATCGGCACGGGCGAGCCCGGGAAGGCCTTCTCGACACGGTCGAAGGTCTTAACGATCGGGATCGAGGGCGGCAGGTCGGTGACGCTCGGGAACTTGGTGCTCAGGTGGAATGCGGGAATCGTGAGCGCGAGTAGCAACCCGGCGGAGAGTGCGACCGACACGGCTGGGTGCCGGAGCACCGGGCTCAGGATCGCCCTCCAGGCACGCGACCCGCCAGCCGAGGCATCTCGGTGGAGGAAGGGGATCCGGCCCTTCTCGATGTTGTCGCCGAGGCGGTGCATGAGCGCAGGCAGCACCGACAGCGAACCGATGATCGCGACCGCGACCACGATCATCGTGCCGAGGCTGATCGACTTGAAGGTCGGGTCGCCGGCGACGAGCATCCCGGCTACGGCGACGAAGACCGTTGCGCCCGAGATCAGCACCGCCTGCCCCGAAGTGGACGCCGTGTGCAGGAGCGCGGTGTGCGGATCCATCCCGCGGGCACGCTCCTCCCGCTCGCGCTTGAGGTAGAAAAGCGAGTAGTCCACCCCCACCGCGAGCCCGACGAGCAGGATCACGGACTGCGTTGCGGCGGACGCCGCGACCGCCTGGCTGACCAGGGCCGAGAGGCCGATCGCGGCGAGGACGCCCGAGAAGGCGAGGAGCACTGGCACGGTCGCCGCGACGAGCGATCCAAAGGCGAACAGCAGAATGATCAGCGTGGCAGGGAGGGCGAGCTTCTCCGCGCGCCTGAAGTCGCTGCCTAGCGTCTTGTCGAGTGCCTTCCGAGCACTCGCGTCGCCGAACTCCTCGACGACGAAGGCCGGGTGGGCCCGCTGGGCCGCGGCCGTCGCGTCGAGCGCCCCCTGAACGTGCTTGCTCGCGTCCTCGGCCTTGCCTTTGATGTCGAAGCGGACGATCACCGAGTGCTGGTCCTTCGATGTCTGGCCCTGGCTGACGACCGCAGGCGCCAGTGGCGAGTGGATGCTGGTCACCTCGGGCACCTTGTGGAGGCGCGCAACGACGTCGTTAATCGTGGCCTTGAAGGGCGGGTCGATCGGAAAGAGCTTGCTGTTCTGGATCAGGACCGACTCCGTCGCCGGCTGCTTGAAGTCGCCGCTCCCGAGGATCTTCTGCGCGCGGCCCGACTCGCCGTCGCCCGCATTGGAGTCGAGCAGCTTGTTCGTCCCGACGGCCATGCCGATGAAGACGGCGACGAACACGAACACAAGCCAGCCGAAAAATGCTGTCTTCCAGTGCGCGGCGCTCCAGCGCCCGGCGCGCCCGGCGAGATTCGTCCTCTCCATTGTCTTCCTCCCCCGTAGAGCGGCCCTCACCACGTCGTCCTTGACGGTGCCCAGCCTCCGAGAGTAGCGACCGGCTCCCGCGATGCAAATTGGCTGCGACTTAGCTCCCGCTCCGGCACACGCGGGCCAGTAGAACACGACCTCGGGCGGCTCGTCGTCGGTTAGCCCGGCTGTGGGTGTGCAGGTAGCCATTGCGCCTCGCACACCGCGCACTTCGCGTCTTAGTCCGACTGAATCCATGACGCGACTCAGGAGCGAGCGGGGACGCGGGCTATCGTCCGTTCGAGACATGCGCCAGCGTGCTGCACTTCTCGCTCTCGTCTCTGCGGCCGCGATCACGGCCTGCGCGCTCGCGTCGCTGCTGGGCTGATCCTGCCGACGCACACGCCAGGCGTCCGCTACTCGGCAGTGACGCAGAAGATGCTGTTCAACTAGGGCAGCATTCGTGCTCTATACCCAACGAGGAGGAGGCCCCGATGGGCAAGTTCACCGAAGCGCTGAACGAACAGGTCGCGAGCGAGTTCGCCGCAGCGCAGCAGTACGTTGCGATCGCGGTCTCCTACGATGTGCAGACGCTGCCTCAGCTTGCCGGATACTTCTACCGGCAGGCGGTCGAAGAGCGAAACCACGCGATGATGATCGTGCAGTACCTGCTGGATGCGGACGTGCAGGTGACGATTCCGGGCGTAGCTGCGCCGCAGTCGAGCTTCGAGGACGAGCGGGCACCGGTCGAGCTGGCGCTGCGCCAGGAGAAGACGGTCACCGAGCAGATAGTTCGACTCGTTCAGCTTGCCCGCGAGGAGAACGAGCACGTCGGCGAGCAGTTCCTCGGCTGGTTTCTGGCCGAGCAACGGGAAGAAGTCGCCAGCATGGCAACCCTGCTCTCCGTCATCGACCGCGCCAGCACCCAGAACATGCTGCTCGTCGAGGACTACCTCGCCCGGATCGCCGGAAGCGCGACCGAAACGACGAGCGTTGCACCGCCGGCCGCCGGTGGCACCCTCTAGGGTCGGCGCATAGCTCGGCCCGTTCGGCCAAGATCGCCGCCAGCGGGCGTGCACGGTGCGATCCATGTCGGGATCGGCGCCGGTCGAGACAACGCGAGCTCTGCGTGGGCGCGGCCAATCCGTTCCCAGCGCCCACGCGTATTTCAGGACATGAATCGGATCGCCACCTACGCTACGGCTGTCGGGCTGGCCGCTGGCGCAGCAGTCGGCCTCAGCGCCTGCGGGAGCTCAAACAGCAGCTCGAGCGGCAGCTCGGGCGCCTCGAAGCCCGCGGCGGCGGCCGAGACCGTGTCCCTCAAGTCGGTCTCCGGCGTCGGCAGTGTCCTCGTCGACTCCAAGGGGTTCGCGCTCTACAGCCCGACCCAGGAGCAATCCGGCACCATCCACTGCACCGCGAGCTGCACCGCCGTCTGGATTCCGCTCACGCTCTCGCAGGGTGTGAGCAG
>DASTIX010000160.1:0-20926 GCA_035717165.1 Candidatus Dormiibacterota bacterium
GACGATGCGTGAGGTGCGGTCCGCGGTCGGACTACCCGCGTACCTGTCTCGCTAAAATTTGTTGCGGATGGCAGACGCTGCGGCGCCGAGGCGAGTCACCCGCCGAACGTTCTTAGGCTGGTGGATCGCAGGCTTGATGACCGCGACCGTGGTCACAGGGCTTCTTCCCATCCTGGTCTTCTTCTGGCCCGCGCCTCCGAAAGGCCAGAAGAAGCAGCAACTGACGGTCTCGCTCGACACTCCCATCGACCAGATGCAGGATGGCGCTGTGACTAAATTCCTCGCTCCGACCAGCCCTAATTCGGCGTTCATCATGGCCGACGGCGGAGGCGACAACGCGCCGGGCGACCTGGCCTTCGGCGGTTACGTGGTGAAGACCGGCGGCAAGATCGAGGTGTATGCGCAGAACTGCCCCCACCTGGGCTGCACCTACAACTTCAACCAGGACGCCAAGACGTTTGACTGTCCATGCCACGGGTCACGTTTCTATCTCAACGGCGAGGTGCTGCACGGACCCGCGCAGAATCCGCTCGCGCACCTGAGCTGGAAGGAAGGCGAAAATCCCAGCCAGATCCAAGTTGACGGAATAGTGTTGGGTTTTTAGGCGATGGCGATTCCACACCCGCGCGACGTCCAGCTTGCGGTGGTCAACTGGCTCGACGAGCGCTACCCCTTCACGAAAGCGGTCGACGAGGCGCTCTACCAGCGCGTTCCGAACTTCGCCAACGCCTTCTATTACTGCTTCGGGGGGATGGTCTTCATCCTGATCGTGTTCCAGCTGTTGACCGGCGTGCTGCTGGCCCTGTACTACGTCCCCGACGCGACAGGCAACCCGGCGCCTGCGTACAACAGCGTGCTCTTCATCCAGAACACCGTCTATCTCGGATGGCTGATCCGTGGCGTGCACTTCTGGAGCGCGAACATCCTGATCATCATGGTGCTGCTGCACATGGCGCGCGTCTACTGGACCGGTTCGTATCGCGCGCCCCGTGAGCTCAACTGGGTCGTGGGCGTCACGATGCTGTTCCTGATCCTCGCGCTCGCGCTGACCGGCTACCTGTTGCCGTGGGACACCAAGGCTTACTTCGCAACCGAGGTCACGATCAAGATCACGGCCGGCATCCCGATCGCGCCGATCAGCGAATTCATGAAGCAGGTGCTGCAGGGCGGCCCGGTGGTAGGGCCGCCGACGCTGCAGCGGTTCTTCACCCTGCACGTCTTCGTGCTTCCCGCCTTGATCGTCCTTCTGATGTACGTGCACTTCCGTTTCATTCGCGCGCACGGGATCTCGCAACCGCTATGAGCGACGACATCAGGAAGGAAGGTCCCGGGGCAGCGGTCGCCGAGCCTAAAGAGGTCCAGATCATCGAGCTCGATGGCCACACCGGCCACACGCTCGAGCCCGGTTACAAGCGCTTGCCGGTCGGGCCCGACCACATCCTCTATCCAGTGCTTGTCGGCCTGGCCCTCTTCCCCATCCTCATGGGCGACGCGGGCCACCACCTCGCCGACGACATGCCCGATGAGGAAACCCACCCGTTCTTCCCCGACCACTTCTGGCCGTATCCGATCATCGCGGTCGTGATGCTCATCGCGGTCGGATTGCTTTCAGCAATCGCGAAGCAGAACCTTCAGCTCGAGTCTTCGGCTGATCCACGCGCCGTCACGATCCCACGCCCTGACTGGTACTTCCTCTTCCTGTTCCAGTTCCTGAAGCTCGGCAACGAGTTCATCTTCTCGATCGGCATCGGGACCGTGGTGATCATCCTGTTGATCATCTTTCCGTTCCTCGACCAGATCGCCGGCCCGCGCATGGCGAGAAGGCTGGGATGGGGGCGCTGGCCGGTGCCTGGGCGCAACGTGATCACCGGAACGATCTTCGTGGCCGCACTCGTCGTCATCGCGCTGCTTGAGTTCTGGGCGCTGGCCGGCCCGCAGTTCTGCCTGCCCTGGGTCGTCAACAGCCCCGTGTGCGGAGCCTGAACTCGTAGGGGGAACCCTGCCGGGGCCGGGTTTTAAGCCGGCCGCGATTGCCGCGCGAGCTAGGTTCGGCTGTCGTAGAGCTGTTTGGTCAGCTCGATCTGTGCGAGGTGCTCGCGCGCGTGCCCGTAATTCGACGTGATCCACTCGATCCCCGGACGCGGCGGCCGGTCACCCCGAGGTCGGAGCTCTGTCAGATCCGCCTCGGTCACCGCCGCGATCAACTCCGCCATCTCCCGGTCGGCGGAATCGATCATCTCGAGCAGCCCGTCCGCGCCTAGCTCGGCGTGAAACTCCGACTCGCGGTCGCGCGGCGCCGGCATCGACCGGACCGAACGCATCATCTCGAGCTCGGAGCCGAGAATGTGCGTGACGAGCACGGCAAGCGAGTTCGCCTTCGGGAGAGGCCGCCAGTTGAGCGTTCCGTCGTCCAGGCCACGGACCTGCTTGCGCAGGTTCTCGTGCATCTCGGCGAAGAGCAGACCAAACGTCTTCCGAACGAGTTCGAGCAACTAGACCTTCTCCGTCACCCGGTATTCGAGGTACCGCCCAAACAGTAATCGGGTATGGGCTTCGAGCGCGGGCAGCACGCTCAGGACGAGGCCGACCATCGGGTAGAGGAAGTACTGGCCGTAGACGGCGAGGTGCTTCCACCGCGGCCAGGAGGCCGGTTTCGGTGGCAGCAGCGACATCTCGAAGTAGATGAAGAACACGACGGTCGAAAGGGTGATTCCGAGCAGGACGCCGGATATCTGCCACAGGGCCTGACCTATGTCAGTCAGGGAGAAATCGACGCTGACCCAGATTGGCACAGACGCCCCGAACATCAAGAGCACCGGCAGGAAGATCCAGTTGAGGTGGTTGAGGAACAGGTTCATGAACCGCCGGAACCGAAGCCGCAGCGGAATCTCCGGATGCTTGAAGAATCGCGCCAGCACGTACGGCACATCCGTGATCCCCCAAGCCCATCGCTTGATCTGGTTGTACTGACTCATATGCGTCGACGCGTAATCCCGCGAGTTGGGTGAGTCGCCGTAGATCGGCAGCCAGACCGACTTGACGGAGAACTTCTTGCCGAACGTGAAGAACGCCTTCCAGTAGAACCTCGAGTCCTCGGGGATGACGTCCTTGTCCCAGTACCCGACCTTATGCACGAAGTCGAGCGTGCACGTGTAGCTCGAGAACGCCACGAGCCGATGCGGCCGCGAGTGCAGAAACATCTGCCACTGCGAAGTGCTCGCGGACATGATGCGCACCGCCATTGGCACGTCCCAGATGTTGTTGTGGAACAAAGGAACGGGTTGCCAGATGACGTAGTCGCGCAGCGGTTCGCGCACGTGGTGCCAGCTGATCCACGCGAAGTACTCCGGATGCACGCGGTAGTCGGAGTCCAGGTCGGTGATGAGGACCTTGCTGAGGTCGAATCCTTCGTCGGTCAGGACGCGAACCATCCAGCGACCGCCCCAGTTCATAGCCGCCGACTTACCCACCACGATTCCCGGCTCGAGCGGATCCTTGATGTGATAGAAGCCGCGCACGCGGCCTCCGAATTTCTCCTTCAGGCGCGCGACGTTCTCCCACCCCGGCTTGTCGGTCTCGCGCGTGATGATCCCGACGAGCTTGAGCTCGTCGGGATAGTTGGAATCGACGATGGCCTGCACGGTCCGCTCGAGGACGTGATACGGCTCGGTGTACGTGGGCACGACGCAAAGGTGGAAGTACTGCAGAGGATCGAAATGACCGGCCGCCTGATCCGCGCGGCACAACTGGAGCCAGTCGGTCGCCATGTCGCGCTTGAGGTGGTCGAGCGAGCCCCAGACGCCGACGACCACGGTCACAGATCGGACCAGCCAGTACGCGTCGAAAACCAGCACGGCGCAGGCGACGAAGATCGCGCCCGGCAGCTTGAACACGATCGGAATCCAGGCGGGGGCAGCGAGCGCGATCCACGTCAAAGCGCCCGGCATCGCCTCGAGGAAGCGCGCCCCGAACTGCCTGAGCGCCTGCTCCCACACCGGCGCCGGCGGTGGAGCTTCGATGACTGCCACTGTCCCGATTATCGCCGCGGAATAGGGAGCGGCCGTGTCGCCTTGTAAATGGACATGAATGATCTGCAGCACTTCGACACCTCGACCTTCGATGCCGATGTGCTCCAAGCGTCAGTGCCGGTCGTAGTCGACTTCACGGCGGTCTGGTGCCCGCCGTGCCAGATGATGGCGCCAGTGGTCGAGAAGCTCGCCGGAGAGTTCGCCGGCAAGGTGAAGATCGGCAAGCTCGACACGGACGAGAACCAGGAGATCGCGATCAGGTACGGCGTCTCCGGAATCCCGACGCTCGGGCTCTTCGTGGAAGGCAAGCTCGTCGACCGGCTCGTCGGCTTTCCCGGCGGAGCGGCGCCCATTCGCGAGTGGATCGCGAAGGGCGCAAACGTCAGTCTGACCAAGAACTAGAGCACCGCGGTTCAGTGGCGGCGGGCCGCATTCAGTAGGTCGAGCGCAGCCGTCCGCACGTGGCTCGGCCACCAAATGGCCCGCCGCTTTTTTGTGTAGTCCACACCATGTTCCACGCTGCACCCGTCTGTGAGGATGGCGATGTCGGCGCGCTACGGGCCCGCTTGCGCGCTGCCTTCAGACCATTCACCGAAAGGGGGACTGCGCCTTATGTTTCTTGACGGCCTCGTACCTGGTCCGGGCTGGCTTAACCCCGGCGACACCGCGTGGCAGCTGACCGCCGCCACCCTCGTCGGGCTGCAGAGCGTGCCGGGCCTGGCGATCCTCTACGCCGGGTTGATGAAGCGGAAGTGGGCCCTCAACTCGGCGCTCATGGTGCTTTACGCGTTTGCGATGACGCTTCTGGTCTGGACGCTGTGGAGCTACAACATGAGCTTCGGCAACTCGGCCAAGCTGTTCGGCCAGGACATCGTCGGCGTCCCGTGGCCGGTGAACTTTGCGTCTTCGGAGCTGGCGCAGTCGACGATTCCTCTTCTGACCAACAGCGGCGGGCTCCCGGCGCTGCGCTTCCCGAACTCGGCGATGGTCTACTTCCAGTTCGTCTTCGGCGCGATCACCGTCATCATCCTCGGCGGCGCGCTGCTCGGGCGCATGAGCTTCAAGGCATGGATGCTGTTCGTGCCTCTGTGGATGACGCTCGTGTATCCGGTCGGGGCATTCCTGATCTGGGGCGGCGGGTGGCTCGCGCAGCAGGGCGCCGTCGACTACTCGGGCGGATACGTGATCCACGTCGCGGCCGGCATCTCGGGCGTAGTCGCGGCTGCGGTGGTGGGACCGCGCCTGCTCAAAGACAGGCAGGAGAACAATCCGAGCAACCTTCTGATGGCGATCGCCGGCGGCGGGATGCTGTGGCTTGGATGGAACGGTTTCAACGGCGGTGACCCTTACACCGCCAACGCCGACGCCGCGGCCGCGGTGCTCAACACCAACCTCGCGACCGCCGCGGCGCTGATCGTCTGGATGCTGCTGGACGTTTTCATGACCGGCAAGAGCAACGTCGCCGGCATGATTAACGGCATGATCGCGGGCCTCGTCGCGATCACCCCTGGCGCGGGTTGGGTCAATGGTTTCGGCGCGATTCTGATCGGCGGCGTCGCCGCCGTCATTCCGTGGTTCACGATGCAGTACCTGCCGCGTGTCAGCTTCTTCAAGAAGATCGACGACACGCTCGGCGTGATGCACACGCACCTGTTCCCCGGCGCGATCGGCGGCCTGATGGTCGGCCTCATCGCCGATCCGAACATGGTCGAGTACCTCGGCAGCGGCAACACCGCGTCGTTCGCCGTCACCGGGCTGTTCTACGGCAACCCTCACCAGCTCTTCGTGCAGGCGCTGGCGCTCGGCATCATCGTCGTCTACTGCGGAGTGGCGACCTTCGTGGTGATGAAGGCCGTGGGATTGCTCGTGCCGCTGCGGATGCCGGATCGCCACCTCGAGGTTGGCGACGAGATGGTGCACGGCGACGTGTCGCTCGACCTGGGCGTGCCCAAGTTCGGGATCGAGCCGCCCTCGCTTCCTCTCACCCACTACGACCCTCCGGGCGCAGCCGCGCCGGCGCCCACGAACTGACGGCCTTGTATCAGGCACACAAGGCGACTCCGGTCAATTTCGTACCAACCGCCCGTATTTCGGCCCTCGGGCATGGGAGAAGATGGACGCATGACAGCTATGTACGTGGTCGGGATCGTTGCGTACTGGGCCCTCCTCTTGATCGTGGTCAAGCGGCGCAGCCCACAGGACGCGTAGCCCGCACTACCCCAACGTCCGCCGGTTGGGGTCCGGCGTTCGTTCGCGGTGGCGTTGAACGCCACCGCTTCTGGTTGGTCAAGCCCGCGAAATCAATGTGTGTTCTGGGAGGGTGTCAATGGCAGTCGTAGACAAGAAAGCAGTCAGCAAGACGAGCCCGCGCGAGGTTCTCGAACGCGCGAAGGCCGAGGGCGTCGAGGTCGTCGACGTCCGCTTCGTGGATCTCCCGGGCACATGGCAGCACTTCAGCCTTCCACTCGGGGAGCTCGAAGTCGACAGCTTCACCGAGGGACTCGGCTTTGACGGCTCCAGCATCCGCGGTTTCCAGGCGATCGACGAGAGCGACATGCTCCTCATTCCCGACCCCGACTCGGCCACGATCGATCCGGTCCTTTCCCACAAGACGCTCTTCCTGATCTGCGACGTCGTCGATCCGATCAGCCGCGAGCCTTACACGCGCGACGCGCGCTTCATCGCCAAGAAGGCCGAAGAGCACCTGCGCAAGTCCGGCATCGCGGACATCAGCTACTGGGGCCCGGAGGCCGAGTTCTATCTGTTCAACTCACTGCGCTTCGACCAGAACGCGCACAGCGGCTATTACTTCATCGACTCTGACGAGGGCATCTGGAACTCGGGCAAGAACTCCGAGCCAAACCTCGCGTTCCGGCCGCGGCACAAGGAGGGCTACTTCCCCGTGCCGCCGACCGACAAGCTGCAGGACCTGCGTTCGGAGATCATGCTCAAGCTCATCGACGCGGGCGTGCGCGTCGAGGTGCAGCACCACGAGGTCGGCACCGCCGGCCAGGCCGAGATCGACATGCGGTTCGACTCGCTGACCAAGATGGGCGACAAGCTCATGGTCTTCAAGTACGTGATCAAGAACATTGCGGCGCAGCACGGATACGTCGCGACCTTCATGCCCAAACCGCTGTTCCAGGACAACGGATCGGGCATGCACGTGCACCAGAGCCTGTGGAAGGACGGTGAGAATCTCTTCGCCGACGCGAAGGGCTACGCCGGACTGAGCCAGACCGCGATCTACTACATCGGCGGTCTGTTGAAGCACGCGGCCGCCCTGCTCGCGATCTGCGCACCGACGACGAACTCGTACCGCCGGCTCGTGCCCGGTTACGAGGCGCCGATCAACCTCGTCTACTCGAAGCGCAACCGCTCGGCGTGCGTGCGGATCCCGATGTACTCGACGAACCCGAAGACAAAGCGCGTCGAGTTCCGCTCACCCGACCCCGCGGCGAACCCCTACCTCGCGTTCTCCGCGTGCTTGATGGCCGGACTCGACGGCATCAAGAACAAGATCACGCCGCCCGAGCCGGTCGATAAGGACATCTACGAGCTCGAGGGCGAAGAGAAGGCGAAGATCAAGTCGGTGCCCGGCTCTCTCGCCGAAGCGCTCGACGCGCTCGAGAGCGACCACGCGTTCCTGCTCGAGGGCGGCGTCTTCACCAAGGACGTGATCGACACGTGGATCGAGTACAAGCGCAAGAGGGAAGTCGACGCAGTTGCGCTGCGACCGCACCCGTGGGAGTTCATGCTCTACTCGGACGTCTAATAGATCTGTCGTTCATCGAGGGCCCCGGCAGCGCGCCGGGGCCCTTTCCTTTTCTAGATCAGCGCGGCGAGGCGCTTCGCCGACGTCTTGGCGCTGGGCACATTGGCTTCTTTGCCTTCCGCGAGCAGAGACCGTGTCGCCGCGGCGAGAGCGGCGCGCAGCACGTCTGGCTCAAGTGAGCCGATGTGCGTGTGCGCGAGCCGAGCGAGCACGTCCGCCGGAAGGTCGTCGTAGCCGCGCGCTTGAACCGCGATCAATCCGTGACGCAGACAAGCGAGCGAGAGCGCATGGTCCCTCACGGCGCCGATATAGTGCTCCGCCTGCCATAAGCGGCCGCGCTCGATGCAAGTGCGCGAATGCAGCGCGTAGATGACACCCCAGCCAAACAAATCCGCTGCGTCAGGCGCTACTGGGGTTGGACCAGTTCCCACCGTCTTCCCGAACAGCAAACGGAACCTCGGACCGCCCGGCACAAACCGATTGGCCGGAGTCATCGAAAGATCGACCTGCAGCGCGTCGGCAAGCAACAACACGCGATAGGTCGTCGGTCCAAGCGCCAGGTCGACCAGCTCCACGGCGCCGAATTCGTCACGAAGTTTGCCAGTCCAGTCGTCCAGCACCGTGACGATAGGTACGTCGTCGATCACGGCAAATGTCAGGTCGAGGTCGGAGAATTCATCACCGCCGCCGAGCGCGAGTGAGCCGACGACTGCGCCGGCGATGATGCGCGGGTCCTGCTTGGCGAGCGCGATCACGCGATCGCGAACCGCATCGCGCTGCTCGACGCTGAACACTACATCCCGAGCATCGCACGCGCACGCAGGGCGATCGAGATCGCAACCCGCGTCTCGGGATCATCCAGCTGCAAGCCCGTCAGCGCCTGAATTCGCTCGACGCGATACGTCATCGAGTTGATGTGAATCCCGAGCTGTCGAGCGGCCGCACGTCGGATCCACCGCGCGGCCGACAGCGCCTCCAGCGTCTCGAGCAATGGCGTGTCGCGCGACTGCGCGTACTGGAGCAGCGGGCCCAGCAGCTCGTTGACGAACCGCCGGAGCGCCTCGGGGCTCTGCACCTCTAGCAGCAGTCGAAACGCGCCGAGCGAGCGATACGACGCGACGCGGCCACGTCCGCCAGCGCGGCGCGTCAGGCGCAGCGCCTGGCGCGCCTCGACGTGCGAGCGCGCGAGCTCCGCGACCCCATTCGCCAGGTTGCCGATGCCGACGGACGCTGAACCGGGTTTCATCACGGGCGCTGCGGCCGCAAGAATCTGCGCCGCGAGCTTCTCGACCGCGTGCAGATCGGCGGCAAGCTCATCCGGCACGAGAAACACGGCCGAAGCCGAGCGCACCAGCGTAAGCGCGCCCGGAATCCTCGAGCGGACAAGACCGCTCAGCGCGGCGTCGAGGCGATCCTGCTGGCCGCGTGCGGCGAGCGCGCTCTCGGTCTTGTCGTCGTCGGCCTCGAGCACCACGACCCACGCCCGCTGCGGAAGACGATGGCCGAGGCGCTCGGCCTGACGCGCGATCCGCTCCGCCTCCTCCACCTCGAGCCCGCCCGCCAGCACCTCTTCGACCAGGTCTCCGCGCAGCCTGCGTTCGACCTCCGCCGTGGCGCGCTCCTTCGACAGCTCGAGCGCGAGGATGGTCGAGCCGTGCTCGAGCGCGCGCATGCGGCCCTCGGCCGCGCCGCCATCCTCATCGACGTCGACCGCGAGCAGACCCAGCACGTCGGCGCCGGCGCGCACTGGGACGACATCGATTCCCCGCGGCGGGCGGCCGGCCTGGATGCGAATCTCGCGCCCGATCGAGCTCGCGGCGGCCGGAAGATGGATGCGCTGCGGCATCCCGTCGGAAGATTCCCCTGCGCCGCGGATGCGATATCCGTCCGGCGAATAGAGGGCCGCACGACCGCCCGCAAGCGAGCCGACGACGTCGAGGATCGAATGAATCCCGGCGCCGTCGAGCGAGAGCTTCGTGAAGCGCTCGTGGATGTCGTGCGAGAGGCGGATCTCGGCGAGCTGGACTTCGGTCCGGCGCTGGAGCTCGCTGCGCTCGAGGATGCCGGCCACCTGCGCGGCGATTGCGCGAAGAAAGTCGATGTCGCCCGAGTTGAACTCCCGCCGCTCGGTGCTCTGCACGTTGATCACGCCGACCAGTCGCGGCCCGGACTCGATCGGCACCGACGCCATCGAGTGGAAGCGGTCTTCGTCGAGGCCCGGCACCCATTTCCAGTGCGGTTCCTTGCTGACGTCGGGCACGATCGCCGGGCTCCGCGACTCCGCGACCCAGCCGGTGATCCCCTCACCGACCCTCATTCGGACCTTGCCGATCATGTTTTCGTTGAGACCGTTGGTGGCGGTGAGCAGCAGGTCACCTCCCGGAGAAGACTGCAGGTACAGCGAGCAAACGTCGGTGCCGATGGCGGACGTCGTCTCGCGGATGATCAGCTCGAGGAGCTCGTCCGAACGCTGGGTGGACGCGGCCGCCTGGGCGAGGCGCACGAGGAAGCTGAGCTCGCGCGCCGCGAGGCTGGAGTCGGATGTGTTCTGCATTCAACTCGTGTCAATAACACAATCCGGGGGCGGTTTGCTAGTGCGCCTGCTACAGGATGGCTTTTTGGCGAGCGAACGATAGATTTAGCTCGAACCGTGTGGCGTGAGCACTTCGCCGGAGTCGACCTGCCAGTTCCGATCTACGGCGGCGAATCCGTCACCGGGATCAACTTCGACAACGCCGCCAGCACGCCGCCGCTCAAGCGGGTGCGCGACGCAGTCAACACGTTCGCCGAGGTCTATTCGAGCGTGCACCGCGGCACCGGCTACAAGTCACGCGTCTCGACCGACGCCTACGAGAAAGCGCGCGAACAGGTGGCTCGGTTCCTCGGGATCGACGAGGCGACCCAGGTGGCGATCTTCGTCAAGGGCACGACCGACGCGCTCAATCGCATCGCGGCGGAGCAGGCGCGACTTGATGGACGCCGCGTGCTGGTCACGGAGATGGAGCATCACGCCGACCTCCTACCGTGGCGCCACCGCAGCGGTCATGTGATGGTCGGGCTCACGGAGGAAGGGCACATCGACGTGGAGGCGATCGAGCATGCGCTGACAAGCGCCGAGGGCGCGATCGGCCTGGTCGCCGTGTGCGGCGCGTCGAACGTCACGGGTTTTGTGTCGCCGATCCATGAAGTTGCCGAGCTCGCGCACCGTCACGGCGCGCTCATCTCGGTGGATGCGGCGCAGCTTGCCCCGCACCACCGCATCGACGTGTTGCCGGCGAGCGATCCGGGGCACCTCGATTTCGTGTCGCTGTCCGGACACAAGATGTACGCCCCGTATGGCGCCGGCGTGCTCGTCGCTCCACGCGACTTCTTCTCCGGCGCGCCGGAGGTGATGGGCGGTGGTGCGATCAGCATCGTCACGTGGGACGACACCGTTTGGGCCGATCTTCCCGACCGCGAAGAGGCCGGATCGCCGAACGTCATCGGCGCAGTCGCTCTTGGCGTGGCGATCGAGACCTTGCTCGACCTCGGCTTCGACGAGATGCTCGTGGACGAGGTCGCGCTGGGCAAACGCCTGGCCGGCGGCCTGGACCGTATACCCGGCGTCACCGTTCTCGGCGGGACGCACATGAATGATCGGCTCGCGCTGGCAAGCTTCGTGGTCGACGGCGCGCACCATGGCCTGGTGGCAGCGGCCCTCAGCCACGAGTGGGGCATCGCTGTCAGGCATGGGTGTTTCTGCGCGAACCCTTACATCTTTCACCTGCTGCACATGAGCAAACGCGACGTCGATGCCGTCGAAGGCGAAGTCACCTCGGGGCACAGAAAGGCATTGCCCGGCGCGGTCCGTGCGAGCCTCGCGCCGTACAACACCGAAGCCGAGGTCGACCGTTTCCTCGAGGCGGTCGAGGTGATCGCGGCCGGCGGCATCAAATCCGACTATTGCCAGTCGGACGATGGAGAGTACGCTCCGTCCGGCGGCTGGCCGGCAGTGGAGGTGGCGCTTTGATCAAGTTGCTCGTCGAGGTGGTGCTCGCGATCTTTCTGCACCCGATCGCGTTCGTGCTCGCGGTGATCGACATCGTCAACCGCAAGGACTTGGGCGGGGTGGCGAAGGTGTTGTGGATCATCATCAGCTTCTTCTGGGGCATCGGCCCGATCCTCTACATCCTTCTCGGAGGCGGCAAGCTCTGGTGAGACCCCACCCCGACCCCTCCCCCATGTATGGGGAGGGGACGATAAGCACCACCTGACTTGAGGGACCGGGGCGCGACAAGGGCCCTGGTTCTAGGTCTTCTCTCATTGTGGTTCGGGATCGTCGCCCCGTTCGCGATCTTCAGTGCTCTCCGGTCCCTGCGCCGCATCCACGCTTCGGACGGTGAGCTGCATGGCGTCGCAAGCGCGATCGCCGGGCTCATCGCCGCGCTCGTAGCGCTGCTCGTCGTCGTTGGGGGAGTCGCCTATTGGATCGCCGCGTCCTGATCCAACGCGTCCTGCTCGTCGCGCTCGCAGTGCTGGTGGCGCTGTTCACCTATCCCGGCGCGATGGTCGCGTCGTTCGCCACGCGCATAACTCCGCCGCCAACCTCGTCGCGCGGCCCGGCCGGCGCGCTCTCCTGGCTTCACGTCGAGCATCCGTCAGGCGCAATCCCTTACATCGCGGACGACGAAGCCCGGATGGTGTTCCTCCACGGCGCGACCCCGGCGTCGCTTCTCGAGTTCGGCCCACGCAATCAACCGGAATATCCGATCGATCCCGCCGCCTACGAGAACGGCCAGTGTCCCGCCAACAAGGCGGAGAGCAAATATCCGCCGCTGTGCGAGGCCGACGTCGCGCAGATGGCGCGGCTCGGCTTCAACGTGATTCGGCTTCCGATTTCATGGAGCCTGCTGGAGCCACAGCGCGGCCAATTCAGCCGCACGTACATCGACCGCGTCGCTCAAATCGTCGATTGGGCTCGCGCCGAGGGGATTTACGTGATCGTCGACATGCACCAGAACGCGTACTCGAACTTCGTAGGCGCCAGTGACTCCTCGGTCGATCTCGGGCAGTACAGCGGTGCTCCGGCGTGGGCGACGTTCACCGACGGCCTGCCTTCACACGTATTCGTCAAACAGCGCGAGGTGAACCCTGCGGTGCTCGAGGCGACCACGAACTTCTGGTACGACCGCAACGGGATTCAGGACGAATACCTCGCGGCGCTCGCGCACATCGCCAGAAGATTTCGGGACGATCCCGTGGTCGCCGGTTACGGCGTCTACAACGAGCCCCTCATCGGCTGGGGACTGCCGCCAGGCTTCGAGGACCTTCTCCTGTTTCCTTTCTATCGCCGCGCCATCGATGCGATCACGGGGGCCCACGATGGACTGCCGTGCTGGTCAGGCTTCTTCATGCCGGCGGTGTGCGGCTACCGCAACCTCGGGGCCGGCGATGCGCGGCACTTGATCTTTCTCGACACGGGACTCCTGCGAGAGGTGACCGATTTCCCGACCCACCTGTCGATGCCCCTCAGCTCGTACCCGAACACCGTGCTCGCCCTCCACGCGTACACGCACTTCTACACCGTCGATCACCTCCTGCCCCAGCTCGTGTCGAGCACGACATATCCGTGGGGCGGCTACGACCAGAGCTACTCGCTCGGCGAGCACGAGGCCAGGGCGATGGGCGCGGCGCTGTTCGTCTCCGAGTTCGGGAGCCCGCCTGACGATGACAGCCGGCTGCTTGCATCGCAGGTCGTCGAGCAGGAGCGTCATCGAACCGGCTTTGCCTTCTGGACGTGGAAGGAGAACGGTGGAAGCGGAGCGTGGGGCATCTACGCCTCGCCCAAGAACGCCGCGGACCCCAACGGTTGCCTGCGCTCGGATCGCGAGCAGCTCCTGGCGCGGATCTACCCACGTGCGACCGCCGACACAAACCTCGTGTTCCGCTACGACAGTGGGAACGGCAGCTTCAGCCTCGACGCCGTCGGTGACGTCGGGGACGCGGCCACCGTCGTCTATGTGCCACCCGAGGTGACCGGCGATGTGACCGTGACGGGTGCGGCTTCGACAATCGTCGACCAGGGCGCCGATGGAAGTCGCCTTGTCACGACGTCACCGACCGGCGGCGCGTTCGGCGTGCAGGTGGCGGCGGCGACGCTGAACCTCACAGGCTGCGACTAGTACAAAGGTCCCAGTCTTTCAATTCGGCACCTTCAACCGGCATGGGCTAATCTGGAGCCAAAGGGTGGGAAGCCGACCAGCGACAACTGGCCGTGTTGACGCGTCCAAAATCCGCGACGGAGGCGATGGCGCACGCGCGCCGCGCCCAACCCGCCAGAGACCCTCAACCAACGGCAAGACGCCAACGCCACGAGAGGCGGCGGTCAAGCTCGTCGGTGTAGTCAAGTCATTCGGCAAGCGCGACGTTCTGAAGGGAGTCAACTTCGACGTCGCGCCCGGAGAGTTGGTCGAGGTGACCGGCGTCAGCGGTTCGGGCAAGACGACGCTGCTTCGCCTCGTGCACGGACAGCTGGCTCCCAACGCCGGCGAGGTCTACGTGCGCGGGCGCCGGCTCAACCGGTGGTGGCGCCGCGACCTCGGCCGCCTGCGGCGCGACGTCGCGTTCGTCTTTCAAGAGCAGCGGCTGCTGCCCAGGCTGAACGCGTTCGAGAACATCGTCCTGGCCCTGCAGCTCGACGACCCCCAGGTCCCCAACCGGACGATCAAACAGCGGGCGCTCTCGGCGCTCGAGTCGGTCAAGCTCGCCGACCGGGCGAAGGCGTATCCGCACCAGCTGTCGGCCGGTGAGAGGCAGCGGGTGGCGATCGCCCGTGCGCTGGCGACCAACCCGCGGGTGCTGCTGGCGGACGAACCACTCGCCGGGCTCGATGACGAGAACGCCGCGATCGTTACCCATCTGCTGGAGAAGGCGGCGGTATCCGGCACGACGGTCATCGTCGCTTCCCACCACCACACGATGCCGGCGACGCGGATCCTCCGCCTGCCCAGCGCCCGGGTGATGACCAACGGGGCGAAGCGAGCGTCGGCCAACGCCAACGGCCATACCAATGGACATGTCAACGGGTACGCGAACGGCCACTCCAACGGCCATTCGAACGGAAACGGGTACCTCAACGGGAACGGCAACGGCAACGGGCACACGACCGCGACCGGGTGGCCGGCGATGCTCAGGCTCGTCCTTCCCGCTCGCGAGCGCGCCGCAAAGACCCCGAAGGTTCAGCGGCTACCGCTCTGGCGGCGGTCGGCCGCATTTGTCGCCAATTCGTGGCGCCTGGTGGTCCTCAACGGGTTGCGCAGCTGGAGCCGGGACGTGCGCACGACAGCACCCGTCATCGGCACGATCGCGCTCCTCTTGATGCTCTGCGGAACGCTGTCGATAGTCGGCATCGCGGTCGAGCGCGCGATCGCGGATCAAGCGGGGCAGGCGTCCGTGGTGCGCGTCTACCTGGCGTCGGGCGCGTCGTCTGACGATGTCGCGGCCCTGAAGGCAAAGCTCCAGGCCGATCCTCGTGTCGCTTCGGTGACGAACATCTCCCCGCAGCAGGCGCTGGCCGAGGCAAGCAAACGACCTGGCCTCGACAGCCTCGCCTCGCTCAGCGACACCAACCCGTTCCCCGCGAGCCTCGACGTGCGGGTCAAGCTCGTGACTCAGGTCGCGGCCGTGGCGAGCTCGGTGAAGGGCAACCCGGCGGTCGACGCCTCGTATCCCACGTCCTACGACCCTGACACGTACTCGCGGCTTCGCCACTTCGCTCTGATCGCTGGCGGGATCGCGGGTGGAATCTTGCTGCTCTTCGCCGTCGTCGCCTACGCGGTGGTCGCGAACTCCATGCGGGGTGTGGCGACGGCGCGGCGACAGGAAATCTCGGTGACGGGGCTGCTTGGAGCCCGCGGCTGGATGATGCGCGGGCCGTTCGTCGTGGAAGGCCTGATGACCGGGGCCATCGCCGGCGCGATGGCCGCTGCGGTCGTCGGGGCGTCGTACCTGCTGGCCGTGCGATTCGAGGATGCGATCTACGTGCAGGTCCTGCCCGGCGTGAGCTTGACGGCCGTGCAGTACGTGCTAGCGGCCGTGATCACGGCCGGACTCCTGCTCGGAGCGTGCACGGCGCTGTTCGGGTTCCGCAGAGCACGAGCGTGAGGCGCGCGCTCGTCGCGGCGGTTGTCGCCGGCGGGTTTGTCGCGCTCCTTGCGCCGAGCGCCCTCGCGGACACGCCGAGTCCTTCGCCCTGCCCGAGCCCGAGCGCGGCGTCCGACGCGCGCACGTCGTGCCCGTCGGCACCCGTCAATCCGAACGCTGCGCAGTATGCCCAGCTCGAGTCGCGGCTCGGCGGCGACATCGCCAGCGCGCTGGCGACGGAGCAGCGCGTGTCGGCGACGCTCGATCAGTTCTCCGGCACGGAGCAGGTGCTCACCGACAAGGTCGCCCAGGAAGAGCAGGTCATCTCCAACCTCGAAGACCAGATCGCGCAGCTGGACCAGCAGATCTCCGATACCGAGGCGCGCATCCAGGTCGAGAAAGACCAGCTCACGGCCATGTCGCGCGCGATCTACCGCCAGCCGAATTCGTTCTGGCTGCTGATCGCTCGGTCGAGCAATCTGCACGAGGCGCTGCTCGCGACCGCCGACGCGATCGTCGCCGGTGAGCGTGCCCACACGCTGCAGACCAAGCTCGAAGCGGACCTGGCCAAGCTGCAAGCCGACCGTGAAGCGCGGCAGGCCGACCTTGACCGCGAGAACAACACGCTCGAGCTGCTCAACGCCAACCTCAGCTCGCTGCAAGAAGTGATGAGCGAGCAGACGGATGTCAGCGGCGAACTCAGTGACCTGATCACGCAGATCCAGGGGGCCAAAGACCAGCTCACCAACCAACCTCCGAGCGTGACGAGCGACCTCGCCCAGCTGCTCGAGGCGCAGATGCAGGATCTCGTCCAGCGCTCGTACCAGACCGCGTGGGCGCAGGCCGAGGTCGGCGTCGGGCTCGCGATGGTCAACCAGAAGCTGCCCGTCGGCAAGACGATCCAGGGACTGTCGCTGTCGTGGGCCTTGCCGCCCGGATCCTTCGCCATCACGCAGCCCTTCGGCCCCACGTCCGTCTTGCTCGAGCCACCTTACGGCCCGTACAAGCACTTCCACACCGGTATCGACATCTCGGCCGCGCTTGGCACGCCGGTGATGGCGGCGGCGGACGGGTTGGTCGTCGCCGTCGGCCACAGCAACCTCGGCTACGGCAACTACGTCGTCATCGCGCACGGCGGCGGGATCACGACGCTGTATGGGCACCTGCTGCAGACCAACACCAACGTCGGTGACAAGGTGGTGCGCGGACAGGTGATCGGCCTGGAAGGATCGACCGGGTTCTCGACCGGACCGCACGTGCACTTCGAGCTGCGGGTCAACGACCAGGTCATCGACCCGATGCCATACATGCCGGTGCCCGGGACGAGCTGGTCGGGCTAGAGGCTCAGCTCAGATCTCGTCGAGCGCGTGCGACATGCGCGCGAGGATCTCTTCCAGGATCTCGGTCGACGTGGCGAAGTTGAGGCGGACGTGACCTTCTCCAGCCATCCCGAAATCTGGACCGTTGCCCAGCGCGACCCTCGCTGATTCAAGAAAGAAGTCGTACGGCGTCGAGGGGAGCTTCAGCTCGCGGCAGTCGAGCCACGCCAGGTAGGTACCTTCGGGCACGCGATAACCGATCTTCGGGCGTGATGCCGCCCATCGCGTGACGGTGTCGCGATTGGCTTCGAGGTAGCCCATCACCTCGGCCAGCCACTCCTCCGCGTCCGTCCACGCGGCGATCGTCGCGTCGACACCAAATCGGCTCGGCCGGCCGAGGAGATGCTCTGGGATAGCGGCGTCGAACCGCTCCTTGAGCTCTTTCGTGCCGAAATGCGTGACCGCCGTGCGCGTGCCGGGGATGTTGAAGCTCTTGGTCGCGGACGTGAGCGTGACCGTCCGTTCCGCGGCGATGGTTTCCATCGGGATGTGCTTCGCGTGCGGAAACGTGAGGTCGGCGTGGATCTCGTCGGAGACGATGGTCAGGTCGTTTTCCTTGGCGGCCGCCGCGATCTGCTCCAGCTCTTCCCTTTCGAGCACCCGGCCGGTGGGGTTGTGCGGGTTGCAGAGGAGGAGGACGCGCGCCCCTTTCGCGACGTCTCTCAGGCCATCGACGTCGATCGTGTATCGCTCCGCAAGATGCAGCGGGTTTTCGACGAGACGGCGGCCAGTGGCCTCGACCACGCGCAGGAATGGCGGATAGATGGGCGTCTGGACGATGACGCCGTCATCGGGAGCCGAGTAGGCGACGAGCGTGGCGACCAGAGCCTGGACTACGTCTGCGGTGGCGATGGTCAGGCCGGCGGCAGGAGCCCAGCCGTAGCGCCGGCTCATCCATCGTTCGAACGCCACGAACAGGCCGTCCTGGTCGGTGGCCAGCTCGTATCCGTAGTCCTGGTGGTCGGTGAAGCGCTTCAGCGCCGCCTGGACGGCAGGCGCGACCTTGAAGTCCATCTCCGCCACGAAGGCGGGCAGGACATCGGGCGCGTACTTGCGCCACTTGCCCCCTCCGCGGGCCCTCAGGTCTGATTCGGTAAGCAGAAAATCCTTCATCGGTGAGAAAAAGCGCCCCCGGAGGGAATCGAACCCCCGACCTTGACGTTAGGACCGTCCTGCTCTATCCACTGAGCTACGGGGGCAGAACGACGATCTGAATTCTGATTTAGTGCGCCCTGCGCGCGCCCGGCGCCACTGAGCTACGGGCAACCGGCGTGACCAACGGAGCCGCGTACCGTTGAATTCAAGCAGAGTGTACCCACAGCCCTCCCGGCGGCTCTCAGCAACCTCACAGCCTGCTCCTAGGTACGGTTTGGCACCCTACCGCAAGCTGACACCCATGGAACCCACGAACACGATTCGAGCGCGTTCTCGCGCCCGCGACGAAGGCCTGCGGCTCCTGCAGCGACTCACGGTCGGCAGCTCTATCGCGGCGGCCCTGGGAGTTGGGATTCTGGCCGTGGTCAGCGCCCAGACGATCCCGGGGACGGCGGCGGCACCGGCCACCGCATCGAATTCCTCCAGTTCGAGTTCGTCGACGTCATCGACCTCGTCGACTTCATCCAGTTCGTCGGGCACGATCCAGTCTTCCAGCGGCGTCGGCTCGAGCTCCTCAATTCCGGTGACGGTCACGGGCGGTTCGCGCTAGACCGCGTTGAGCAACAGCGTCCTCTGGTACACAACCCGCGGCGCGGGCGCGGTGACGTTGATCCTGCTCTCGACCGTTGTCGTCCTCGGCATCCTGTCCACGCTCCGGCTGCAGAGCGAGAGCTGGCCCCGCTTCCTCACGACCGGCCTGCATCGCAACCTCGCGTTGATGACGCTCGTGTTCCTCGCGCTCCACATCGTCACGGCGGTGGTCGATCCGTTCACCAACCTCGGGTGGGCCGCGGCGCTGATCCCCTTCTCGTCCTACTACCGCACGTTCTGGCTCGGGTTGGGCGTCATCTCGTTCGAGCTCCTGCTCGCAATCGTCGTCACCAGTCTGGTGCGCGGGACGCTGGGTCATGGCGCATGGCGCGCGATTCACTGGCTGACCTACGCGGCGTGGCCGATCGGAGTGATACACGGTCTCGGCACCGGCACCGACACCTGGTCGGCCTGGATGCTGGGCATCACGGCGGCCTGCGTCGCCGCGGTCGGCATGGCGGTCGCGCTTCGGATCAATGCCGGCTCGACCGATCCGCTCGCGGGCGCCCGTGACGCCTTCCGCTCGGCCGTCGATCGCCGGGAGACGCGATGACGCGGCTCCTCGGCGAACAAGATGTCGTCGCGCCGCTGCCGAAGGTCGGACATGCGCTGATCGACGCCATCGATCATGCCCATCTCGTCGGTCGCGGCGGCGCGAGCTTCCCGGTCGCGACCAAGTGGCGCGCGGTGGCGCACCGGTCGCACGGCCGCGCGGTGATCGTGGTCAACGGTGCGGAAGGCGAGCCACAGAGCAAGAAAGATCGGTTGCTGATGACATCGCGTCCGCAGCTCGTGCTCGACGGCGCGTTCATCGCCGCCCGAGTCCTGCACGCACGGCGCGTGATCCTGTACATCGGCGAGCGCCACACCGCCGCGAGCCACTCGATGATGCGCGCGCTCGCGCAGCGAACCGAACCCGAGCGCAACATCGTGACGTTCGCGGCAGCGCCAGAACGCTATGTCGCCGGCGCGGAAGCAGCGGCGATCCACTTCCTCAACGACGGCATCGCGACGCCGACGAACATCCCTCCGTATCCATTCGAGCGAGGCGTCGGCGACGCGCCCACCCTCGTGCAGAACGTCGAGACCCTCGCCCACGTCGCCACGCTGGCCCGAACTGGTCAGCCGTCCACTACCGTCCTGATCACTCTCGTCGGCGGCGTGACAAGGCCAGGCGTGAGCGAGGTCGATCCGCAGACAACCATCACCGAAGCCATCAACCAATCGGGCGGGCTGACCGAGACCGCAAGGGCCGTTCTCGTGGGCGGCTACTTCGGAATGTGGATGGAGCCCGAGAAGGCGTGGGCCTTGCGCCTCGATCCCTCTGCGACCCGTCTCGGCTGCGGTGTCATCGGCGTGCTGCCCATGGGAAGGTGCGGTATCTGCGAGATCGCGGCGATCATGCGCTATCTCGCCGCCGAGAGCTCGGCGCAATGCGGTCCCTGTTTCTTCGGCCTTCGCGCCCTCGCGGATGCTTGCACTCGCATCGCGGAACAGGGAGCGAACGCGGATGTCCTCAAGCGGTTGCAACGCTGGGCGGTCGAGGTTCGCGGACGTGGAGCGTGCAAGCATCCCGACGGTGCGGCGATGTTTCTGGGATCTGCGTTAGAAGTCTTCGCCCCTGAGTTTGCCGGCCACCGGCCGCACAACATGAGGATCAGCGCGTGAGCAAAGATCAACACCTCGTGGTCGACCGCATCAAGTGCGACGGCCGCGGTCTCTGCGCGGAGCTGCTCCCCGAGCTCATCCGGCTCGACGATTGGGGATACCCGATCGTCGCGCCCGGACCGGTGCCCGAGCATCTGTTGCCGCTAGCCGAACGCGCCGTCGAGGATTGCCCGGTGCTCGCGATCGCGCTCCGCCGAACCGCTCGCGCG
>DASTIX010000161.1:0-14101 GCA_035717165.1 Candidatus Dormiibacterota bacterium
TGCTTCGTCCTGGTCGTGCTCGCCGTCTCGTTTCTGACGGGCGGGCTGTTTGGGCTCATGTTCGGTGGCGTCGGCCCAGGACCACATCCGTTCTTCTTCCTGCCGCTGCTGATCGTGGGCTTGATCGTGCTCGCCGTCGCCGGCGGTGTCCGCCGCGTGGCCGGACCGATGAACAGCTTCATCGATGCGGCGCGTCGGATCGAGTCGGGCGATTACTCGGCGCAGGTGCCCGAGGGGGGTTCGCCTGACATCCGCTCGGTGGCGCGGGCGTTCAACTCGATGTCGGCGAGGCTGAAGGCGATGGACGAGCAGCGGCGTTCGTTCATGGCCGACGTGACGCACGAGCTGCGCACTCCGCTATCGGTGATCCGTGGTCAGGCCGAGGCGATCTCGGACGGCCTCTACCCGGCGGACGCATTGCATTTGGCGCCGATCCTCGAGGCCACCGCGACACTCGATCGTTTGGTAGAGGACCTAAGAACCCTGGTGCTGACTGACGCGGGCAGCCTAGTCCTGCGCAAAGAACCGACGGACATCAGCGCGTTGGTCAAGGACACAGCCGAGACCTTTCGTACGCAGGCGCAATCGAAGGGAATCTCATTGACGACGGATGCGGGTGCGAACGTTCCCGCGGTCGACGTCGACCCTGCCCGAATTCGTCAGGTCATCGGTAACTTGCTTTCGAATGCGATCCGCCACACACCGTCGGGCGGTTCGGTGAAAGTCGCGGTCGGTACGAGCGCCGATCAGGTCTCGATCACGGTGTCCGACACGGGCGAAGGCATCCCGCCGGAGCTGCTACCTCACGTGTTCGAACGATTTGTGAAGGGGCCGAACTCTACGGGCAGTGGACTCGGGCTGGCGATTGCACATGACATTGTCGTTGCACACGGCGGCAGCATCGCGGCGCAATCTGGCAGCGCTGGCACGACCTTGAGTGTCGGTTTGCCCGCCCGAGCCGCCGGCTATCAGACTCCGTCGATATAGCGGCAGTCGGGATAGCCGCTGCATCCCCAAAATGGCTCCCCCGCATGCTGTCCTCGGCGGGCGATCCGCTGAACCAGAGGACGGCCGCACTTCGGACATGCTCGCGCTGGCTGCGGAGTACTGACTGCGGCTTGATCGACATGAGGGATGAGATGGGTCAGCCTGTTGCCGTCGACCAACTCGAAATTCTTTCCGTTCACCCACGCCCACGCATCGGGGGTAAACGCCCCAGAAGTAACAAGCACAGCACCGTCCGCGTGCTCATGTGCGACGGCTCCCCACAAGTCGCGCACCTGTGGAAGCCTGACCTTATAGCTCTTCCAGTGTTTGGCCTGGACCAGTAATCGCTCGCCGTTCTTTCGGATCTCCAGGTCAACTCCGCCGTCTGCATGTGGCCCGCCCCGCGGAATCACCTCGTAACCCTGTTGCCGGTAAGCCTCATGAATAAGTCGCTCAAACGCCGGCCAGCTCAACCGCCGGACAGAGTCGATGCCTGTCTGGCTTCGATACCGAGCTCCGTCGGCTTTCCGGTCGAGCCATCGCGTTCCAGCACCGATCAGGCCAAAGACGACGATGGCCGCCGCGAACAACCATCCAATCCATTGGAGAAGCGGCAAGAAGAGCGCGGCATAGTCGACTCCAGCCGGGCTTTTGGATGGATTCGAGTGCACCGCGGCAGGAATGATCAGCTCGAGGATCACGACAACACCGCCGGCTGCGGCTAACGCGAGCCAGAGCGGGTAATCCTTGAACTCCTCGGCAAGATCGAAGAGATCGCCATTGGAGCGGCTCCTGGGCCGGCGGGGCATGGTCCGTGGAGTATGCGCCCGCGCCACGCCGGGTTAGCGCGTGGATGACAACTTTCTACAGGACATCCTCGAATCGATCAATCCCGCAGACTCCGGTGTCCGCCCGCGCCAGCGTATGCCGCCTTCGCCCCACGCCTACGCGATTGTGACGCTCGTCGTGTTCGGCTCCATGGGACTGCTGACGCTGTTCATCGTCATCTGGAATCTGACACACCCCGGCTGAGCCCTCCTAGGCCTCCAGTCCTTGCTAATCGATCTCTAACCGTTGGGCTGCGGTGCCTCTTCTTGGGCGAGTTCATGCAGAAGCGAATTGGCCAGGACATCCTCAACGAAACCGAAATCCTCGTCCTTGCGCTTGCTCAGCCTCGCCATTCCATCCGCTCAATTACTTTCGACAACACAAATTCTGCCGTTAAGGCGGCGCAACTCAAGCCGACAGGGCGTAGGCTGCGCGCGGGACGGCACGTCGGTGCCGAGGAGTTGCTCGCCGCGTCCTGGGAGGGGGCGCGCCGTCCTGCTGTCCGACCCACCGGGCCTGTGGGCGTAGCGATGGTTCGAAATCGATTTGTTGGCTGCAAAAGCTGGGAGTTAGGGCTGAAGGCTCCGACCTAGCCGCGAGTCACCGGTTCGGTCGCAGCGCCACTCGTTCCATGTCCTCACTGTCGGTATACCGCCTGAACGGTTACCGGGGGCCGTACCAATAGACCTTGGCCGTCGGGGCCGGTCAGGCAGGGACGTTTGCCTCTAGCCCTCCCTTGGGGACTGCGGCACGCTCTCAAGTGGGCCGATATGGGCCGAAGGAGGAAGCATGAATTCAGGGAGAAGGACGGCGGTAATCGCCGGGTTGCTGTTTGTAGCCGCGACCGTCACATCAATCTTGGGTGGGGTAGTTTTGGGTTCGGCTCTCGACGGACGTAACTACCTCGTGGGTCTGGCGAGCCAGGAGAGTCAGGTGATCTTGGCTGCGCTGCTGTTTCTGATCAGTGCAACAACTGCCGTCGGGACGGCATTCGTGCTGTTTCCGATCCTTGTGAGGCAGGCGGAAGGGCTGGCTATCGGATACGTCGGCCTCAGGGTGTTCGAGAGTGTTTTCTACATCGCAGGCGCTGTCGCTCTACTGACCATGCTGACCGTGAGCCAGAGCGATACTGCCAGCGCGGCCAACGCTGCGAGCCTTTCACTGCTGGGTGCCGCGCTCCTCGCGCTCTTTGACTGGTCAGTATTGATCGGGACGTTGGTTTTCTTGGCACTAGGCAGCCTGACTCTGAACTACGTGCTGTTTCAGTCGCGGCTCGTCCCGCGCTGGTTGTCTGTGTTCGGACTGGCCGGAGCCGCACTAGCCTTGGTGTACGGACTCATCGGCATCTTCGGTTGGGGAAGCAGCGGCCTGACCTCTCCTTACGCGCTGCTTGCCATGCCAATTGCGGTTCAAGAAATGGTGTTCGCTGCCTGGCTGATCGTGAAGGGATTCGACCAGCGAGCGATCCAGGGCCACGCGCCTGAACTTCGCGTTGGAACAAGCGTTACCCGCAGACCTCAACCGACCGCATAAACAAAACTCCGAATCGCCGCACCGTGTGGAACTCACATTCCGCACGAGGCGGCGAAACATGCCTTTGATAGTCCGAAGCGGCTATCGCCGGGCGGGTAGTGAGGCAGGCGCGATGTGCGGTCAGCCTAGAACGCTCGGGTCGAGCGGCCCTGTGAATCGAGCCTGCAACGAGGCATCTTCAGGGCAGGAGGAGAAAAGGAATGGCAACTGCTACAAAGCCGACGAAAGCGGTACGGGTGCCGCCGCGTTGGTTTGAAAAGACGTTCTGGGTCGGACACCGAGCGCTGTATCGAGTAACCGGAGGTCGGTCGGGCCTGCGGAAACCGACAAATCACGTAGAAGGGATGCTTCGACTGCGAACCGTGGGCCGGCGCACGGGCAGAGAGCGCGCAACCATGGTCAGCTATTACGAGGACGGGCCGAACCTCGTCACGATGGCAATGAACGGTTGGGGCGAGGCGGAGCCGGCCTGGTGGTTGAATCTCCAGGCGCAGCCCGACGCCACAGTTGATCTGGTAGACGGGCCGCACGCCGTCCACGCACGGGCGGCAGTCGGCGACGAGCGACGCAGGCTGTGGGCTGGCTGGGCGCACTACGACAAAGACCTCGACCAGTACGCGGCAATGCGGTCGCATGAGACGGCGGTCGTGATCTTCGAGCCCCGACAAAAATGACCGAGGTGAATACGAGCCGAACCGAAAGTCCGCGAGGCCTTGGGATATTTGGCCCTGCCCGATTCAGTGGCCCCATCCGACCATTGGCTTGGAGGTGAGTGCCCGATGCTAGTCAAAGGCGACATCGTGATCGACCGTCCGGTCGAGGACGTCTTCGACTTTGTTGCTGACGAGCGCAACGAGCCCAAGTACAACCATCAGATGACCGTCGCCGAAATGCTCACCAACGAACCCATCGGGATGGGCAGCAAGTTCCACTCAGTCATGCAGCGCAACGGCGTCACAACCGACATGGCAGTTGAGTACACGGAATTTGACCGGCCACGGCGGATCGCAAGCAGAATCCATGGTTCCAACATGGATTTCAATGGCGCATTGCTTTTCGAGCCGAAAGGCGCAGGCACCAAAATGACGTGGCTCTGGAATATCGAGCTACGCGGCTTCTACCGGCTGCTGGGCCCACTCGTCCGCCGCATGGGCGAACGTCAGGAGCTATCGATCTGGACTGGCCTGAAAAGCCTCATGGAGGCGCAAGCGCAACCAACTCGATCCGGTTAGCACGGTGCGCCGGGCGTCTCACATGCGCGAGGTCGGCGCTTCAGGTCTCTCGATCGCCACGAGCGGCAAGCTTAGGGCCAACGCCCGCGAAGAATGGGGGTCAGATTTGGGGGTCAAACGGTCCAGCCGGGGCGAGTTCGTATTGAAAAGCTGGAGCGGGAGACGGGCTTCGAACCCGCTACCTCGACCTTGGCAAGGTCGCGCTCTACCAAGTGAGCTACTCCCGCTCGGTCAGAGCCTCGATTTTACCCGCTGGAGCCGGACCCGCCAATCACGGCGCGGCGGGCTGCCGGCAGGGCATCGGGCGCCGGCCCCACCGGTCGCGGAGGGCGTTGTCACGGAGCGCCGATTCGTGCAGGCGAGCCCGATCGAGCCGTCCGGACAGCACCGCCGCGCGAACAGCGGCGACTGCAGATGCCTCGTACGCAGGGTCTCCGTTGCCGAGCAGCAGCATGTCATTGCCCGCGGCGAGAGCCAGCACAGCCGCGTCGGGCAGCGACCACCGCGCGCCGATCCCGCCCATCGAAAGCGAGTCGGTCATGATGACGCCGTTGAAGCCGAGCTGCGTGCGCAGCCGGCCAACGATCGACGGCGAGAACATCGCCGGCATCGCACCACCGTCCAGGCCCGGTTCGTAAACCGCCGTCACCATCACCGCGTCCGCGCCCGCGGCAATGCCTGACGCAAAAGCCGGCAGCTCGGTGGAGGTCCACTGACTCAAAGACGTGTGGTCGGTCGGGATCGCCTCATGCGGGTCACCGGCGGCACCTCCCAATCCCGGGAAGTGCTTCAGCGTCGCCCCGACACCGCCATCGTGCAGCCCGCCGACGGCGGCAGCGACGAGTGGCGCGACCACCGAAGGCGACGAACCGAAAGATCGCGCGCCGATCACCCCATCCAACGGATTCGTGCGCACGTCGGCGACCGGTGCGAGATCCATACCGACGCCGGCCGCACGCAAACCTGCCCCATTGAGCGCCTCGAGGGAACGAACGCGATCCGCTCCATAGGAAGCCATCTCGAGCGGCCACGGCGGCGCGGTCGGCGATTTCATGTTCGCCACCGATCCGCCCTCTTCGTCGGTCATCAGCAGCATGGGATGTTCCAGGCACTCGCTCGAGGAAAGCGCCAGCAGCTGGTCCGACCATTGCTTCAGCCCGGCCGGCGTGCCGCCGAAGTTGGACGTGAACAAGAGCGCTCCGCCGACGCGGTCCCGAACCAGGTAGGGCTGCACGCTCGAGAAGCTCAAAGCTGCACGCCAGGAGAAGACCATCACGGCGCCGATGTCGCTGTCGAGATCGGCTTCGGGATTCGGCGTCGGGTCAGGCGAAGTGGCTGGAATCCATGTCGGGGCCACGGATGCGACTGGTCGAGGATCCACAGGGCGCCCGATCAATACGAGACCCGCCAGGACGATGACCACGAGCACGGAAGCAAGCTGGGCCGCCCGTCGCCTCATCCCCAAAGCGCGGTCAGTCTATCGGCGGAAGCGGTACCTCAGCGCGAGCACGAACATTCCGACTCCCCACAGCAGCGCCATCAGGGGCAAGACCAGCGTGCCGTTCATCTGGGGCCAGCCGATCCCCTCGAGGAACCCATAACCGAAGGTCGCCAGCGCCGTCGCGGCGAGCGAAAACCCCAGCGCCTGCACCTGCACGCGCTTCTGCACCTCATCGAGGCGGGACAGCGTCCGTACGAACAGCCAGATCACGATTCCGGCGGGCACGACCGGTATCGCCGCGATGATGTAGCGCCACATCTCCGCTCCGTTCGCCTGGACGACCGTGACCGAGCCGGCCAGGATCATCAAGAAGGCCAGGAGAGCGAAAGCGAACTGGATCTGGGTCTTGTGGGCGGTCCAGATCGGCGTCAGGCCGGCCTCGACGGGCGGTCCGGCGAACGCCACCGGCGTCGGCGCCTCCGTCCTCAAGAACGGCGAGGCGGCGTGGCTGAACAGGGGATCGACCGGAACGTCCGGCGGTGACGGAAGTTGCTCACCCACGGCGGGCAATCCTAACTCGCAGGCGCTATGCGATTGACGCTTTACGCCGCGGTCGCTATAACTACGCGGCCGTCGTCGGATGCCGTCTCGAGAGGGAGGAACTCTACGTGCCGCGCTTGCTTCGAATGAGTCTGTCGCTGCTTGCCGTCTGCTGCCTTTTCACCGTCACGACCGCTTCGGCGCACCAGGCGGGCACGGTCTACATGCGGATCAACAAGTCCCACAACGCCCGGCCGCACAGTTCGTCGAACCTGCAATATCACGGCGGCCCTGTCTCGACGGCCGCGGCGGTGTACATCGTGTTCTGGGGCTCCCAATGGTCGGCTTCAGGCTCCGATGAGTCGTACGTGACCGGCTTCTTCGGCAACGTCGGCGGCAGCTCGTGGGGCAACACCACCAAGCAGTACTGCGAGAACGCGCCCAGCGGTGCGACTTCGTGTGCGTCGGGACTGCCTGCCCCCACCAACGCCAAAGGTCAGCTCGCCGGCACGTGGAACGACACTTCATCCGTCCCGACCAGCCCGACCCAGTCGCAGATTCAGGCTGAAGCCGCGAATCTCGCCTCCCATCTGGGGGTCACGCCCAACGCCAACGACGACTTCATGGTGTTCACGCCGAGCGGCCACTCCCAGAGCGGGTTCGGCACCCAGTGGTGCGCGTATCACAGCTCGAGCGGCTCGCTTTCGTACTCCTACATGCCGTACCAGCCGGACGCCGGCGCGTCGTGCGGCATGAACTTCGTCAACGGCGGCAGCGGCGGTTACTACGACGGCTTTTCCATCGTCGGCGGGCACGAGTACGCCGAGACGATCACCGACCCGCAGCCCAACAGCGGCTGGCTCGACGGTCGCGGATCGGAGATCGGCGACAAGTGCGCGTGGCTCTCGTCGGGCACCGGTGCGGCGACCGACATCACTCTCGGTGGCAGCAGCTACGCGGTGCAGTCGCTGTGGAGCAATGCCGCGGGAGGATGCGTCACCAACTCGTAATCGTCGGAGTCAGGAGCCGGCCAGGCCGGATTCGTACGCAAGGATCACGGCCTGGACCCGGTCTCTGAGCTCGAGTTTGTCGAGCACATGTGCGACATGCGTCTTGACCGTCGCCTCACTGACGTGAAGCTGCGCTGCGATCTCGGCGTTGGTCAGTCCCTTCGCCACGAGTTTGAGCACCTCTTGCTCGCGCTCGGTAAGAGTTTGGAGCTCCCTCGTCTTTTTGGGCAAACGTTCTGGATGCTTCCCGAACTGTTCGATCAATCGTTTGGTGACTGACGGCGCGAGCAGCGCGTCGCCCTGGGCCACCACGCGAATGGCTTTGATGAGGTCCTCGGGCGGTGCAGCCTTCAGGAGAAACCCGCTCGCTCCCGCGGCAAGCGCGTCGAAGACGTACTCGTCGAGCTCGAAGGTCGTGAGGATGATCACCCTCGTCTGACCGCTGACCTGCCTGGTCGCCGCGATCCCGTCGAGATTCGGCATTCGGATGTCCATCAAAACGACATCGGGTGTTTGTTGCTTGACCAGTTCGATCGCCTGCCTGCCGTCTTCCGCTTCGCCAACAACCTCCATGTCTGGCTGCGACTGGACGATCATGCGAAACCCCGTCCGCACCAGCGCCTGGTCGTCGGCAAGGGCGACCCGGATCACGCGATCACGTCTTAACAGGCAGGCTTGCGCGCACGACAAAGCCGCCCAATGATGAGGAGCCCGTGGAAAGATCCCCACCGAAGAGCTCGACGCGCTCGCGCATGCCGATCAGGCCGTGTCCAGACCCGTTCGCGCCGGCGTTCGCCGGCCCGCTGCCGTTGTCTGCGATCGTGAGGTTGAGCGCCGCGGCGCCGTAATCGACCGTCACCTCGATGCGTGTTGCACCGGAGTGCTTGAGAACGTTGGTCACTGCCTCCTGGATGATGCGGTAGGCCGACAGTTCCACGGCCGCGGGCATGTCTCGGCGTGTGCCCGTGACCTTGAGCGTCGTGTCGAGGCCGGCCTCGCGAGCTGGCCTTAGCAACGTTTCGGCATCGGCGAGAGTCGGCTGAGGACTCAGGGGCGCGTCGCTCGCCTTGCGCAGGACGCCGAGGAGCTTGTTGAGCTCCGCAAGCGTGTCCCGGGCGGTCTGCTCGATGCTGGCCAGCGCTTCCTTGCCGTCATCGCCGGCTAAACGTGCCGCTCCCGCCTGGATGGCCATGGCGCTCACGTTGTGCGCGACGACGTCGTGCAGCTCGCGGGCGATGCGGAGACGCTCATCCTCTGCGGCTTGCTCGCGCTCCTGGCGATGCCGGGCCACGAGGTCGACGACGAAGCGACGCCGTGAACGTATGTAGTCGCCGATAACCCAGGCGACCAGTGAGATCGCCGCCGCCGGGATCAAGCCGCGAGCCGTCTGATAGTCGCCCAGGACAAGGAACGTCACGGCTACGACGATGACCGCGATGGCCGCCGCGGCGACCCACAGTCGGGCCTGAGACCGGTCGTAGACCGATACCGCGTAAACCGCGAACACTAGCGCAGGGCCGGACGGTTCTCTGTCCGGCACGATGGCCCAAGCCACGAACGTCGGGACGAAAACCGCGACAAGGGTCAAAGCTGGATGCCGGCGCCTCCAGAACAGCGCCACCGCCTCGATCAGGACGAGCACGAGCATCAGCGCCAACACCGAGTGGCGGTAGATGGTGCCGATCAGTGCAGCCGCACCGAAGACGAAGCTGAAGAGGACGACGAGCGTGTCGACGAGACGCGGCCGGCCTGTGATCCATGACCACGGCCGGCCGGTGAGGGCTTGGCGGGGCGGGTTTGTCGCTATGTGACGTCCCTCATGCGCTGGAGTCCGCCGGCGACGACGAGCAACGCTACGAGGAACGCGACCAACACCAACACCGCCTGCTCAGCGCTGATCGACCCCGCGGGCCGTGGCGAGAACGACTGCAGCAGCGCGGCTGAGTTTTGACCGACGAAGAGGTCACCGAACCACTTGTAGGCGCCGTTGTTGAGGCCGTCGATGAAGCGGACGATGATTCCCTCGACGCCGAGCAGGTACACGATCCCGATGCCCAGCGCTGCGGCGGATTGACGAACCAGCACGCCGAGCGCAAGCCCAAGCGCGCCGTTGACGCTGAAGATCAGCCAGATCGCGCCCAGTCCCTTCAAGATGTCGATCGACGCGGGCCACGAGATTGCGTGACCCTGGAACGACGCGACGACCACGCTGCATGCCGCACCGACGGCAAACAGGATGATCGACATAAGCGCTGTCCAGGTCATGAACACGATGGTCCTTCCGGCCCACACCGTCAACCGACCTGGACCCTGTGTGAACAGGGTCTTCATCGTGCCCCAGGAGTACTCGGATCCGCCGATCAGCGCGCCCAGCAGGATCGTGAGCGCGGCCCCGAGCGGATAACCGGCGCCGATCACGTTGCTGACGAAGTTCTCCGGATAGAGAGCCAGGATCGACACCGGGTGCTCTGCGCTGGAGGGGTGCGCCGACTGGTACCAGAGCACGCCATAGACGAGGACGACGATGCCAGCGACCAGCCCGGACCCGATGAGAAGGGCCGGCCTGCGAACCGACTTCCGAATTTCCGCTTTGATGCTTGCGATCATCCCTGCTTTTCTCCCGTGAGCTGAAAGAACACTTCTTCCAGCGATCTCTCGAACGGACGCAGCTCGCTGACTGCAACTCCGGCGCCGACGAGCTGGCGATTGACCTCGGTGCTCTGCTCGGGCTTGACCTTGACATGGAGTCCACCGTCGCTCTGCGCTACGCACTCGGGCCCGAACATGGCGGTCAGCAGCTGTTGCGCTCTGTCCAGCGGCTGAGCGCGCACCAGGACGCCTTCCCGACCGATGAGGTCGTCAACGGTTGACTGTCGCACGAGCCTGCCATTGCTGATGACGCCGACACGGTCACAGATCTGTTCCACCTCGCCGAGGAGGTGACTGGAGAGCAGCACGGTGCGCTCGCCCTGGCCTATCTGCTTGATCAGCTTGCGCATCTCGGCCATGCCCTGCGGATCGAGACCATTGGTCGGCTCGTCGAGGATGAGAAGCTCTGGATCCTTGAGCAGCGCCGCCGCCACGCCGAGCCGCTGTTTCATGCCGGTCGAGTAGGTGCCGAACTTACGATGGGCGCGCGAGCTGAGCTCGACAATGTCAAGAACTTCCTCGACGCGCTTTGGATTGACGCCGGCCAGGTCGGCGACGACGCGCAGGTTCTCCCGACCGCTGAGGTACGGATAGAACGCTGCCGACTCGATCAGCGAGCCGATACGCTTCAAGCCTGCCGGGTCGCCCGGCGTGTGACCGGCGACGGTTGCCGTGCCCGAGGTCGGCCGGATCAGGCCGACGAGCATGCGGAGGGTCGTGGTCTTTCCCGCCCCGTTGGGACCGAGGAAACCGTAGACCTCGCCACGCCGCACGCTCATGTCAACGGAATCGACGGCGAGGACTCCGCTGCCAAACCGTTTGCTGAGACCGTGGGTCTCGACGATCGTGGTGTTTTGCATGCCCACCAAGCTAGGTTTCGCGCGGCCCGATGTCGTCAGCCCCGAGAGCGATCTTTCAGCTCCTCCGCGAGGAGGAGGAATCGATCAGCTACGCGCGATAAGGCGAGGGCGCACCCGGCGGCAGGTACGGCGTCGGATCGATCGGCACCTGGTTGATCCGCAGCTCGAAGTGCAGGTGCGGACCGGTGGAGTTGCCCGTCGATCCCTCGAGCCCGACCGGCGTCCCCTGCGTCACCGACTGGCCGGCCGTAACAAGCGCCGCCGACAGGTGCCCGTATAGCGTGGCCAGACCGCCGCTGTGCTCGATCACGACGTACGTCCCATATCCGCTGCTGGTGCTGCCGACGAGAGCGACGACTCCGTCGTCTGCCGCGAACACCGGTGACCCAAACGGCTCGACCATGTCGATGCCGGTGTGGAAGTGCGGGTAGGAACCGTAGGGCGGCTCGAACCAGTACGTGCTCGGGCCGAAAGGCTGAGTGATCGTCGCCTGCGGCTCGGGCCAGATGAACCGGTACTTGGTGGAGTGGCCGCTGCTGAGCTGGATCTGACCGACGCTGTTCGACTGCGACCACAGCTGCAGCTGCGTCCACACCGCCTGCATGGCCGCGGCGATGATCGCGTCCTGCTGCTGCTGCAGCATGTCGGTGATCTGCTGCGCCAGCTGCGTCGACTGCGAATCGAGCACCACGATCTCCCACCGCGTTTGCGCGATCTTGGCCTGGAGCTGATCCATCGACGACTGCTCCTGGGCCTGGAGCGCCTGGAGCTGGGACAGCTGCGAATTGAGCAGGTCGCGCTGCTCCGCCTCCTGCTCGCGCGCGTACTCCTCACGGTGGCGCTGGATCTGCAGCTCCGTCAGGTCGTTGTTCATCTTGGTCTTGAGCGTGGTCGCCTGCTCGGCGGCCACGTTCAGGTCCGCGATCCGGCTCAACAGGTCGCTCAGGCTGCGCGCCTCCGCGAGGGTGACCAATGGAGATTGCGGCGCGGAATAGATCGCACGTGCGATCTCGGTCAACTGCGCGCGCTCGACTTCGATGCGCTCCGAAAGGATCGCCTCCTGGCGCTTCGCGTCGGCGATCTGCGAATCCAGGTCGGCGATCTTCTCCTCGACGTCGGTGATCTTCGCCTGTAGCGCCTGCTGCTGTGCGGCGTTGTCCTGCAGTGATTGCTGCAGCTGCTGCTGGGCCGCCATGGCATCCGCGAGGTTCGACCCGAGCTGCGCGCGGATCTGGGTGATCAGGGCGAGACGTTGCTGTGGATCCGTCGGACTCGAATCTGCGCTGGCACCAACGCTCCCAAGAGCGAGAACTACCAGGCTCAAGGTCAGAGCGATCAGCCAGCTTTTCACGACTCCATGTGCCTCCGCAGGCTGATGAGCGAAGATCCCGAGCCAAGGGCGAGGCCAACCGCGAGAACGATCGCGGCCGCGACGATCGCGACCTCGATGCTGACCCCTGGCGCAAATTGCGCGAAGGCGGTGGAGGCGCCCTTCACGCCGGCGAACGTCAGCGCAAATGTGATGAGGCCGGCCACGGTTCCGGCGACCACGCCGGTCAAGGCGCCTTCGACGAGGAACGGTCCCCGCACCATCCAGCGCGGAGCGCCGACGAGCTGCATGATGCGGATCTCGTCGCGGCGCGCGTGAATCGCGGCCTTGATGCTGTTCGCGGTCACGGTCACGGCGACGAAGCCGAGCAACGCGAGAAAAGCGATCCCTGCAAGGGCCACGCCAAAGAGCAGGCCCTGGATGCGCTGGTACGCGCCCCGGTCGTAAGAGGTCGGATAGACCGGATCGACCGCCTCGTCGTTGCGCACCGACTCGTCGATCGCCGCGACGTCGTTGATGTTCTTCACCTGCACGTCGAGGCTCGCAGGGAAGGGGTTGCTTTCCGTCGAGTCCGCCAGCTCGGGCAGCCCGGGGATGCGCTGCGCGCGGAGCAGCGCCTCCGCCTTCGACACGAATCTCACGTTTGCGACGCGTGGATCGCTCTCGAGCCGTCCTTGCAGCGCGTTGACGTCGCTGTCGGTCGCGCCGTCCCGGAGATAGACGTGAAGCAGCGACGCCTGGCTCGCCTCGACTTGTTCGAGGTTGTAGAGGGCAAAGCCGGTCACTCCGACCAGGCCGGAGATGAGCAGGAGCAGCGTCATCGAACCGAGCGCGGGCGCGGTGCCGCTCATGTTGCGGGCCCAGCTGCGCACGGCGCCCCGCACGAGGTAGCGGAAAAGGTTCGCGCTTACGACGCGAAGCGTCCGCAGCTTGGGGGGTTTCACGCCGACGCCAGCCACGCCATCCTCCCCGTCTGACCCGCGGGTTGATCGCGCACGAGCCGGCCCTCGACCAGCGTCACGACGCGCCGCTTCAGGCGCGTGACGATCTCGACGTTGTGCGTGGCCACCAGGACCGCGGTGCCCCACGCCGCGATGTCCTCGAAGAGCTCCATCAGCTCCCAGGCCGTGTCCTGGTCGAGGTTGCCGGTGGGCTCGTCGGCGATCAGGACCGGAGGTTGCGCCACCACCGCCCGGGCGACGGCGACGCGCTGCTGCTGGCCGCCGGACAGCTGGTGGGGAAAAGAGTCGACCCGGTCTCCGATGCCCACCGCCTCGAGCGCGTCGCGCGAGCGATCCATCGCCTCCTCATCGGAGACGCTCAGGTCGCTTACCTGGATGCCGAAGGCGACGTTTTCGATCGCGGTCAGGCGCGGCAGCAGCTTGTAGTCCTGGAACACGACGCCGACCCGGCGCCTCAGCTCGGCGACTCGAGACGCCTTGAGCTCGTGCGCGGCGATTCCGGCGACCCAGACCTGCCCGCTCGTCGGCAGGATCTCGCGGTTGATCAGCTTCAGGAGGGTGGTCTTCCCCGCCCCGCTCGGGCCCACGAGGAAGGTCAGCTCCCCGGCGGCCAGGCTGAGATCGACGTCCTCGACGGCGAGCCGCGACCCGTAAGCACGGCTTACGCCCGTCAGCGAGACGATCGGACGCGAAGGAGCGATCGGGCGCACTTTCCCGTTCCGGGTAACG
>DASTIX010000162.1:0-36127 GCA_035717165.1 Candidatus Dormiibacterota bacterium
TCCAGCCGGCCGGCTTCTCGCGCGTGAGCGTGTGGAACACCTCGAGCCCGTCAGCGGCCGAAGCGAGCCGCTCGAGCTCTTCCCGATAGATCACGTCGGCCAGCGTCCGCGATGAGAACAAAAGCCGCGCCGGCGTCCTGCTCTTGGCTCGCGCGCGATGGCGGAGCATCGCCATCAACGGGACGACCCCCGATCCGCCGCCGATGAGAAGAAGCGGACGGGAATCGTCTGCGCGCCAGACGAAAAAGCCGCCGATCGGTCCCCGTAGCTCGAGCTTGTCGCCGACGCGAAGCTCGCCGACGAGATAGGGCGACACCTCTCCGTCGTCCAGCCGCTCGACGGTCAGCGCGAGGCGCCGATCCTCCGGGGGCGAGGCGATGGAGTAGCTTCGCTCCGCCTGATAACCGTCCTCAGCGGTGAGGCGAACGTCGACATGCTGACCGGCGAGATGACCTGACCAATCCGGCACGTCGAAATAGAGGCTCGATACTCGAGGAGTTTCCTGGACGATCTCGGCAAGCGCGCCGAGCCTCCACGTCAGGGGCCCCCGCGAAGTCACGCCGAAGGCTCTGACTTCGTGGGGATCACTAATCGCCCCAGTACCGCTGTTCCTGCCACGGGTCTCCGCGGAGGTGGTAGCCGTTCGATTCCCAGAACCCGGGGTGCTCCTCGTTCTGGAGACGGATGCCGCGCACCCACTTCGCGCTCTTCCAGAAGTAGAGATGGGGCACGAGAAAACGCACCGGCCCGCCGTGTTCGGGACGCAGCGGCTCGCCGCCAAACTCGTACGCCACCCAGGCCTTGCCTCCGGTGATGTCGTCCAGCGTGAGGTTTGTCGTGTAGCCCCCGTCAGAAAAGACGGTCGTGAACTCCGCGGCCGTCTCAACGCCGTCCATCAGCGTGTCGACGGATACACCCTTCCACGTCGTGTCGAGCTTCGACCATTTGGTCACGCAGTGAATGTCCTTGGTGATCGTCTCGGAAGGAAGCTCCGTGAGCTCTTTCCACGTCCAGCGCTTGGCCTCGTCGATCTCACCCTCGATGGAGAAAGTCCACTGGTCCAGATTGACGCGCGGAGTCGGACCGGCGGACAGGACGGGGAAATCGGTGACCACGTACTGGCCGGGCGGGACACGTGAGCTCGCCGTGGTGTCGCGCCGCTTGCCGCGAAAGCCTCGCGAGACGAACCCCATCCCGGGGCCATTGTCCTACTAAATCGTGAGCCTGGTCACCCGCCAGAACCGGCCCGGCGGATAGAGCGGATTTGCGGTCGCAAGCGACACGTCGAAGTCGTAGTCGCCAAGCGTGAAGTGCTCGACACCGGCCTTGGTGTTCGCAGGCAGTGGGTGGTCGACGCTGAGCGCCGGAGCGTCGAGGCGCTCGCGCAGCACCATGCCCGGCCACTCGACGACATCGACGTCGAACAGCGACACGACGTCGGCCTGCTCGCCCCATGCCGTGTTGTAGATCGCGACGGTCTCGTTGCGTTCGACCACTCGATGCACATGAAGCGCGGATGACATCGCCGTGATGAGGTTTTCCGCGGACGTGAACGCGGCATCGAGCGTGGGCTGGCCCATCACGCAGCCGTAGACCACGATCGTGTGGCTGTCGACGGTGGCGTTGGCCGCAAAGAGAAAGTTCGCGCCGGTGTCGAGGCCGGATCCCGTCTTGATTCCGAAGATCCCGGTGTGGGCCAGCGCGGCGTCGACGTTGAACACCGTGCCCGCGACCGGAAGAGTGACCTGCTCCATCGCAACGATGCCGGCAAGCACGGGATCCTGCATGGCGACCATGCCGAGCGCGAGGAGGTCACTCGGAGTGCTCACGCTGCCCGGCGACGCACCGCTGGTGTCGGCGTACTTCGTGTGGGTCATGTGCAGCGCGGTGGCGCGGTCGTTCATCTTGGCGACGAAGGCCGTGGCCGAGCCGGCGTCCCAGCGCGCGATGGTTTCGGCCAGGTTGTTGGCCGAAGGGATGAGCATCCCTTCGAGCATCTGCAGCTCGGTCAGCTGCTCGCCGGCTTCGACCTTGACGACGGATTGCTGGCTCTGCTGATCGACCTGGTAGGCCTGGACGTCCTGGTCTGTCAGCGTGATCGTCGGCCCGTTCTCACCCTTCTTCAAGGGCTTGTCTTTGAGGACGACGAGCGCGGTCATCACCTTGGTCACGCTTGCAGCCGGGATCGCCTGCTCGTTGCCCGAGCTCGCGATCAACCCGATGCCCTGCGCACCGACCGCCGCCGATCCGTGCGACGGCCACGGCAGTGACGGCGGCGTTCCGTTGATTGCGATCGACGAAGGCAGCTGTGGGACCGCGGTCGCGGCCGGTATCGGCCGGAGGTAGTTGAAGACCGCGCCGGCGGCCACGAGCAATAGAAGGACGAGCCCCACCCTCAGCAGCATCGAAGGAACAAGTTAATCGACGGCGCGCTGTCGCAGCCCGAGCGCGCTTGCGACGGGCATGAGCAAACCTCCCTGCACGACCAGCGACAGGACGACCATTCCGTACGCGATCACACTGACGTTCGCCGGCACGGCCGGGTAGGCCGCGACGGACAGCGCCAGCGCGACGGAGAGCGCGCCGCGGAGACCACCCCACTGGATCATGTGGCGCCAGGTCCACGGGATTCGGCGGACGCGCGGGTCGATCACCTCGAGCACTCCGTACACCGCGATCGCCCGCGCCACGAACATGATCACGTACGCGCCCAGCGCCAGCCCGGCGATGCTCAGCAGCCTCTGCGCAGGCAGCGCGATGCCGACGATCAGGAACAGCATCGCGTTGAGAACGAACGCGAAGAGGTTCCAGAATCCGTGCAGCTGGGTGCCCTTCAGCCGGCCGGTGCGGCTCCCGTACCTCGCGACCACGACCCCGGCGGCGACCACCGCAACGACGCCGGAGGCGTGGGCGATGTCGGCGGCGAGGTACGAGCCGTAGGCGACGACGAGCGTGACCAGGATCTCGAGCTCCGCTTCATGGACGAGTCGCAGCAGCGCAACCGCGAGCGCGCCGGCTGCTATGCCGACGACGGCGCCGATCCCGGTGACGAACACGAACCGCACCACCGCGTCGCCGGCGGAAGGATGCCCGGTCAGGATCGTTCCGAGCACCGCCGCGAACACGGCCACTCCGGTGCCGTCGTTGAACAGGCTCTCGCCGTCGAGGATCGCCTCCACCCCACGCGGCGCGCCCACCTGGCGCAGCAGCGTGACGACAGCTATGGGATCGGTCGCGGCGACGATCGAGCCCAGCAGGAACGCGCTCGCCCATTCGAGGCCCAGCGCGAAATGCGTCAGCAATCCGATCAGCAGCACGGTGACGAACACACCGACCGTCGCGAGCAGCCCGACAGGCACGGTGCGTCGCCATAGCTCCTCGAGATCGAGATTGAGCGAAGCCTCGAAGACCAGTCCGGGCACGAAGGCGAGAAGGATCAGCTCCGGGCCGATGGGCGGAAGGCGCAGCCCGGGAATCAGTCCGATGAGGATCCCGCCGACCGCGAGAAGCACCGGATAGGGCACGGCGGCGGTAGTGCGCGACACCAGGCGCAGCACCGTCGCGGCGGCGCCGAGAGCGATGAGGAAGAGAAGGAAGCTCTGCGCTGTGCTCATCGGGGCGGCGAGTCACCTCCGCCGACCAGACTTCCCGGCACACCTTCGAGTCCGCGATCCGACGAACGCGGTCCGGGAATCTTAATCTGGCGGACTAGATGAAGGCGCTCGTTAAGGCCAAAGCCGAGCCAGGCCTGTGGCTGCAGGACGTGCCGCAGCCGAAGCCGGGACCGGGCGAGGTGCTGATCCGCGTCCTCCGCACCGGCATCTGCGGCACCGACCTGCACATCGACGCGTGGAACGAGTGGGCGCAGCACACGATCAAACCCGGGTTGGTGATCGGCCACGAGTTCGTCGGCGAGGTGGTCGAGCTGGGGGAGGACGTCGCCAACGTCTATCCCGGAGAGATCGTCGGCGCCGAAGGCCACATCACCTGCGGCAAGTGCCGGAACTGCCTCGCCGGCCGGCGTGCGCTGTGCGCCAACACCGTCGGCATCGGCGTCCAGCGCGACGGCGCTTTCGCCGAGTACATCGTCATGCCGGCCGGCAATCTGTGGCCGCATCTGGAAAAGATCGACCTCGACGTCGCCGCCATCTTCGATCCCTTTGGCAACGCGGTCCACACCGCGACGCAGTACCGGCTCGTCGCCGAAGACGTGCTCATCACCGGCGCAGGGCCGATCGGCCTGATGGCCGCGATGGTCGCGCGTCACATCGGCGCGCGCTTCGTGGTCATCACCGACGTGAGCGACTACCGTCTCGAGCTGGCACGCAAAGTCGGAGTGACGAAGGCCGTCGACGTGCGCAAGCAGCGGCTGCACGAAGTGCAGGACGAGCTGGGTATGAAGGAAGGTTTTGACGTCGGCTTCGAGATGTCGGGCGTTCCTGCGGCGACACGCGAGATGATCGACAACATGGCGCACGGCGGACGCATCGCGATGCTCGGGCTTCCGGACCACGAGTTTCCGATCGACTGGTCGCAGGTCGTCTTCAAGATGCTGACCGTGCGCGGCGTCTACGGCCGTCAGATTTTCGAGACTTGGTACCAGATGTCGGTGTTCGTGCAGAGCGGGCTCGACATCTCGCCCGTGATCACCCACCGCTTCCCATATGACCAGTACAAGGAAGCATTCGCAGTGGGGCATTCGGGACTGTGCGGAAAAGTCGTTCTCGATTGGAGTAGCTGATGTTCGAATCAATGCGGTCGCACCTCAACGCGCAGCTGGAAGAGATACGTGAGGCGGGGCTGTGGAAGCCCGAGCGGATCATCGATTCGCCGCAGGGCGCGACGGTCGCGGTCATGGAACGCGACGTGCTCAACCTCTGCGCCAACAACTATCTCGGCCTGGCCGACCATCCAGCCGTGGTGGCGGCCGCGAAGGACGCGCTCGACCGCTGGGGTTACGGCATGGCTTCAGTGCGCTTCATCTGCGGCACTCAGGAGGTGCACAAGGAGCTGGAAGCCGCGCTCACCGACTTCCTCGGAACCGAGGACACGATTCTCTACTCCTCCTGCTTCGATGCGAACGGCGGCATCTTCGAAGCGCTCCTTGACGAGCACGACGCCGTCATCTCCGACGCGCTCAACCACGCGAGCATCATCGACGGCATCCGCCTGTGCAAGGCGAAGCGCTTCCGCTACGCCAACCGAGACATGGAGGACCTGGAGCGTCAGCTCCAGGAAAGTCAAAACGCGCGCTTCCGCATGGTCGTGACCGACGGCGTGTTCTCCATGGACGGATACATGGCGCCGCTCCCGGAGATCTGCGATCTGGCGGAGAAGTACGACGCGATGGTGATGGTCGACGACTCACACGCCGTCGGCTTCGTCGGCGAGAACGGCCGCGGCACTCCCGAGCACCACCACGTGATAGGGCGCATCGACGCGATCACTGGAACTCTCGGCAAAGCGCTCGGCGGCGCAAGCGGCGGCTACGTGTCCGGACGCAAGGAGCTGGTGGCGATGCTGCGCCAGCGCTCGCGGCCGTACCTGTTTTCCAACTCCGTGGCGCCGCCCATCGTGGCGGCGAGCCTCAAGGTGCTCGAGCTTCTCCGTGGCGCGGGCGACCTCCGCCGCAAGCTCGCCGACAACACGCGGTTCTTCCGCGGCCGCATGTCAGACGAGAAGTTCGACATCCTTCCCGGCGAGCATCCCATCGTGCCGGTCATGATCGGCGACGCCGCGCTGGCCTCGCGCATGGCCGCCGCGATGCTCGAGAAAGGCGTCTACGTGATCGGCTTCTCGTACCCCGTCGTGCCGCAGGGCAAAGCCCGGATTCGCACCCAGGTTTCGGCTGCGCACAGCCGTGACGACCTGGAGCGAGCGGTGCGTGCGTTTGACGAAACGCGAAAAGAGATAGGGGTCGGCTAGCGGTTCGGTAACTGCGGCCCCGAAAAGCGTTTTCGGTGTGCATGAGCGAGCACGAGACGATGCTGATCCGGGTCGGAAGATTGCTCGACCAGCTGGCGCGCCCCTACCGGTGCGAGGAGGCGCTCCCGGTCGAAGTTCAAGCCACGCTGTGGCAGCTGGGGTTCCCGTGCAACGACCTCACGCCACGAGAGGAGCTGATACCGCGGCTGTGGGCGCGCAAGCGCAGCCTGCTGCTGTCGATGGGCGGACCGGGATGGGGCGGTCCAGGGCTGACGCCGCCCAGCGCAGCGTAGCGGCCACCGACGGCGACCCGGCGGGCGCAGCCGAGGAAGCCGGTCTCGTCTACACGTCCGACGACGAACCAGGCATCCGCCGTGTGCGCAAGGGCAAGAACTCCTTCGAGTATGTAGGGCCCGACGGCAAGCGCATCCGCGACGCCTCGACCCTCGACCGCATCCGCTCACTGGTCATCCCGCCCGCCTGGGAGCGCGTCTGGATCTCGACCCGACCGCGCGGACATCTGCAGGCGACCGGACGTGACGCACGCGGCCGCAAGCAGCACCGCTACCACCCGCGATGGCGCGAGGTTCGCGACGCGAGCAAGTTCGACCGCATGACCATCTTCGCGCGAGCGCTGCCGCGCATCAGGCGCCGCGTCGCGCTCGACCTTCGCCGCGAGGGGCTGCCTCGAGAGAAAGTGATCGCGACCATCGTTCGCTTGCTCGAGACGACCTACGCGCGCATCGGCAACGAGGAATACGCGCGGCAGAACGGATCGTTCGGATTGACCACGCTGCGCAACCGCCACGTCGAGGTCAAGGGTGCGACGGTGCGCTTCCTCTTCAAGGGCAAGAGCGGTCGCGAGTTTTCGGTCGGCGTCACCGACCGTCGCGTCGCACGCGTGATCAAACGCTGCGAGGAATTGCCTGGTCAGCTTCTGTTTCAGTACACCGACGAGAGCGGCGAGCGGCGAGCAGTCACGTCAGATGACGTCAACGAGTATCTGCGCGAAGCCTCTGGCGAGGGCGTCACCGCCAAGGACTTCCGCACCTGGGCGGGTACGGCACTTGCGGCGCAGATGCTGCGCGAGCTCGGCAGCTACGAGTCGGAAACCGAAGCGAAGCGCAAAGTTGTCGAGGCGATCGACGAGGTCGCGCGCAAGCTCGGTCACACGCGCGCCGTTTGTCGTCGCTCTTACGTGCACCCCGACGTGATTGCGCTCTACATGGGGGAGCGGGTCGCGCCGAAGGTAGCGCGGCTCGTGGCGCGGTTATACAGGTATGGCCCGGCAGGTAACGTCGCGCGCGCCGCGTGACGACAAACAAGTCAGCGGTCAGGTCGGCAATCATCTCCTCGTCGATTGGCCCCGGTCGATTGGATTCTTTGGCGCCCTCGGCGCTGCCGTGGCGCTGGACCTGGTGCCGATTCCGATCGCCTTCTTCGTCGCCAGCGTGCCGTTTCTCAAACTCCTCAACCGACCCCACGCGAGCACAGGGCGCACGTTCGTCAGCCACCTCGTCGATGGCGCCGCCAAACCTGTCGGCGGGGACAGCGAAGGCACGATTCGCTGGGATGACAGCAGGCCGACGGGCCAGAGTCGTACCGGCAACCGCCGTCCCACAAGGAGGCGCCGATGATCGATGAGATCGTCGAGCGAGCGGTTCCTTGGGGCGTGTTCATCACGCTTGGCGCGCTTGTCGGCGCGGCATTTCCGCAGGAGACACGCCGCGCAGCCAAGACCGTGATGCTGACCGGCTTTCGCGCCGCGGACTGGCTGCAGGGCATGAGCGCGGAAGCTTTCGAGAAGGGACAGGACGTCTTCGCCGAGGCGCGCCTGGAATACGAGCACACCGTCCACGAAGCACAGCGAGAGGCCGGCCGCAAGCGCCTCCGCGTCGTGCAAGCGCCGCGCCGGCGGCGCACACGCCGGGCGAGCGAAACGACCTGACGCGTGGCGGGGCCCAGGCGGGACACGGTCTTTCTCGAACACTGGATGCCCGGTCGCGCACGGCTGCGCGTGCCGAAGCCGCGCAGGCCGGTCGAGATGCGCCGCATGGCCGCGAGCGTGGCGAAAAGCAAGCGCGTGCGCAACGTAGAGACGAATCCGAACACCGGGAGCCTGCTGGTCAGCTTCGATCCCGATGACCCGATCGACATGGTCATCGAGGACCTGCGGCAGCTGGGCCTCGACGTCGCAACGCTGGTCGAGCAGTCGCGGCAGGTGCGCACGCAGAGCTCGGGCGCGGTGGTGGTGCAGCGCGCGATGAGCGGCGCCAACGCAAAGCTCCACGAGATGACGCAGGGCCACGTCGACCTCCGGCTGGCCGTCCCCGCGATCTATGCCGGGCTCGCGGTCCGGAATTTCCTTACGCATCGGGCGAGACTTCGCGACGCCAGCTGGTATCAGCTCCTCTACTGGTCGTTCGACAGCTTCTTCAAGCTGCACGAAGAGCAGACGGTCCGAGAAGCCACCAGGTCGCATGGACGCGTCGTCAATTGATGTCGCGCACGCGATTCGTGGTCGCGTGCGCTTCCAGCTGCCGCGATCGATGTTCGAGGCGAGACGGCGCGCCGGCATCGCCGCCGCGCTCGACGCGAAACCCGAGGTAATCGCCTACCGGTTCAACGCGCGCGGCCATTCCCTCGTCGTCGAGCACACGCCTCGCCTTCGGGTTGCAACCATCCGCCGCCTCATCGCCAACGCCAGGCCGGCCGATCCCGTGCAGGCCACGCAACCGGGGCATCCGGAACGCCACGTGCGGAGCCTCGTCGCATTCGGCGCTGGCGGCGCGCTCGCCCTCGCTGGACAGCCGCTGGCGCTGCCGCTCATCGGCATCGGCTCGCTGGCGATCTTCCGGCGCGCGATGAAGCGAATGCGCAAGGGCAAGATCGGCGTCGACGCGCTCGACGCGACGGCGATGACCATCACGGTCGCGTCGGGCCAGATGCTGACGGCCGCCGTGATCGGCGCCCTGGTCGAGGGCGGCGAGCTGCTGCGCGACCTGACCGCGTCTCGATCGCGCCGCGAGCTCGGCGCGCTGATGTCGCACGAGGGTGCGACGTGCTGGAAGGTGGTGGGTGGGCGGCGCGTGGCGGTGAAGGTCGGCACCCTTCGGGCCGGTGACCGTCTTGCCGTCGCGCACGGCGACCGCATTCCCGTGGACGCGCTGGTGGTGAGCGGCCGTGCCGTGATCGATGAACGAGTGCTCACCGGCGAACCGGTGCCGGTCACGCGCTCGCGCGGCGACAGCGTTTTCGCGATGACGGTCGTCCACGACGGCGATTTGGTCATCGAAGCGACAGGTTCCGCATCCGAGTCGCGCGCGGGCCGGATCATGACGTTCCTCGAGCGCGCGCCGATCGGGGAGACGCGCATGGCGGACCACGCGCGCCGCGTCGCCGACCGGTTCGTGCTTCCGGTGATGGGCGCCGCCGGCGTCGTCTACGCGCTGACCGGCAACGCCACACGCGCGGCCTCGATCCTCATCTTCGACCTGGCGAGCGGCATTCGCGTCGCCGCACCGACGACGATGCTCGCAAGCCTCATCTCCGCGGCTCGCGAGGGCATCCTCATCAAGGGCGCGGCGGCGATGGAAAAGCTCGCGAGCGTCGACGCGATCGTCTTCGACAAGACCGGCACGTTGACGATGGGCGAGCCGGCGGTGACGGAAATCACGACGTTCAATGGGCTCGCGGAGAACGAGCTGCTCGCCGTCGCCGCCGGCGCCGACCAGGGACTCAACCATCCGCTCGCAGCCGCCCTGGTCGCGGAGGCACACCAGCGCAAGCTCGAGCTGCCGCACCGAGTGAAGACGGACTACCAGGTCGGTCTCGGCGTCGACGCCGTGCTCGAGGGCGGGCGGCGCTACCTCGTCGGCAACCGCGACTTCCTGCGCGAACACGGCGTCCGCATCCCGCCGCGCATCAACGGGCACGGACTGTCGGAAGTGTTCGTGGCGTCACCGAAAGAAGTGCTCGGCGCGGTTGTCTTCACCGATGAGCCCCGCCCTGAGGCGGCAGCGACGATGCGGGCGCTTGCGGATCGCGGCGTTCGTCGCATCGTGCTCCTCAGCGGCGACACCGAAAACTCGACGCGACGCGTCGCGGACGCCCTCGGCATTCATGAATGGTCGGCCCGAATGTCTCCGGACGAGAAGGCGGATTTCGTCCGTGCTTTGAAGAAGGAGGGGCATCGCGTAGCGGTCGTCGGGGACGGCGTGAACGACAGCGTCGCGTTCGCGCTCGCGGACCTCTCGATCGCGATGGGCGGCGGCGCCGACATGGCGCGAGCCAACTCCGACGTCGTGCTTCTCGAAGACCGGCTGAGCCTTGTGCCCGTCGCCATCGACCGCTCTCGCGAAAGCCTCGGACTTATGAACCAGAACATCGCGCTGATCGCTGCGCCCAACGCGCTGGGGATGGGTGCGGCGATCGCGGGCGGCATGAACCCCGCCGTCGCGGCATTCCTGAGCAACGGATCGACCGTCGTCGCCGCGGCGAACGGACTTCGCCCGCTGCTTCGCAAGTGAAAGATCTCCCGCTGCTCATCGTCCGCGTGCTCGCCGGCGGCGCCCTTGTCGCCGCGTTTGCGATGCTCGGTGACACGCTCAAACCGAAGATGTTCGCCGGGCTCTTCTCCGGCGCTCCGTCGGTGGCGACCGTGAGCCTCCTCGTCACCGGGTTAGCAATGGGCCCGGTCAAAGCCAGCACCTACGCGACCGGCATGATCGCGGGCGCGATCGGCCTCGTGTCCTACAGCGTGGCCGCGGCGTGGCTCGTCGAGCGGCTCAACGCGGCGGTCGGGAGCGCGCTGGCGTGGGCGGCGTGGCTGGTGCCGGCGGCGCTCGTCTACGTGGTGTTCATGCGATGAGGGACGTCCTCGTTCCACACGTCGCGCTCGAGAAGGTCAAGACGCATCACTTCAGCGACTACGCGGTTCGCTTCGCCTTCGGATGCGGCATCGCCCTCGTTTCCGGCTTGATCGGCATGTGGTTCGGTCCCAAGGTTGGTGGCGTTCTTCTTGGCTTCCCGGCGATCCTCCCCGCCTCGCTGACGTTGGTCCAGAAGAAGGACGGCAAGGACTCGGCGTCGGTCGACTCGATCGGCGCGATGCTCGGCGCCATCGCGATGATCGCGTTTGCAGTCTTCGTTTCCCTCACGGTCAAGAGCATCGGGCCGATCCCGAGCATCGTCATCGCTTTGATCGTCTGGCTGGCGGTCGCGGTCGGGCTCTACTTTCTCGTCGCGCTCGTCTTCAAGCGCGAGCCGCATCCGCACTAGTCGGCCCTGACTTCGCTCCCGTCCTGCGCCCAGCGTGTGTGATACGCGCCCTCGCGGTCGACGCGGTGGTACGTGTGCGATCCGAAGTAATCGCGCAGTCCCTGGATGAGGTTGGCGGGGCCCCGCGCGCGGCGGTAGCCGTCGTAATAGGCGAGTGACGACGCAAACGCGGGAATTGGAATGCCCTGTTCGACCGCCGTGTTGACGACTCGGCGCCACGCGGTCTGCGCCTCCGCGAGAGCGTCGGTGAAGAACGGCGCGAGCATCAGGCTCGCGAGATCGGGTCCAGCCTCGTAAGCGTCTTTGATGCGATCGAGGAATTTCGCGCGGATGATGCACCCGCCCCGCCAGATCGTCGCCAGCGTGCCCGGGTCGATGTTCCAGCGGTATTCCTTCGAGCCCGCGGCGATGTGCTCGAAGCCCTGCGCGTACGCCACGATCTTCGAGGCGTAGAGCGCCGCTTCGACGTCGTCGATCAGCGAACGCTGCGTCTTCGAGGTCGCGGGCCCGCGCAGGATGCCGGCGGCTTTGACGCGCTGAGCCTTCTGGCTCGAAAGCACCCGCGCGAAGACCGCCTCGGTGATCCCGGTCAGTGGAACGCCAAGCTCGAGCGCGGACTGGCTGGTCCAACGCCCGGTGCCCTTCTGCTCGGCCTCGTCCTCGATCGCATCGACGAGCGACGACGATGCTCCATCGTCGTGCTTGGCGAGGACGCGCGACGTGATCTCGATGAGGTACGACTGCAGCCGGCCGTTGTTCCATTCGCGAAACACCGCGGCGAGCTCATCGGGTGTGAGACCGATAGCGTGGCGCATAAGGTCGTAGCTCTCGGCGATGAGCTGGATGTCGGCGTACTCGATTCCGTTATGGACCATCTTCACGAAGTGGCCTGCGCCGTCGGGTCCGATGTACGCACAGCACGGCACGCCGTCGACCTTCGCCGCAATCGCCTCGAACAGGTCCTGCACGTGCGCGTATGACTCGCGCGTGCCTCCCGGCATCAGGCTGGGCCCACGAAGCGCTCCCTCTTCCCCGCCGGACACTCCGCTGCCGACGAAACCCAGTCCCTGACCCTCGACCGCGGCTGCGCGGCGTCGGGTGTCCTGGAAGAACGAGTTTCCGCCGTCGATGATGATGTCGCCCTTCGCCAGCACCTTCACGAGACCGTCGATCACATCGTCGGTCGCACGGCCCGCGTTGACGAGGACCGCGACCGCACGCGGCGGTTGCAGCAGCTGCATGAAGTCCTCGAGTGTTTTCGCGACCGAGAAGTTGCCTTCGTTTGAGTGCTCGGCGATGAACTCTTCGGTCCGCGCGTAAGTGCGGTTGTAAACCGCGACGTGCGCGCCGCGAGAGGCGAAGTTGCGGGCCAGCCCGCCGCCTATCGTGCCGAGGCCGACGACCCCGATCTCCCGTGCCGGCATCGATCACACCTTACTTCGTGGCGGGCGGCGACCCTAAGTAAGTTCGGCCATGCTGGCGTTCCCGGATTGGGGAATCACGGAACCAGATGGAGATCGACAGCCGGCGAATTCGGAAGCTGATCCGGCAGCAGCGCGACGGGGAGCGTTTGCTGGACCGCGTCATGCGCTCGTTGGTCTGGCTCGACCCGATCGCCGAGGTGACGCAGAAGATCGTTGGCGGGTTCTATGACGCGCTCGGGAGTCCCGGCCATGCGCTCAAGAACGTGATGCACGGAACCGCGGTGCTGCGCCATCCCCTGCATCCGGCGCTCACGGATGTGCCGCTTGGGGCATGGACGCTTGGCGTGATTGCGGATTGGCTGTTCATCGCGACCGGCCGCGTGCCGCCGATCGCCGGTGACCTCGCGCTCGCGGTCGGCCTGGCCGGAGCGATTCTTTCCGCGCTTACGGGCCTCACCGACTTTCACGAGACGTTCGGCCACGAGCGGCGGACGGCAATGGCGCACGGACTGACGATGACGGTCGTGGTGGTCATCGAGACCATGTCGCTCGCGCTGCGGCTTTCGGCGCCCTCGACGCGGTTGCTCGCGATCGGTCTGTCATCGCTCGCGTGGCTGATCGTTCTTTTCGGCGCGTATCTGGGTGGCCACCTGACATATGGGATTGGGACCGCCGTGAACCACAACGCGTTCTCCGCAGGGCCGTCGCAATTCGTGCGTGTCGGCTCACGCGACGACTTTCCCGAGGGCGAGATGCGACGCGTTGAGGCTGGCGGCCTTCCGGTTGTGATCCTGCGCCGCGCCGGCCTTCTCTATGCGATGGGCGCGGTGTGCTCGCACGCCGGCGGCCCGCTCAACGAAGGAAAGCTCGACGGCGACGTCGTGACATGTCCATGGCATCACTCCAGGTTTCGATTCGCCGACGGGCACGTCGTCGGCGGCCCGGCGACGTTCGATCAGCCTGAGTTGATCGCCCGCGAGCGCGGAGGCATCGTCGAGGTCAAGCTCGCGCACCCGCGCGAATAGCGCTTCTTTTCACGCGAGTGCCGGCGCTGACGGCTTATGCCGAGTCTCGAAACCCGTACGCGCCGGCACTCGGAGAGACTGGCATCCCATGCAGCGCTGACCTCACCTCAGTGACGACTTTGTTGGGAGCGCCGAGAACGTCGCCCGCCGTGAACCGCAGCAGGCGGACCCCCGCATTCAACAACCGATTCTGACGGCGATTGTCTTCGGCCAGCGCGTCACGGTGGGTGACGCCGTCGTATTCGATGCCAAGTCGGCCATCCTCGTAATAGAGATCTGGCCTGCCGATGGCGCGGCCCCAACGATCGCGGATCGTAACCTGCGCCTTGGGCGGCGGAAGCCCACCGAGGATCAGCACCAATCGGAGTCGGGATTCCATCGGCGATTCGGTAGCCGGTTCCGCATGGTCCAGGACCTGACGAACCCTGCGTATGCCACGGAAGCCTGCATGTGTATCGGCCCACGACGACAGCGCTGGATTCGAAGCCGCCGGCTGTGAAGCGCAGCATCGGCAATGACGACGCCTTCGACGAAGTCGAGGCGAGCGCATATCTCCGCGACCGTACGCACAATCTCTGTCGCCGGCATGCCGTGCGCCTGGACCACATCACGCTTTGGAAGCGCCGAACGTCGTAATACGCATCCCGACCGACTCGATATGCCGGCATCCGGTGGAACAGTTACCTCGATCGGATCGCACGGAGGGACGTCCAGCCCATGCAGCCACGCTGCCGTCCTGCCCGAGAATGCGGAGTTGGCCGGAAGCCTCCTCAGCACCGCCGCGAGCCGGTGCATCGGATCTGCGGCGTGTTGCTTCCAAACGTAGAGCCCCGGTCCTAGTCGAACCCAGCTGGAACCCTCCAGGCTCCATCTCGGTAAGCCGGCGCCTCGCGCCTCTTCGACCGTGAAGACTCCGCCGAGCAGCCTCGCCGGCAGGCGTGCTTTTCGTCCCATGGGGCAAGAATCGTTGTCTCCGAGTCAGCTGACAACCCAGGCTGTTAACGTGCGCCGACCGCCGGCGCTCGCGGGTTTGGCAGGTCTGGATATGCCGCGAATGCCGGCACTCGCGGGCTTTGGAGAGAAACTAGCCCGCTCCCACCTCGGCGGAGTTGTTCTCCGTCTCGACGATTCGCACCTTGACCAGGCGCGCCGGCTTGAGATGCGGCTCGAGGCGATGGAACGCCGCGAGCGCGACGTTCTCCGCGGTCGGGATCACGCCGCGCATGAAATCCACGTCACGGTTCAAGTGACGGTGATCGACGGCGTCGATGAACTCGCGCCGCAGCACAGCATCGACGTGCTTGAGGTTCACAACCATTCCGGTTTCCCCGTCGAGCGGACCGCCGACCGTGACCTCGATGACGTAGTTGTGTCCATGATCGGTCGCGCACGCGCCAAACACTTCGCGATTCTTCTCCTCGCTCCAGTCGTCGCGGCAAAGGATGTGCGCGGCGGCGAAAGTTGCGCGGCGCGTGATGCGCACGTCGGTGTTCATGGATCCATCCGCAAGTTACCACCGGTCAGCGGCGCCGAGTCCGGTGAGGCGAGCCAGACGATCACTTTCGCGACCTCTGCTGGTTCCAGCACCTGCCCCTCGACGCCGGCGATGCGCAGCATCGGCGTATCGACCGCACCGGGGCTGATGGCATTGACCCTGATCGCGAGTGGCCGGCCCTCGACGCTCAGCGCCTCGGTCAGGCCCGCCAGCCCTGACTTGGCGGCGACGTAGGCCGACATTCCCGGAAACTTCTCTGCGCCCGCGACTCCGGACAGGCTCGAGACGAAAACGATCGCTCCACCGCGGCCACGCATCAGGCGAAACGCCTCGCGCGAGCAGAGAAATGCACCTCGAAGGTTGGACGCGACCTGCGCGTCCCAATCGGCCACGGACAAATCAATGAGGGACTTCTTGATCAAGACTCCGGCGCAATGGACGAGCGCGTCGAGATCGTTCAGCGATGCGAATGCTTGCCGCACCTGCGCTTCGTCCGAGACGTCACAGCCTTCACGCCGGCTCAGCGACAGGACGTTCCATTCGGCCGCGCGGAGCTGCCGAACGACCTCCGAGCCGATGCCGCCCGACCCGCCAGTGACAACCGCGGTCCGAGTCATCGCACCAAGCTCGCGAACGCTGCCACGTACCTGTCGATCGCCGCGTCGAGCGTCAGCCGCCGCAGAGCGCTTGCGCGCACGGCGCCGCGGTCGAGGCGCAGACATTTATGGATCGCGCGCGTGAGCGACGCCACGTCGTCCGGTTCTGCCAGCGCGCCGCTGACGCCGTCCTCGATCACCTCAGCCATGGCGCCTCGCCGGTATGCGGCCACCGGACAGCCCGCCATCTGCGCCTCTGCCGCGACCATGCCGAACGGTTCGTCCCACCGGACCGCGCAGATCGTCACCGCCGACTCGCCCATGAGCCGCAGCAGCTCGTCGCGGCGCAGCGATCCAAGGACCTCGATGCCGCCGAGATCGGGCGCATAGCTCGGATCGTAGTGGGCTCCCGCGAGGCGAACCGGTAAGCCGGCGTCCTTCGCCGCGGCGATCGCATCCTCGATTCCCTTCTCGGGCGACATGCGTCCGGCAATCAGCGCGCACCGTTCGGCACTGCCGCTCGCGGGTGAGTGCTCCGGTACTCCGTTCGGAAGCACCACGCCAACCTCGACGCCGGCGGCCGCCCACGATCGAGCCGAGGCTCGCGAGACTGCGGCCAGGTGCTCGCGCGGCACCATGCGGACTGCCTCGACGACCGATCCGACGAGCGGCGGCAGATGCAGCGTGTGGAGCACCGGCCGTCCCCGCGCAAGCTCGAACGCCGGCGCGTCGAACGCGTGCTGGCTGATCACGTCGATGTCACGGGCTATGGACGCGAACATCGCCTCCAACGCCGCCGCGACACCGGGCGCCGGAGGCGGGTCACCGCCTGCCGGCATGACCAGCGCGGCGGAGGCATCGCTAGGGGCCGGAACCGTCGCCAGGCGAACGCCGGGCACCTCCGAACCCTCGGTGCAGTGGAGCGTCACGTCGTAGCCACGAGCGGCGAGCCCGACCGCGAGATCGCTGACCACAGCCTGAGCTCCGCCCACCTGCGCCGGACGTAGCGGCGTCACCGGCGACGCCACCACCGCGATCTTCACAGCCGCGATCTAGTGTGATCGGGTAAGTCGATGGATTACGCGGAAGCGGTGGAGAAGGCGCCGCCAGGCTGGAGACATTTCAGCATCGAAGACCTCGAGCGCCTGCCCGGCGCCGTTCGTGCGCGCGAGCTGGCCCGGATCCCGTCGCACGAGCCGGACGATCGCGTCCTGCGAGCGATGTTCTGGACGCTCGTCTATCACCTCGAGCCCGAGAAGTGGGAGGAGCTCGCGCGGGCCGAGCCTATCCATCCCGAGCTGGTCGCGGCGCTGCCGCGAACCGCAACGGCTCTCGACGTCGGCGCGGGCAGCGGGCGCCTGACGGAGCACCTCGTCGGAAGATGCGGCGACGTCGTCGCCATCGAGCCCTCCGCGGGCTTGCGTGCGATCCTCGCGCGACGGCTGCCCTCCGTTCGCGCGCTCGATGGATGGGCGGAGGCCCTACCGATCGACGATGGCTGGTCGCAGCTCACAGCGGCGTGTGGATCTTTCGGGCCCGACACGGCGATCTTGCCTGAGCTGGAGCGGGTGACGATGAGCGGCGGAATCGTCGCGCTGATAAGCCCCGAGCATCCCGAGTGGTTCCAGGCGAACGGATGGCGACGAATCACCGCGGCGCCCATCGATCCGCTGCCACACCCAGCGTGGATCGACGACTTCTTCGGCCGGCTAGACCCGCCCCACGAGATGGTCGTTCTCGACGTCGGCTGACAGCGCGTAGTCGATCGCCTGCTGCAGCGTCATCGCGCGACCCTCCTGGCGCGCAGCCTCCTCCTCCGCGGTGAGATCCCCGGTCGGGCGCCAGCCTTGCTGTTCGCTGACGATTGCGGCGAGGCCGGCGCCGCTCGCGACCTCTAGCCCTTCTGACGCGCCCGCGAGCCGCGCCGCGCGCAAGCGATCTCCCTCGAGCAATGCGACCCCCGCCATCCCGCCGATCACGAGCGCCGCGCCGCTGACGTCGTCGGCCTCGGCGAAGATCCGCAGCGCCTGCTCGTGGTGTGGTTTGGCGTCGCTCGGCTCGTTCATCCGGAAGGCCAGCGCGCCGCGCACGTAGTGCGCCCACCCAAGCCCGAAGCGATCACCGAGACGCGTGAAGAGCTCGATCGCCTCGTCGAGTGCGACGACGGATGACGGGTTGTCGTTCATGCGGAAATAGGACTGGCCGAGAGCCCATTGGACCTGCGCGTTCCCGCGCTCGTCATGCAACGAGCGAAAGATCGGAAGCGCTTCCTCGAGCATCCTCCTACCTGTGGGCAGGTCGCGCTCGGAGACCGTCCGGGTGAACGAGGCGTTGTACAGCGCGTTCGCGATGGCGCGCGGTTCGCCTGCGGCACGTGCGATCTCGAGCGCTGCGTCGTAGTACTTCTCCGCGCCAGGCATGTCGCCCTGCCAGTACGCGATCCCGCCGGCCGCCTCCAGCCCGCGAGCTCGGCTCGCGTCATCGTCGCTTGCCCGGGGCATGGCCAGGATCAGGTCGAGGCGGGCGCGTCCCTCACGGAGGTCGCCTCGCATGTGCCAGAACCGCCAGAACGCGGCGCCGAGCGCGAGCGCGCGCTGCGCGTCGCCGCGAGCAATCGAGAAATCGAAAGCGGCGCGGAAGTTGTCGTGATCGAGCTCCAGCCGATCGAGCCACTTCCTCTGGTCGGCGCCGAAGAGCTTCGGAGCAGCGACCTCGGCCAGAGCCAGGAACGCGGCGGCATGGCGATCGCGCATCTCGTCGGATTCGCCGCTCGCCTCCAACAGCTCGGCCGCGTACTCCTTGATGACCTGCAGCATCAGCAATCGCGGCTCGTCGTAGTCGGGCAGCCGGCGCAACAGGCTCTGGTCCGCGAGCTCGTCAAGTCCGGTGAGGACGTCGATGTCCAGGTCCGGTCCGCACACCGCCTCGGCCTGCTCGAGACTGCCGCCGCGCGCAAACACCGAGAAACGGCGGAACAGGCGCTGGTGCGCGTCGTCGAGCATGTCGTAGCTCCACGCGATCGCACCTTTCAGCGTCTGCTGCCGGCTCGGTAGGTCGCGTGACCCGATCCCGAGAACGCTGGCGCTCGATTCGAGCCGCGACAGCAACGCCTGTGGGCTGAAGAGCTTGACGCGCGCGGCGGCGAGCTCGATCGCCAGAGGTAGTCCGTCGACCCGCTCACAGATGCCGGCAACCGCGGCCGCGTTTTCGTTGGTCACCTGGAAGTCGTGCCTGGCCGCGACCGCGCGCTCGATGAACAACCTGACCGCCTCGTACTGCGACAGCGCGGCCAGCGAAGGCAGCGCCCGGACGCTGGGCGTGCGCAGCGGCTCGACGGCGAACTCCTGCTCTCCGTAGATGCGAAGCGCGGCCCTGCTGCTGACAATGGCCTTGACCTCCGGTCCGGCCTGCAGCAGACGTGACACGGCCGGCGCTCCGTCAGGCAGCAGCTGCTCGAAGTTGTCGAGCACGAGGAGCACCTTGCGGTTGCGCAGGTATTCGTCGACAGCCTCTGCCGGGGACCGGTTGGCCGTGACTGCGATGCCAATCGATTGCGCGATCGCCGTGGCGATGAGGCCCGGATCGCGGATCGCCGACAGCGGCACGAAGTAGACGCCGCCCTCGAAGCTGCCGACCACGTCGGCGGCGACTTGCAGACTCAGGCGGGTCTTGCCGATGCCTCCAGGTCCGGTCAGGGTCAGGACGCGCGTCCGGCGCAGCGCGCTGACCGCCTCCTCCACGTCCTTTTCCCGGCCGACGAAGCTCGTCAGCTGCGTGGGCAGGTTGTTCGGCGTCGACTCGAGGGTGCGGAGCGGTGGAAACTCGTTCGGCGCGCCTTCGATCACCAGCTGAAACAGCCGCTCCGGCTTGGAAAGATCCTTCAGGCGATGCATGCCGAGGTCGCGGACGGAAAGGCCTGCCGGGAGGCTTTCTCCGACCAGTGCGTTTGTTGCATCCGAGATCACGACCTGGCCTCCGTGCGCCGATGCCATCACACGGGCTGCGTGGTGGACGTCGAGCCCGATGTACTCCTCGCCGACGAGCGGCGCCTCGCCCGTGTGCATGCCGATGCGTACCCGGATCGGCTTGCCCTCAGGCCAGTCGTGCCGCGAGAACTCGCGCTGGGCTTGCGCCGCGGCCCTGCAGCCGTCGATCGCCGACTCGAAAACGCAGAAAAACGAGTCTCCCTCAGTGCGGAGCTCACGGCCGTCGCCGCTGCGGAAAGCCGCGCGAAGGATCGCGTGATGCGCAACCTGCGCCTCGACGTACCGGTCGCCGAGCTCCTGCATCAGCCGGGTCGAACCTTCGATGTCGGTGAACAGGAAGGTGACGGTCCCGGTCGGGAGCGTCATTGCACCGGCGCGGCGAGCGAACCGTGCAGCAATTTCGCGAGGGTCGCGCCGAGCTCGCGCTGGTATTCGGCTCCGTCATATGCAAGCAGCGGATGCGGCGCGAGCAGGTGCTCGGAGATCGCGCCCTGCGCACGCACGTAAACCGCGGGGTATGGATCGTCCTTGCCGTTGGCTTCCAGCGTGATCGCGACGGCGTCGCCACCGGGAGTGTCGAGGAAGTACGCGAGCGGCACGATCCCTTCGTCGGTGATGCCGCGATCCGGATCGAACGAGACCACCCGCGCGAGGTAGGAGCGCTGGTGCCACAGCTCGGGCCCGCGGCTTGCCTCGGCAAGAAGGAGCGGGACGACGGCCGCCGCCTGCATCGTGGGGCGCTCGACGGTCAGCCCAAACCTGGACTCGGCGAGATGCCGCGCGAGGACGCGTGCGTTGTAGCGGTAGCCCTGCACCGCTCCCGAGTTGCTCGGGATGCCGTGCTTGCGAAGCCCCTGCGCCGCCTGCATGATCGTGCCGGCGAAATAGATCCCTGGCACCGATGCGCTCTCCCAGTAAGGAGTCTGCACCGGGAGCCGGCTCTGCCCGAAGGTCGTGACGCCCAGCTGAGGCAGATCCTGCAGCGGCGAGACGAAGCCCGTCGCCGCGATGACGTCTTCGACCTCGAACGTCATCGAGCTTCCGTCGGCGGAGCTCTTCGTCTCGACGACGTATCCGTCGCCGCGGCGCTCGACCTTGTCGATCGACGCCTCGAGGATCACGACTCCGCCGGCCAGCGCCCAGTCCTCGTACGGCTGCACGTAGCGCGCCCGAACGCCCACGAGCGTTCGCGTGTCGACCGAAAGCTTCGTCCGTCCCGGCGATGCAAGCACGATCTGCCGCGCCCACGGGAGAAGGCCCGTCGCGATCTCGAAGCCCGAGTTCTGCTTGCCCACGATGAAGACTCTGCGACCGGCGTAGTAGTCGGGATCGGAGTGGTGGAGCTCGCCGTACTGCTGCACGCCTTCGACCTCGAGCACCTGCGGTCGCCACGGTTCGGCGATGCCCACGGCGAAGACGGCAAGCTTCGACCGGTATTCGCCATCGGACGTCGACAGCACGAACTCATCGCCTTCGACGCGGGTCGAATCCCACCGGCAGCCGAATCGGATTTGCAGGCGAGTGGCGCCGGCGAACTGCACGAGACCGCGCTCCATCTCCGGACGAGACGGGAAGTACGACGTGCCATCCATCACGCGCGGCATGATGGAACGCGACTCCTCGTCCTCTCCGAGAAGACTGTTCCAGTCGTAGCGCTCGTATTCCCGCGTGCCGGGCCGGTACTCGGCGTACGGCTTGGTCCAGCTGAGCATTCTCTGGAAGATCGGCCAGCGCCGGAACATCCCGCCCGGCGCATCGTCCTGCGACAGCACCGCGTGCTCCACGCCGAAGGCGCGAAGGCTGTAGCTGAGCTGCAGCGCGCCTGGGCCGCTGCCGACGATCACGAGCGGATAGCGACCTGGGGGAAACGGGCGGTCGGTCAGCTCAACCACCGGGTTGTCGTTCGCACCTTGCGGGCCTCCTCCTGGAGGATCCGGTACATGACGCGCGGGTGGCCGACGAGGAAGCCCTGCAGCTCGGAGCCGGGCAGCACGAGGCAGCGGAGGCGGTCGTGGGCGACGATGTCCGCCGTCGGCGGAACACCCAGGAGCGTCGAGATCTCGCCGAAGTAGTCGCCGGGGCGCAGCGTGGCGCGGTCCTTGCCGTCGACCTTGATGGCCGCGGTTCCCTCGAGGATGACGTAGAAGTTCGAGCCGGTCAGGCCCTGGCGCAGAACCCGTTCGCCGGGCTGGAAGGCCTCCTCGGCGAAGATGTCGACGAGGCTCTCGAGCTCAGGCGTCGAGAGGTCGGCAAACAGCGAGAACCCTGACAGGATGTCGACTACCTGCTCGCGCACGTCCATCGTTTGTCAGCCAGCCATTCTCGCAGTTAGATCATCTTGCGGGCGCAGTCCTCGCAGCCCTCCGCCTGCGCGACCGCGTCGGCCCGCAGCAGCAGCCCGACCAGCTTGCCGTCCGACGTGGTGATCGGAGCGCTCGCGAGGTCCTTCTTGGTCATGTAATCCGCCATCTCCTTGATCGGCACATACGGCCGAAACGTGCTCGGCCCGGGCCGCATGACGGCCTCGACGGTAAGCCCCGGATCCATCGCGAGCTCCTTGGCGCGGAGAAGGCCGAGGACGATGCGCTGCTCGTCGATCACCACCACAGCGTCCGAGCCGGCGCGCCGCACACGTTCGGTCACGACGCCCAGGCGCTCCTTCGACGTTGCAGTTGGCACGTCCTTCTTCGCCACCGTGCTCGCCCGCGGTTGCTCGGAGTTGGTGCCTTCCGTCGGAAGGCCCGCCGCGATCCAGTCGAGCTTGCCGCCACCGTACTCGAAGACGTCGGTGCGTCCCAGAGTCGCGAGCCGCGCCGCGGCCCTCGGTGCGAGGTCTCAAGCCACGTCCCAGCAGTAGACGATGATCGGGTGCGCGGCATCCAGCGTTGCCGCGGTCTTCGCGTCGAGCTGGCCCAGCGGGATGCTTCGCGCGCCGGGCAGGTGCTCCTCCTCGTACTCCTTCGCGGGCAGCACCTCTACGAGCTGCGCGCCGTCGCGCACCAGCTGCTGCAGCCGATCGCGGTCGACCTGGGCTGCCATCAGCCCATGCTAGTCCTACGCCGTGACGGGCTCTGCCGACGTCGCCGGTGCGGGCCGGGACGCGGGATTGCGGATGCCGACGGCGTTCACGATCGCGCCCGCGAGGAGAAGTGCTGCGCCGATCATCATCGCCAGATGGAACGAGGTCGTCGACGCATCTCGCACCACGCCGACGAGGTGCGGATCCTTTGGCGTGTACAGGGGGCTGACGGCCTTGCGAAACGCATCGGACGTCACATTGAGACCGGGGATGCGGGAGGCGAGCGTCGCGTAGAAGCTGGCCGTGATGAAGACGAAGATCAACGCGCCCGCAAGCTGCGGACCGACACGCGAGATCGCGTTGTTGATGGAGGAGCCGAGCCCCGCCTGCCTGACCGGGACAGAGGTCATCAACGCCGTGGTCAGCGGCGCGACCATGATCATCGTCCCGATCCCGAACACGATCGAGGCGGGCAGGAAATCGATGAAGTAGGACAGCGGGGGGATGTAGGTGCTCGGATCGCCGGGCTGCAGCTTCCACGGCACGCTCGATGCCGGTACGCGCGCAAACCACAGCACGCCGAGCGCCATCACGACCGGTCCGACCGCCATGAAGAGGCGCGGGCCATAGCGCGACGCGAGCGTGCCGAAGCGGCGCGAGAAGAAGATCAGGAAGAGTGAGCCCGGGATGCCCGCGGCTCCCGCGGCGGCGGCCGCGTAGCCGAGCGTGCCCTGCATGAAAAGCCCGAGGTAGTAGAACGTCACGTAGAGGGCGCCGTAGATCAACAGCGTCGAGATGTTGGTCGTGGTGAAGTTGCGCGAGCGAAACAGCCCGAGCGGGATCAGCGGGTGCGCCGCGCGCCGCATCCAGAGCGGCAGCGCGACCGTCGAGACGACGCCCACGGCCAGCGCTATGTAGCCGATCGGGTCACGCCAGTTGCGCTGCATCCCGTAGATCGCGCCAAACGCAAGACCGCCCACCGAAAACCCGACGATGGCGGCGCCGACCCAATCGAAGTGCGGGCTCGCGCCCTCGTCGCGGCTTTCGGGGACGTGCTTCCACGTCGCCCACGCGGCGAGGGCGACGAGAGGGACGTTGATGAAGAACGCCGCTCGCCATGAGATCGTGTCGACCAGGATGCCCCCGAGCAGCGGGCCGAAGAGCGTGGTCGCGCCCGAGGCCCCGGCCCACGTTCCGAACGCACGGCCCTGCTCTTCGCCCTCGAAGTTCGCGGTGAGCAAAGCGAGCGAACCAGGCACCAGGAGCGCGCCGGCTGCGCCCTGCAAGATGCGGAACACGACCAGCAACTCCATCGAGGGTGCGAAGCCGCACAGCGCGGACGTGGCACCGAAGCCGAGCAGGCCGAGCATGAAGATGCGCTTGCGGCCGTAGTAGTCGTTGATCGCACCGGCGAGGATCAGCAGCGCGCTCAGCGTGAGCAGGTACGCGTTGTAGACATACGACTGGCCCTCGAGCACGCCGAGGAAAGTGCGCGGAAGGTCACGGCCGATGCGTGGCAGCGCGACGTTGACGATGGTCGAGTCCAGGAACACGATGGCGGAGCCGAGCACCGCCGCGGTCAGGATCCAGCGTTTGGTCGTCACTCTTGTGTCAGAAATCGCGGCCGCCGAGGAAGTGTTTCATCACACAAGCGCGCCGATTGCCGGCAAATGCACAGCTCAGCGGCCTCGACGCTCGCCGATTGCCGGCAAACGGCGAAATCCGCGAGGGAAGCACGTGCCCGAGGATAGACCGGAACAATGGAGGGGTGCGGATGTGCACCTGGAACATCCTGCTGGGCCTGCGCCTGAACAAAGTGCTGGACGCGGTGCGCGAGCTCAGCGACTTTCGCGACCTCGATCTGTTCGCGATCCAGGAGGCGTCGATTCACGACGGCCGTCCCGATGCCGAGCACATCGCGAGGGCCATGGGCCCGGGCTATTCATACTTCCAGGCGACCGCGCAGCTGTTTCGTGGACGCGAGCAAGGCAACGCGCTGATCTGGCGCCGCGATCTTTTTGCGCAGCATTCGCCGCACGTGGTGTCGCTCAGCGAGATCGACACGAGCCGTCTCGGTCGCGTCGAGCGCGCGCTGCTGCGCGCGATCCCCCCTCAGAAACGCATCGCCATTCGCGCGGAGTCCTCAGACCTGCGCGTTTATGTCATGCACCTCGACGTGATCGGTTTCACACACAAGCTCGAGCAGTTTCGTGGGATCCTCACGGACATGGAGAGCCGTCCGCCGGTTCGGCTCACGCTGATCGCGGGCGACCTCAATACGTTTGGACCCCCGCGCCTGCAGCTGTGGCGGCGCTTGCGTCACGCGGCGCACGAGGCGGGCCTGGTCGAGCTGACGCGCGGTCTGCGACGAACGCACTGGACGGCGCAGAAGCTCGACGCGATCTACACGGTTGGACCGATCTCGCACAGGCACCACGCGTGGACGCACAACGTCCGCGCGTCCGACCACCTGCCTGTCTTCGCAGAGTTTTGAAGAAGCACGTCATTTGAAAGCGATGACTCGCAAGCTCGTCATCCTGCATATCGACGGTCTCAGCGCCGCGATGCTCGAGCGCGCGCTCGATGCCGGCGAGATGCCCAATGTCCGCCGCCTCATGGACATGGAGCGGTATGAGATGCATCGCTATCGCTGCGGCGTGCCATCGACCACGCCCTTTGCCCAAGCTGGGATTCTCTACGGCGACAACACCGACATCCCTAGCTTTCGCTGGTGGGACCGCGAGCGCGGTGTGCTGGTGAAGTTCGGCGCCGGCTCGACTTTCAAGAAGGTCGCGGACAAGTACTTCAATGGGTGCAAGCCGCTGACGGAGAACGGCGCGTGCATCGCGGCGTGTTACCCCGCGGGCGCCAAGGACACGTTCGGCATCGCCTACCAGGACCGCAATTATCTGCAGCCGGGCAAGTCTCGCTCCGCCGCAAGCGTGCTCGTGCCCTACCTCGCCAATCCGATCAATCTCGGCGACTGGCTCTCGCAGACCGCACGCGTCGTCGGGCGGACGGCACGCGACCTGACCAAGTCCGAGTCCGAAGGCCGCCACCCGGCACGTCCGTATGTGGTGACGGACGTCGTCGAGGAGATCTTCATCCACCACCTCACGCGCTACGCGGTCGAGAAGGCGATGCGCGAGGGCTATTCGCCGATCTACGCCGGCTTCTACGCCTTCGACGAGACCGCGCACGCATTTGGTCCGAGCGACCCGGCGGCGAGGCGGGTTCTCAAACACGTCGACCACACGATCGGCCGCATCGCCAACGCACGTGGCGACCGCTACGAGATGGTCGTCCTGTCCGACCACGGCCAGGTCGATTCGATCCCGTTCAAGCTCGCCGATGTCCTACCCGGCCAGCCGCGCCTCACCGCATCCGGCGGGCTGGCGCACATCTACCTCGCGGAGAGCGGAAGCCGGATGGACTTCAGCCAGGTCAAGGCGAGCCGTCCAGACCTGGTCGATTGGCTGCAGGCACGGCCGGAGGTCGCGGTCGTGATGGCGCGCGAAGGCACGCAGGACGTGCTTTTCCTCAACGGCTCGCAGCTGGGCGCGTACGACGACGAAACCATCCTCCGCGCCCAGCTGTCGCGGCTCAACTCGTTCGACAACTGCGGCGACCTCGTCGTGTTCGGCGCGTTTCGCGACGGCAAGCAGGTGAACTTCGAGGACCAGGCCGGCGGCCATGGCTCGATCGGCGGCGAGCAGCTGCACCCATTCGTGCTCGCCCGAAAGGACTGGAAGCTCGACACGTCGAACGTCAACGGCGCGCACGAGCTCCATCCGATCCTGTGCGACCTGCGGGACACGCTCTCTACTTGAGGGGAACAGGCCTCCAGATGTGCGCGGCCTGAACGGCCACCACGGCGCCAAGCACCAGGACGGCACCGACGGCCTCGAGCGGGGAGAAACGATCACCGAGTAAGAGGATCGCGAGCGTCACCGTCACCACCAGCTCGAGGGTGCTGATCAACGACGCCCGTGCCGCGCCGACGCGCGGCAGCCCCGCGAGAAAGAGCGAGATCGCGATCATCGTCGGGACCACCGCGATGCCCACGCTGATCGCCCACGACTCCACCGTCGACGGCAACATCAGCTGACCCTGCACCGCCGCGATGCCGCTCAGCACCACTCCGGTCCCGGACATCATCACCGCGCTCGCGGCGACCGGTGGCACGCCGGTCATGACCCGCTCGCTGACGAGGATGAAGGCCGTGTACATCAGCGGCGACGCGAAAGCAAAGATCAAGCCGGTCCCAAGCTGAAACTGAGCGCCGCCGACGAGCAGGATGACGCCGGCAAAGCTCGCAATCAGTGCTCCCACGTGCCAGCCCGATACTCGCCGGTGCAGGAACAACCAGGCCGCGATCACGACGAGGCTTGGGTAGATGTACACGATCAGCACGCACAGCGACGCCGGCAGCGTGCGCAGCGCGATGAAGTAGGTCAGGGCCTGGGCCGTGTACATGACGCCACCCACGGCGAGAAGGCTTGCCGCCTGCCGGCGGCTCAGGCGAAAAGGGCTCTGACCGACGGCGAACGCGAGGATCAACATCCCTACCGCCGCCAGCACGAAACGAAACGCCAGCAGCTGCTCGATGCCGAGGCCCGAGCCGTACGCGAGCTTGGCGAAGATCGAGAGTGTGCCGAACGAGATGGCGGAGACCACGACCATCGTCGTGCCCGCCCACTCCGCTCGCCGTGCCGCCGGCGCCGCCGCGCTTTCTACGGCCAGAGCTCGTGGCCGAGGAACATGCCGATCACGATCGCCAACGCGTAGGTGACACGCGGAAACCGCCGGACCATGGCGCGGACGCTGTTGGCCAGCGGATCGCGTCCGGCGCGCAGCGCGAACGACTCCTCGGCCATCAGCAGCGTTGCGATCAGCGCAAACGCCGTCGCGATCAGCGAGAGGATCGACGCCGGCGAATAGTTGAGCGTGCTGAGGTCGACGTTCAAGGCTTCTGGCCTTCCGGCGACGTCCTCCCCCACGCCGGTCCCCACAGGAAGTGGCCGAGGATCATGCCCAGCACGACGGCCACGGCAAAAGCGATTCCGGGATACGAGTGGACCGCCGGCCGGATGTACTCGGTGATCGGCGTGTGGTTCGTGAGCAGCGCCCAGCTCTCATAGCCGAGCATCACGGTGAGCGCGGCGAAGAGCAGCGTGACCGTCCATGAAAACAATGAGCCGGCGCCGCTCACCAGCGCGTTACCACGACCTTCTTGCGCGTGTAGAAATCGATCCCGTCCGTGCCGTGGACGTGAAGATCGCCGTAGAACGAGCCTTTCCAGCCACTGAAAGGAAAGAACGCAAAAGGCTGCGCGATGGGCACGTTGATGCCGGTCATGCCGGCCTCCACCCGCTCGCGAAACTCACGACCTGCGCGGCCGGACTGCGTGAAGATCGTGGCCATGTTGCCCAGCGCCGACGCATTGGCCTGGGCGATCGCCTCGTCGAGATTCGCCGCGCGCGACACCGATAGGACGGGGCCAAAGATCTCCTCGCGGCCGACGGTCATCTCCGGCCTGACGTGATCGAGGATTGTCGGTCCAAGAAAGAACCCCTTACGCGACATCTCGCGGCGGCCGTCGACGATCAGCTCCGCCCCTTCGGACACGCCCTTTTCGACGAAGCCCGCCACGCGGTCACGATGCTCGGCGCGGATGAGCGGCCCGACCTGCACCCCTTTTTCGTCGCCGGGCCCGACGACCAGCTTCGAGGCCGCGTCGCGCAGCGGATCGAGCAATTCATCGGCGGCCTGACCGACCGCGACCGCGACCGAACCGGCCAGGCAGCGCTCGCCGGCGTTGCCGAACGCCGAGTTCAGGATCGCCGGGACGGCGAGCTCGGGATCGGCGTCCGGCATGACGACCATGTGGTTCTTGGCGCCGCCCAGCGCCTGCACACGCTTGCCCTGCGCAGCGGCATGCGTGTACACGTGCCGCGCGACTGGCGCCGAGCCGACGAACGAGATCGCGGCCACGGCGGGATGCTCGATCAGCGCTTGCACGGTCGCCGACGCGCCGTGCACGACGTTGAGCACGCCGGGCGGGAAACCCGCCTCGAGGAAGAGCTCCGCGAGCCTGGCTCCGCCGAGTGGAGTGCGCTCTGACGGTTTGAGGACGAACGTGTTCCCCGCGACCACCGCCAGGGGGAACATCCACAACGGGATCATCACCGGGAAGTTGAAGGGCGGGATACCAGCGCACACGCCGACCGGGTAGCGGTAGAGGTCCTGATCGACGCCACCCGAAACGTCGCGCAGCGTGCGGCCCTGGAGCAAGGTCGGGGCGCCACACGCGAAATCGACCACCTCGATGCCGCGCCGCACCTCGCCGCCGGCTTCTTCGAGCGTTTTTCCGTGATGCCGCGTCGTCAGTGCGGCCAGCTCGTCGACATGGTCCTCGAGGATCGCCTTGAACCGAAACATCAGCCGCACGCGCTCCATCACCGCCGTGCGCGACCACTGCGCAAACGCGGAACGAGCCGCCTGCACAGCCGTGTCGACGTCTCGCGCGCCCGACATGGGAACGTGGTCGATCACCTCGCCCGTCGCCGGGTTGTAGACGGGCAGAGTCTCGGCGCCGTCGGACGGCGTGCGCCACTCGGCACCGACCAGGTTGCGAATCAACGTTGATACCGTACTGCGCATGGGTCGGTCGGCATCCGACACACGATCTTTTGGCATGTTGTGTGGGGGAGCAAACAGCAGGTGGACATTGAGCAGGAGAAAGGCGACGACGCCATGACGCAAACTCTCAACGAGGTCCTCGAGCGAGGCGACGCCAAGCGCACCGCGATCGCGGTGCCATCCGGTCCGCGCCTGACATACGCAGAGCTCCGCGAGCAGGTCAACTCTTGCGCCGACGCTCTCGCTCGGGCCGGCGTCGGTCGCGGTGATCGTGTCGCCCTCGTCTTTCCCAACGGCGTCGAGAGCATCGTCCTGTTCCTCGCGGCCGCGACGGCGGGATCGGCGGCACCACTGAATCCCGCGTACAAGGAGAGCGAGTTCCGCTTCTATCTCGAGGACACCGAGGCGAAGGCGCTCGTCGTGCCTCCGGGTGGCGCCGAGGCGGCGCGCAGGGCGATGCCCGACGGCGTGGCGCTGATCGAGGCATCGGTCGGTGAAGACGGTCGCCTCACGCTCGAGACACAGTCGAAAACCGATCCGCGGCGATCGGCATCGGCGCCAGGCCCAGACGACGAGGCACTCGTCCTGCACACCAGCGGCACGACGAGCCGCCCGAAGCAGGTCCCGCTCCGCCAGCGTAACCTCGCGTACTCGGCACAGAACATCGCGCGCACATACGCGCTCACGCCGGATGACGTCGCGATGTGCGTCATGCCCCTCTTCCACATCCATGGCCTCATGGCTTCGACCATGGCGACGTTCTACTCGGGCGGCACAGAGGTCGTGCCGCCGGGTTTCGACGCGATGACGTTCTGGCCGGCCGTCGCCGAGCACCACGCGAGTTGGTATTCGGCCGTGCCGACGATCCATCAGATGCTTCTGCTGCGCAACCGTGGCGAGCGACCGCCTGGGTCGGAGGGCCTGCGATTCATCCGCTCGAGCTCTTCGGCACTTTCGGCGGAGACGATGCATCAGCTCGAGGCGCGCTTCGGCGCACCCGTCATCGAGGCTTATGGGATGACCGAGGCCTCGCATCAGATGGCGTCGAACCCGCTGCCGCCGGGCGAGCGCCGACCTGGAAGCGTGGGCCGCGCGACAGGCATTGAGATCGGCGTGATGGACGACCACGGCGCGCTCTTGCGGCCGGGCACGCAGGGTGAGGTCGTCATCAAAGGCCAGAGCGTGGTCGACGCTTACGCCAACAACCCGGAAGCAAACGCGAAGTCGTTCACCGACGGCTGGTTTCGCACGGGCGACCAGGGAGTGCTCGACGTGAGCGGATACCTATCTCTCGTCGGACGGCTGAAAGAGATGATCAACCGCGGTGGCGAGAAGATCGCGCCGCGCGAGATCGACGACGTCCTCCTGCAGCATCCGGCCGTTTCCGAGGCCGTGGCGTTCGGCGTGCCGCACTCCGGTTGGGGCGAGGAGGTCGCGGCCGCCGTCGTCCTGAAGGGCGACGCATCCGAGAAGGAGCTGATCGCGTTCGCGCGCGAGCGCCTCGCGGACCACAAGGTGCCGCGCAAGCTGTTCGTGGTCGACAAGATCCCGCGCACCGCGACCGGCAAGGTCCAGCGACGCGCGGTAGCCGAGACGTTCACAGCCAAGTGACCGTCGCGATCGTCGGCGCGGGGGCCATCGGAGGTCTCCTCGGCGCGCGCCTCGCTCGCAGCGGCGAGGACGTGCTTCTCATTGCGCGGGGACCGCACCTCGCCGCGATGCGAGCGAACGGCCTCACGCTCAGAGAGGCCGGCGGTGAGTTCACCGTACGTCCGGCGTGCACCGACGACATGGGCGCCATCGGAGGCGCGGAGTTCGTCTTCGTCACGCTCAAGGCCCACAGCATTCCCGCCGTGGCTCCGCGCATCGGACAGGCACTCGCGCCCGACGCGTCGGTGGTCGGGGCGATGAACGGCATCCCGTGGTGGTATTTCCCCGACCGCCACCTCGAGACGGTCGATCCGGGCGGTGTCATCGCACGCAGCATCCCGCCCGCGCGGGTGATCGGCTGTGTCGTCTATCCCGCCGCCACGATCGTCGCGCCCGGCGTCATCGTCCACGAGGAGGGCGACCGATTCTCGCTCGGCGAGCCTGACGGGTCGAGGAGCGATCGGATTCAGCGCCTGGCGGCGATGCTCACCCGCGCCGGGTTCAAGGCGCCTGTCCAGTCGCGTCTGCGCAACGAGATCTGGCTCAAGGTCGCGGGCAACGCGACTTTGAACCCGATCAGCGTGGTGACGCGCGCGACGCTCGGCGAGATGTTCGCGACCGAAACGAGCCGCGAGCTGATCCGCACCCTGATGCGCGAGGTCGAGTCCGTCGCGCGATCGGTCGACGTCGAGTTTCCGGTGAGCGTCGAGAAGCGGATGGCAGGAGCCGCCGCCGTGGGCGGACATAAGACGTCGATGCTGCAGGACCTGGAAGCGCGCAAGCCGCTCGAGCTCGACGCTCTGCTCGGGGCCGTGATCGAGATCGCCGGGTGGCAGGGCGTCGAAGTGCCTTCGTTGCGGACGCTCTACGGCCTGGCCAAGCTTGCCGAGTCGGTCGTGCTGGGGGCCGACTAGCCCGGCAGCCAGCTCGCCGTGCGGTGCTGCGTCTCGATCGCCCACTTCAACGTGTCGAGCACCTCGGCGAGATGCGCCGTCATGGCGGCGTCCGCGGCGTCACCGTCGTGCGCCTTCAGCGCCGCGAAGATGGCCTCGTGCTCGCGCAGCGAACGCCGAGCGCGCCCCGGTCGCAGGGCCGTCTGGTACTGGAACCGGATGGCCTGCGATTTCAAGCTGCCGACCAGGTTCCCGGCCGTCGGATGCTCGGCCGCGGTCCAGATCAGCTGGTGAAACGTCGCGTTCAGCTCCGAATAGCCGATCGAGTCACCGCCGTCGACCCGCTTGCGCATGTCGACGATGAGCTCACGCAGTGAGCGAAGCGCGTCAGCTTTGATCCGCTCGGCCGCCCGCCTCGCAAGCATGGCTTCGAGGACCGCGCGCACCTCTTCGATCTCGAGCGCCTCGCGGTCGGACATGACTCGTACGCGTGCACCGCGATTCGGCTCGAGCTTGACCAGGCCCTCCTGGTCGAGTCGCACCAGCGCCGCCCGCACCGCGGTGCGTCCGGCGCCGATACGGGCGGCGATGGCGGCTTCGACCAGGCGCTCGTTCGGATGGAACTGGCCGCTCACGATTCCCTCACGCAGCTGGTGATAAGCGTCCTTGCGCGGACGTCGCGCGGTTGCCACGGGAAAGATTATCGTCAATAATGTCGACAATTCTGCAGGGAATCGCCACGCAGGGTTTTCCGGCATTTAAGGGGAGGAGCGCAGTGAAGACCGTCCACACGCGGTTTGTCGGAGCGGCGGGTTTGCTTGCCGCAGTCGTGCTCGCAGCCTGCGGGGGCGGCTCGAGCTCTTCGGGAAGCGGGCTTGGCTCGGGGAATTTGCTGGTTGGCGTGCTGGCGCCGTTCAGCGGCGCCGACGCCAACCTGGGTCCGGCGTACTACGCCGCGTGCCTTGCGGCCGCCCCCGAGATCAACAGCAACGGAGGCGTAGGCGGCAGACAGATTCAGTGCCAGCAGTTCGACACCCGCGGTGAGCCCGCGGACGCGGCGCCGGCCGCCAACCAGATGATCGCCGGCAACTCGAACCTGATGGCGGTCGTCGGATGCACGTCGGACGAAGCCTCGGCCGTGGCGCCGATCGTCGACAAGGCGCACATCCCGATGTTCTGCATGACCGGACAGAGCGAGTTCAACAAGACCAAGCTCCAGTACTTCCACCGCCTCGTGCCCGCCGACATCTACGACGCCTACGCGATGGTGGGCTGGGTTCAGTACGGGCCCAACCACCCGGCGTGGAACAAGGTCGCGCTGGTCTTCGGGGACGACATCGGATCGCAATCTTTCGTCGCACCGGCCACCAACGCGCTCAAGCACTTCGGCAAGACCGTGCAGAACTTCCCCATCCACCTCGGTAATGCGTCGTTCCGCACCGAGGCCACGAGCATGCTGCAGTACAAACCGGACGTGATCTTCACCGAGGCGCTCGGCTCGGCCGGCACGTACCTCGGTGAGGTGAAGGAGCTGAACGGCGGACAGACCATCCCGTTCATCGGCACGTCGGCGACGATCGACCCGGAGTGGTTCAAGGACGTGACCGGGACGATCGGCGTCAACGACGTCGTGCAGGACTACCGCGGCGTCGACCTCGGCTACACCTTCTCGGGGACGGCCTACGACGAGTTCCAGAACAACCTGAAGATCGCCGCCCAGACGTTCGCCAACGCGCCGAAGTACAACCAGCGCGGCTCGACACTGCACCTGTATGACGGGATCGTCATGACGGCGCTGGCGATGCTCGCCACCAACAGCTCGGACCCCAAGGTCTACAACTCCAAGATCAAGGACATCGCCAACGGCACCTCAGGCGCGACCGTCGTCCACACGTACAAGGAAGGCGCCGACGCCCTCAAGTCCGGCAAGTCGATCCGCTACGTGGGCGCGGCCGGCGAGAACAACTTCGACCAGTACAACAACTCGCAGTCGGGTTACATCCTGGTCAAGTACGACGCGCAGGGCGGTGAGGTCCAGGTCGCCCAGCTCACCCCGGACCAGACGAAAGCGCTTGCCGACGCCGGAGGGATCTAGAGTCCGAGAGAGGGCCGGAAGGAGCCGGACGCCGTGAACCTGTTCGTCGCGGCGTTCGGCTTTGGCCTCGTCAGCGCGTCAGTGATCGCGCTCGCCGCCGTGGGTTTCACGATGCAGTTCGGGATCACGAACATGATCAACCTCGCATACGGCGAGGTGATGATCGCGTCGGCCTACGTCGCCTACTACATCGACCATGCGGGTGCATCCATCTGGCTGGCGATGATCGGGGGCGCTGTTTTCGGCGCCGTGTTCTCGTTCCTCATCAACCGCTTCATCTACGCACCGTTCCAGCGCAAGAACACCGGACCGCTCGGCATGGTGATCGTGTCGCTGGCGGTGTCGTTGATGATCTCCAACATCCTGCTGCCGGTCGTCGGCTACTTCAGCGTGTCGTACCGCGAGCGGTTCAGCAACCTGATGCACTTCGGTGCGATCGCGCTCACCGTCAACCAGATCGCGATCATCTTTCTCTCGGTTGCCGTCATGCTCGCCATCCACGGGTTGCTGCGCTACACGCGGCTCGGGAAAGCGATGCGAGCCACCGCCGCGAACCCGACGCTCGCGCGGAACTGCGGCATCCCGACGCAGCGGGTGATCGACATGGTGTGGCTGATCACCGGCGCGCTGTGCGGGCTCGCCGGGGTTGTCGCCGCGTTGGACTCAGACTCGTTCACGATCTCGAGCGGAGCCGGGTTCCTGATCACCGCGCTGGCGGCAGCCGTCCTCGGTGGCGCGGGCCAGCCGTATGGGGCCATGCTCGGCGCCGTCGCCATCGGCCTCATCACCGAGCTGAGCGCGGCGCTCTGGTCGCCCGACTACAAGAACGTCGTCGCCTTCGCGATTCTCGTGCTGGTCATGGTGCTGCGCCCGCAGGGTCTGCTGGCCAAGCGCGGCGCGCTCGCGGCCGCGGGATGAACACCTACTACGCGGTCAACATCCTGGTGTTCGCGGGCGTCGACATCATCGCCTGCCTGGCGCTGAACCTCCAGTTCGGCGTTTCCGGGATCGTCAACTTCAGCCTCATCGTCTTCCAGGCCGCCGGGGCGTACGCGGCGGCAGTGCTGTCGATGCCGCCCGACACGAATCCCGACTACAGCTTCCAGATCTACTTCGGCGGCTACCAGCTGCCCTTCCCCATCCCCTGGATCGGCGCCACTCTGGCGGGCGCCGTGCTCGCGGTGCCGGTAGGACTTGTCGTCCTACGCAAGCTGCGCACTGACTACCAGGCGATCGCGCTGCTGGTGACGTCGATCATCGCCAACACGGTCATCAACAACGCGCGTCCGTGGCTCAACGGCGCGGCCGGCCTCGCGCTCGTGCCGCAGCCTCTGCAGGACCAGCTGGACACGAGCAGCGACGGCTACCAGTACCTGTATGTCGGGCTGACCGCTCTGGGCGTCGCCCTCGTGTGGTTCGTCGCCTCGCGGATCGTCAACTCGCCGTTCGGCCGGTCGCTCCGCGCGATGCGCGACCACGAGCTGGCGGCGACCGCGATCGGCAAGAACCCGGTGGCGATGAAGATGACCATCTTCATCGTCGGGGGAGCGATCGCCGGACTCTCGGGAGGGATACTCGTGGGCTTCCTGCAGGTCTGGGCGCCGTCGACGTGGCTCTACCCGGAGACCATCATCCTGTTCGCCGCGGTCATCGTCGGCGGTCGCGGCAACAACGTCGGCGCGATCCTCGGCGCGCTGCTCGTGCCGGTCGGCTTCGAGGAGGTCACACGCCTCCTGGGTCGGATGAACATCGGTCCGCCGAACTTCATACCCGCGCTCGAGTGGGTCTGCATCGGGCTGTTCATCCTCGGCTTCCTGTGGTTCCGGCCGGAGGGTGTGCGCCCCGAACCGCGCCACGTGTACGAGGGTGCGCCCGATGCCTGACAACGCGATGCTCGTGGCCGAGAACGTCCACCGGCACTTCGAAGGCATGCACGCGGTCGACGGCGTTTCGCTAGAGGTTCCGCGAGGCAAGATCACCGGTTTGATCGGCCCCAACGGCGCGGGCAAGTCGACGTTCATGGCCGTGGTCGCGGGTACGCTCCCGGCGAGCGACGGACGCATTCTGTTCGAAGGCATCGACATCACGCGCCTGCCG